>JADFIJ010000278.1 GCA_022566775.1 Pseudomonadota bacterium | reverse complement strand
CATTAACAGCCCCTTCGAGGTGAGTGGAGCAGACAAGATCAAACCCGGGGCAGCGCCGGGGTTAGGTGAACATACACGCGAGGTGCTAGTTGAAATTGGTTATAGCGAGGATGAAATACAGCAACTGTTAGAAGATGACTGCATTCAGCAATTGGAATGATCTGAACCAGGGGAGAGGGTTTTGTTATGAAAAATTTGTTAGCGCTTGCATTTGCCGGCATCTGTTTGATCTTTGCCGGCGAAACCAGGTCGGCTGTAGAGTTTTTGCCTGTGGTCCCGGCAGGTGTCGAGGCGTTGTCGCTCATGGGAGAGTCATTAATTTCTCCGGCAGCAGACGCGGCGACCATAGAAAAATTTGAAGCCGCCAAAGAAGACTATGACAGGGACCCGATGGCGGCGGAAAAACTAATCTGGTTTGGCCGGCGTACCGCATATATGGGGAACTACCGCTCAGCCATCGAGATTTTTACCGAGGGCATAGCAAAACATCCAGGGGATGCCAGAATGTACCGCCACCGTGGCCACCGTTATATTTCAATACGGGAGTTTGACCGCGCCATCGTCGATTTCGAAGCAGCTGCCGGCCTGATCGAAGGTCAGGAAAACAGAATTGAACCAGACGGTTTACCCAATGCACAGAACATTCCTCTCACCACCACCCACGGCAATATCTGGTATCACCTGGGGCTGGCTTATTATTTGAAACAGGATTGGGGAAACGCTCTGAGAGCATTTCAAAATGGTTACAATCTCGGCGGCAATGACGACAACCTGGTGTCGACAGGCCACTGGATCTACATGATATACAGGCGCATGGGAATGCCTGCCGAGGCGGCAGCAGCCCTGGAAGATATTTCTGCAGACATGAACATTATCGAAAACCGAAGTTATCACGAGCTTTGTCTCTTGTATAAGGGCGAGATTCTCATAGACGACATGATGGCCGCCAATGGCGACGATCCGGCAAATGCAGCGGTCGCTTACGGCCTCGCTAACTGGTTTTATTATAATGACGATCGGGCCGCGTCCGATGCCATGCTGGCAAGCATACTGGCAGGAAGCAGCTGGGCCTCTTTTGGATTCATAGCCGCTGAGGCGGATAGGGTCAACAGATAAGAAAGGCGGCGGGAGACTGATGATGAGTACGGTTATCGATGTACATTCCCATATGTTTACCAAGAACTGGCTCGAACTCTTGCGTCGGCACGGAGGGCCCGATTATGAAGTTGCGCCAAGCCTGGACAGTCCGGATACGGTTCACTACCGGGGGGCGAGTTTCAACGTACTGGAGCCGCAGCACTTCGATTTTGAGGCGCGGATGGAAAAGATGGCAGCCGCCGGCGTCGATATGGCGATCATCAGCTTGCCCGCGCCGAGTGTGTTCTGGGGCGGCGGCGAAATAAGCCTCGAGGCCGCACAATCGGTCAATAACGACTTCGCCGAAGCCCAGGCAAAATACCCCGAGCAAATCCGCTGGATGGCTTCCCTACCCTGGGAGTACCCGGAACTGGCAGTCCCGGAACTTGCCCGTGCCTGCGAGCAAGGCGCCGTTGCCGTGCTCACGCTCGGGAATATTAATGGCAGGCACTTGACCGACGACCTGTTCGCGCCCATCTGGCAGGCGATCGATGACCGCGCCCTACCGGTTCTCGTCCACCCTACGGTGCCGCCCGGCACCCAGGAGCTGGCCCTGAGTCAGTATGCCATGGTCGCCTCCATCGGCTTCATGGTGGACACTTCTGTGGCGGTGGTGCGCATGATCGGAGAAGGTTTCTTCGATCGCTACCCCAATCTCAAACTCATTGCCGCCCATGCCGGCGCCACGCTGCCTTATCTCGTGGGCCGACTGGACCGGGTCTATGATGTGACCAGGCGCGCCCGCGTCAATATTAGTAAACCACCGAGCGAATACCTGCGCCAGATATACTATGACAGTGTCTGCTACGAATTCGAGGCGCTGGAGATGTGCCTTCGAGTGGGGGGCAGTGACAAGCTGATGTACGGCTCCGACTACCCTTTTAACCTGGGAGACATGGAAGGTTGCCTGGCCCGTGTCGACCGGCTGCCGGAAACGCAGCGTCAGAAGGTTCGCAGCGAAAATGCGATACGAATTTTCAAGCTATAAAGCACAAGATGGTGGCCATGGAATTGATCAGAGGTTCCTTAGGGGAGAGTAGGGGGTCAGGTCTTGCGTGTTAGCGTCTACGCTCTGCCTTAGGCGCCAACACGCAAGGCCTGACCCCAAGCGCAATATCTCCGGAGCTGACTCTGCTATTTTTTGTTTCTCAGGAAATCCACAACCCGATCGGGAAAGTCCGTAAAAGCCCCATCGATGTCGGCGTCAAAGTAAAATAATTCCAGCAATTCTTCAAAACTATCCGCGTAGTCCGGGACCTGACCCGGGTCCAGGCGAAAGGTATAGGGATGTACCTGCATGCCGTTAGCGTGAGCGAGTTTAACCAGATCGCTGATGATGATATTGCCCCTGGTGGAATCACGATCGATGATCAAGCCTTTCTCTGGACCGAAACCATCGGCGTAACGGGCGACGGTTTGCATGCCGGTCTCGTCGAACATCCAGCCATAAGATTCCTCGTCGCCGACCAGTTGAACCAATTTCAGTTCGATGCCCGCGGCCGGGAGAATTTCATCATGAATTATCTTCAGCTCTTCGAAACTGAATGTCTGTACAAAAACCTTGTCTTGCTTCGATGTGTATCCATAGGACTTCAGCATCTCGATGAGAGCCGTGCTGAGGTCTTTGCCGGCAGCGCGATGAAACGCCGGTGATTTCACTTCCGGATAGATGCCAATGTCTTTTCCTGTGGATTTATTCAGACCCTGAATTAATTCAATTTCTTCGCGCAGCGTCGGCACTCGAAATGACGACGCGCCGAGCGGGAATCGTTGTGAGAAGCTTTGTCGCTTTTCTCCATTTTCCATGCGGAAGCCTTCGCTGACATTGAGCTGTTTGATTTCTGCGAGGGTGAAGTCGATGCCATAG
>JADFIJ010000277.1 GCA_022566775.1 Pseudomonadota bacterium | reverse complement strand
ACTGCGATCGACACCCACACCGTGAAACTTGACGTATCCCTCGATCTGGCAGCAATTATGAGAAGCCCTGCTGCGGAAATGGTCGACCCCTATGTGCAGCAGCAATACATCAGGATCGACAACGGCAGAATCCTGTTGAATGGTTCTGTCGAAGATGGCGAGCTTATACTCAACGGGGAGCTTATTCCCCTGGATCAATTATTTTAGCGCGCCTCGACGACGCGCCTCTATCACCGAAATGTCATTAACTTCATCCCAACGAGATCGAAAGCCCAAGCAGACAGATTCGCCACCGAAGCTGTATGCCCAGCCTAAATACTGGGCAGAGTGCTTTGGCACCGCACCCTATCTGCCCATGTCCCGTGAAGAGATGGAAGCCCTGGGCTGGGATAGCTGCGATATCATTATCGTCACCGCCGACGCCTATGTAGATCACCCCAGTTTTGGCATGGCGGTGGTTGGCCGCGTACTCGAAGCACAGGGCTATCGCGTGGGCATTATCTCGCAACCGAACTGGAGTAGCGCGGAGGCATTCAAGCAACTGGGGCAGCCGAATTTATTCTTTGGCGTCACCGCCGGCAACATGGACTCCCTGATTAATCGCTTCACTGCCGACCTGCGCAAGCGTAGCGATGATGCCTACACCCCAGGCGGTGTCGCCGGCAAACGACCCGATCGATCGGTGATTGTCTATAGCCAACGTTGTCGCGAAGCCTACTATGACACCCCCATTGTGATTGGCGGCATAGAGGCCAGTCTGCGCCGAATAGCCCAATATGACTACTGGAGCGACGCCGTGCGGCGCTCGATTCTTATCGATTCAAATGCAGATATTCTGCTGTTCGGAAACTCCGAGCGGGCCCTGGTCGAGCTCGCCCATCGCGTCGCCGCCGGTGAGTCCATCGCGGACCTCTGGCAACTCCGCGGCACTGCCATCGTCAAGAAAGAGCTGCCTGCGCACTGGACTGAAATTGACTCAACCAGAATCGACTGGCCGGCTAAAATTGACCAGATGCCCAACCCTTACGATTTTCACAGCAGGTCAACGCAACAGCGGCAAGACACCGACACGGAAGTCAAAGAACCCGCTGTATCAGCCGTAAGAATCATTCCCCTGCCCTTGCAACGCAAGGCTGAATTCGATCCGCTGACAAGCTATATCCGCCTGCCCTCTTTTAATAAAGTGACAAATGACCCCGCTCTGTATGCCCACGCCTCCCGCATACTGCACCAGGAAGCAAATCCCTATAACGCGAAGACGCTGGTACAGAAACACGGCACCCAGGAGGTCTGGGTTAACCCGCCGCCAATTCCCCTGAGCACCGATGAGATGGACTGGGTGTTCGATTTACCTTATCAACGCAGACCACATCCCAGTTACGGCGATGCCAGGATTCCTGCCTACGACATGATCAAGACTTCGGTAAATATCATGCGAGGTTGTTTTGGTGGTTGTACATTCTGTTCGATTACCGAGCATGAAGGCCGCATCATTCAGAGCCGCTCGGAAGCATCGGTGTTGCGGGAGATTGAAAAAATACGCGACCAGATCCCAGGCTTCACCGGCACCATCTCCGATCTCGGTGGTCCCACCGCCAACATGTACATGCTAAATTGTAAATCGCCGAAGATTCAAAAAACCTGCAAGCGATTATCCTGTGTCTATCCGAATATCTGTCAGCACCTGAAGACAGACCATAGCGCCACCACCCAACTCTATAAAAAAGCACGGGCGATTCCCGGGATTAAACGCGTCGCCATCGCTTCTGGTTTGCGCTACGACCTGGCGCTAAAAGATCCCGAATATATCGAAGAACTGGTGACTCACCATGTTGGCGGTTACCTGAAAATTGCACCGGAGCACAGCGAGCATAAAACACTCTCGAAAATGATGAAGCCCGACATCTCCAGCTATGATGAATTTAAGCGCCTGTTCGACGAATTTTCCCGCAAGGCAGGAAAAAAACAATATTTGATACCCTACTTCATTGCCGCTCACCCCGGTTGCGATGAAGAAGATATGTTGAACCTCAGCCTCTGGATAAAGCAAAAGAATTTCAAACCGGACCAGGTACAGACCTTTTATCCATCACCGATGTCACTGGCTACTGCGATGTATTACTCGGAAAGAAATCCACTGCAGAAGGTGCGGTATAAGAGTGAGAAGTTGAGTGTTTGCAAGGATCTGAAGCAGCGGCGCCTACAGAAAGCATTCCTACGCGTTCACGATGAGAAGAACTGGCCGATGCTGAGAGAGGCGCTACATAAACTGGGCAGGTCAGATCTGATTGGAGACAGCGACAGGCATTTGGTTCCATCCGCAAGGAAAATATACGGTCAAAAACACAGACAAGAGACGGGGAAGAAGAAAAACAGTCGCCGTGGAAAATAATCGGGCTTGAGGATTTGACGGCGAGACAGGAAGGCAGAAGTCGCAGAACATTCACAGGCACGTTACTGTACCGTTCGTTCCTGTACCGACGCTTCTGGGTTTAATGCATTAGCTCCCCCATTGGAGTAGCTGTTTTGCACAATTTGATAGAGTAATACCAACGCAAGAACGAGTAACACCGCAGCGATAGGACCGGCCACAGACCAGGCATTCGCTTTTAGAAAAAACCCCCTGATTCGACTCTGTGCAGGCGCCAATCGTCGTACCAGACTATCGAGTTCAGTCTTGCTTATAGCCCATAGGTCGGATTCTCCCTGCCTCGCATCCACTACTAATTGACACAGGCGAGTGGCCAAGCCAGGAAAGCCTTTACAAAACTTGTAAAACGTCGGGAGTGCTGCCGCTTCCAGCTGTAGCCCGGTCTTGCCCGCCTGCTGCAGATAGAGAATCAGGAAACGATTGATGGTGTCCGCATCCATGGGCTGAAGATAAAACCGGTGGGATATCTGCAATAACAATTGCCGGAATTGTTTTCCGCGCCGCAGGCGTTGTTCCAGCGCCGGCTCTGCGCACAGTACGATATTCAGGATTCGCTTCATGTTGACCTGAATTTCGGTCAGCCG
>JADFIJ010000111.1 GCA_022566775.1 Pseudomonadota bacterium | reverse complement strand
TTCCCCAAAATTGATCCTGAAAATAGACTGGATGCTCTTGAACCCGTACTTCCACGGCACTATCAAGCGCAAGGGTCCTCCGTTTTGGGGAGGCAGGTAATTACCATAGAGCCCAACCGCCATTAGCGTAAGTGGGTTCATGGCTTCATCCATGCGCAGGCCTTCCCGGTAAGGCCAATCGACGATGGCAAAGCGAGAACGAACACCGGGCATGGTGTCCCGATCTATCAGCGTCTCAAACTCTATGTATTTCGCCTTGGAAGTCGGCTCAAATCGCTTGATCAGGTCCGCCAGGGAAAATCCTATCCAGGGAATCACCATGGACCAGGCTTCGACACAGCGCAACCGATAAATTCTTTCTTCCAGCGCGTGGGGCTTGAGTATATCTTCCAGGTGATAAGTCCCCGGTTTTGCCACTTCACCGCTAATTTCAACAGACCATGGATCGACCTTAAATTCGCCGGAGTTCGAAGAAGGATCTGATTTGTCCATGCCAAATTCATAAAAATTATTGTAATGTGTCACGTCCCGATACGGGGTCAGAGTCTCCCCCGTATAAAATGGTTCGGAATCGGGGGCGGGCTTGATATCTGCAAACTTATCCTGCCACCAGGGCGCGGGTGCTGACCTCGACATGGTTGTGGGTGCTCGTGCCTTTAGTCGATCTCCATCTTGTGCATTCGCGATCGATGGCAGCGCGCCGGCAACTGCCGCGCCCAGCATCAGCCTGGTCCCAGCAGCCATAAACTCACGACGATTTCGATAGACAGATTCCGGTGTAATTTCCGAGGGCCTGATGTCTGCTGGTTTCTTAATCAACATGGGATATCCCCTTTAGGGTTCGATTTTCTTTCAGGATTAAGTTGTTGCTGTATTCATAATGACACAGTTTGAGAATGTACTAGCCGATAGTGTGACAGACAGTGCGATACAGTCTATTCATTCCGTGAGGGCTGCTGCTTCTTCCTCTTGCTGGATTTCGTCTGGTTTTCTTCTGCATACAATGATTTTACTCCAGGCCGTTTCCTGAACAACCAGACGCCCGGCCCCGACGCCACGTAGATGATACTCATGCCGAGCAGCATTTCGTGGGGATTCTGCGCTACCACCACCAGCAATATTACCGCAAAGACAAACACCACATAAGGCACAGTGCCTGTAAAGTGCAGCTCCTTAAAACTGAAATACTTGTAGTTGGATATCATCAGGAGACCGGTAAAAACCGTCAGCATAGCCGCGAGGTAAGCAACCAACGGCGTGACTTCTACACCGTATTTGTAACACACCCAGGGCACGAAGGTGACCAGACCAGCGGCCATGGGACTCTGGAGCCCCAGGAAGAAACGCTTATCCATCGTATCCAATTGCACATTAAAGCGCGCCAGGCGCAGCGCAGCGCAAGACATATAGATAAAACTGGCAGCCCAGCCCACGTTCCCCAATGGCCCGAATGCCCAACTGAACATGATCAGCGATGGCGCCACGCCGAAGGACACCATATCGGAGAGACTATCGAATTGTGCACCAAAAGCGCTCTGGGTATTGGTTAGTCTGGCAATGCGACCATCCAGCAAATCGAGTACGCCGGCAATCAGAATAGCCCATCCGGCTTCATTGAAATCACCGGACATACCCGCAATGACCGCATAAAACCCCGAAAATAAGGCACCCAGCGTCAGTAAGTTAGGCAACAGGTAGATGCCGCGTCTGCGCACCTTCTTGCCGCCTTCCGATACGATTTCCTCGTGTTCATCGATGGGCAGAACGTTGTCAGACTTGAGTTCCTGATCTTCAGTACTCATCGATATCCTGCTTATAGCTGATAATTAACGGGAAATTGGATTATACAGCCCCTTGCGCGGGCTTGCGGGACTATTTCCGTCGTAACTAAACATTTTACCCAAGATTCCAGATGCTATATGATCGCGCCTCACTAAAAAGCATGAAATGCATATCGTCTGGGCATCAATTATCACCATAAAGAACAGAGTTTTCGGAGCTTATCCATGAATTATTTCAATACGTTGCCACTGCGCTTGCAGTTAGAACAACTGGGCAAGTGCCGCTTCATGGATAGAAGCGAATTTAGTGATGGTGTAAACAAACTCAAGACAAAGAAAGTAGTCATCGTTGGGGCTGGCGCACAGGGCTTGAACCAGGGCCTCAATATGCGCGACAGCGGGCTGGATGTTTCCTATGCACTGCGTGAATCTGCCATCAGTGAGCAACGCGCTTCCTGGAAGAATGCCACCGAAAATGGGTTCGTCGTCGGCACCTACGACGAACTCATCCCCGCCGCGGATCTGGTTTTGAATCTAACACCCGACAAACAACACCGCTCGGTTGTGGAGCAAATCATGCCGCTAATGAAACAGGGCGCCAGTCTGGCGTACTCTCATGGTTTCAATATCGTCGAGGAAGGCATGCAGATACGGGACGATATCACCGTGGTCATGGTGGCGCCAAAATGTCCGGGCACCGAAGTCCGTGAGGAATATAAGCGCGGCTTTGGCGTGCCCACTCTCATCGCTGTACACGCGGAAAACGACCCAAATGGTGACGGCTTGGACATTGCCAAGGCTTATGCGGCTGCCACAGGCGGTCATCGAGCTGGCGTTCTGGAATCGTCATTCATCGCCGAAGTAAAATCAGACCTGATGGGTGAACAGACGATTTTGTGCGGAATGTTGCAGACCGGTTCGATCTTATGCTTCAACAAAATGATTGAGAAGAACATAGACACAGCTTATGCATCAAAACTGGTACAACACGGATGGGAAGTCATCTCGGAAGGTCTGAAGCACGGTGGCATCACCAACATGATGGATAGATTATCCAATCCCGCCAAGCTTATTGCCAACGAGCTAACGGAAGAGTTAAAGCAGATTATGGCCCCCTTATACCAGAAGCACATGGACAACATCATCACTGGTGATTTTTCCGGTGGCATGATGGAAGATTGGGCCCGCGACGATCAGAAACTGCTGAAGTGGCGAGAAGCCACTACAGAAAGCGGCTTCGAAAAATCCACCGCCGGTGATATGGAAATTCCGGAGCAGGAATATTATGACAACGGCATCCTGATGGTAGCGATGATAAAAGCAGGCGTGGAACTCGCCTTCGAGACCATGACCGACAGCGGCATTATCGAAGAGTCCGCCTACTATGAGTCATTGCACGAGGTGCCGCTGATTGCGAACCTGATTGGTCGCAAGAAACTCTACGAAATGAACAAGGTGATTTCCGATACCGCTGAGTATGGCTGCTATCTGTTTTCCCACGAGTGCGAACCACTGCTGGCCGATTTCATGACCAGGATCGATACCGATGTTATCGGCAAGGGTCTGCAACTTAACGACCTGGGCATCGATAATGCAGACCTGATCATTGTGAACGAGAGCATTCGCTCCCATCCGATTGAAGTAGTGGGTAAACGTCTGAGAAAATATATGACCGCTATGAAGAAAGTGCTTTAAGTTATTCTTTGGGCTTCGCAGATTACCGTTGTAGTTTAACCGCGCTCTACAGCCGAACACTGAATTAAGGTGCCTGCCATCTATCCCTTCTTAATCGCAATCAGGACACGTGTTAACGCTTCTATTTTTTCAGGTCAAGCGAGGACTGTCTGAGCCGTAGGAGAACACGCTACCCGCAGTCTCTGCAGGTGGTAGAAACATGCTTCTATTCGGATTCAGAGATTCCCCTGGGAGAACACGGTTTCCGCAGCGCCGAAAAAATAGAAGCGCGTGTGGTCGCGAGTAAGAAGGGGTAGATGGTGGGCACCGGAAAGTTTAACCTGATCCCGATTCTTCATATATAGAAGTTCAAATGCTGAGGGTCTTCTTTTATCTATCCATTAGCGCCGTACGCGTCCCGTTGTTACGAAACTTCAATATAGTATGTCAGAGACTGAGAGTCTTCTCTGATCTATCAATTTACTCTTGTGAATCTTCTAATCACGAAACATCAATTAGTACATTATAAACTGAGAGTCTTCTCTCCACGAGATATTCCCGACACTCCGGTCCTGGCGACTTCCATCACGATGCTATCTCCTAACGCCGAAATAAAAGCATCCAGTTTGGCGCTGTTGCCGGTGAGTTGAATGCTAAATACGTTGCCGGTCAGATCCACGATCTGGCCGCGGAATATATCCACAGTTCTATTTACTTCGACTCTCTGGGCACCAACCGCCTTTACCTTGATTAACATCAATTCACGCTCTATGTGAGCACCCTCGGTAAGATCAACCAGTTTCACCACATCCACAATCTTGTTCAGATGCTTGGTGATTTGTTCGATACGCGCTTCGTCACCGCTTGTTGTCATGGTGAGACGAGACAAGGATTTATCCTCCGTGGGCGCCACCGTCAGAGAGTCAATATTATAGTTTCGCTGGGAAAATAAACCGACCACCCGGGACAATGCGCCCGGCTCGTTCTCCAGTAGTACCGAAATTATATGTCGCATATCAAGTTCGCTCCGATTTGCTCAATATCATGTCTTTCATAGCGCCACCCTTGATTGCCATCGGGTACACATGTTCATTTGGATCGACCATTACATCCACGAACACCAACTTGTCCTTAAGAGCGAACGCCTCTTCGAGTTTAGAGTTAAGTTCAGATAATTTTTCAATCTTGATGCCAACATGGCCGTAGGCTTCCGCCAATTTCGTAAAATCTGGCAGAGACTCCGCATAGGTGCTGTGAGAATGACGGCCACCGTATTGCATATCCTGCCACTGCTTTATCATTCCCAGCGCCTGATTATTCAGACAGATTATTTTGATAGGCAGTTGATACTGCATGCAGGTGGCGAATTCCTGCAGGTTCATCTGGAAACTCCCTTCTCCGGTAATACAGACCGAGACTGCATCGGGATGTGCAAACTGCACACCCATTGCCGCCGGAAACCCAAACCCCATGGTGCCAAGACCACCGGAGTTTATCCAACGACGTGGTTTATCGAATCTGTAATACTGGGCAGCAAACATCTGGTGCTGACCAACATCGGAACTAACGAAAGCATCGCCTTTGGTGATTTCGTAAACCGCCTGCACCACTTGTTGGGGCTTGATAGTCCCGTCTTCGGCCGAGCTAATGGCCAGGCTATCCTTCTGCCGCCATTGATCAATCTGCTTCCACCAGACTTCCAGCACCTGCTTGTCCACGCTGGATTTGGAATTCCCGATCTGCGCCAACATTTCTTCTAGAACCAATGTCACCGAACCAACGATAGGCACATCCGCGGTAACAGTTTTCGAAATTGATGCGGGATCGATATCGACATGCAAAACCGTGGCGTCGGGGCAAAACTTGCTGATATCGGAATTCGTTACCCGATCATCGAAACGCACTCCAATTCCAAGCAACACGTCACAGTAATGCATGGCCATATTCGCTTCATAGGTGCCATGCATGCCCAGCATGCCAAGAAATTGCTGGTCCGAAGCGGGGAAAGCCCCCAGACCCATGAGGGTATTGGTTATAGGATAACCAAGTTTGCGTGTCAGCTTAACGAGTAATTCTGAACCATTTCCCTGTACGACTCCGCCACCGCTATAGATCATCGGACGCTTGGCAGACAGCAGCGCGTCCACCGCCTTCTTTATCTGCCCCGAATGACCCTTGACTGGGACGGTGTAAGACCTCAGCTTGATATCTGCCGGGTATTCATAGGGCAATTTTATCTTCGGATCGGTTACATCTTTAGGAATATCTATAACAACCGGGCCAGGTCGCCCAGTAGTGGCAATATGAAAAGCCTTCTTGACGATCATCGGAATTTCAGATGGATCCCGCACCATAAAACTGTGTTTCACAATGGGGCGCGAAATACCGACCATGTCGGTCTCCTGAAACCCATCGGTACCAATCATTCTCTTTTCTACCTGGCCAGATATCACCACCAGGGGAATTGAATCCATGTAAGCTGTGGCGATGCCGGTAATGGCATTGGTCGCACCTGGACCCGAGGTCACCAGCACCACGCCGGGTTTACCGGTGGAACGGGCATAGCCATCGGCGGCATGGGTCGCAGCCTGCTCATGACGCACGAGGATATGCTCCACCTTGTCCTGGTTGAATATGGCATCATAAATATGTAATACGGCACCGCCGGGATAGCCGAATATGATTTCAACACCCTCATCGTGCAGCGCACGAATCAGCATTTCACCACCAGATAGTTGTTCCACTTTATTTGCCTCTAAGCCTTGCTACTATTGCCTCTGCATGCAGATAGCCAAACCCATCGACGGGCTGTAACAGCCTGCCGAAAAATCAATATTTTTTAATTAAGTTTTGACATTCCACAAGCCGCATTAAAACCATGCACGACTTGCTTCAATGTCGGCCTCGTACGCGATAACGTGATAGAAGCCTTAGGTGGATGTGGTCTGACACCTAGACGGTAGTGGGTTTGCTTGCCGGTTGCGGCGATCACACACTACTGCAGATTGAATGAGGATTTTCCAAACGCTCTGCTCAAGCACAGAGATTCTGCCATTTATGCAAGGAAAGTCAAGCAGTTATGCGGGAAAAACCCATCACCTAAGCAACTGCGGAATCAGGCGCTAGCGCAGTTTTGCTGAAGCGATACTCGCCCTTGGAATCCATATCGACGAAAATCGTATCGCCGGCCACGTAGCTTCCCTTCAATACCTCCTGTGCCAGCGGGTTCTCAATCAGGTTCTGAATAGCCCGTTTCAGCGGACGGGCGCCATAAACAGGATCGTAGCCAGTGCTGGCAATATGATCCAGAACCGCATCGGAGACCTTGAGAGCGAGTTCGTTGTTGACCAGGCGTTGATTCAGTAACTCCAGTTGGATCTCGGCAATAGCACGTATCTGCTCCTTCCCTAAGGGGTGGAACACCACAATTTCATCAATTCTGTTGACAAACTCAGGCGAGAAATGTTTCACCACCACATCCAGAACAATTTTTTTCACAGCCCCATAGGACTGCTCGTCGTCAGCTCCAGTCTCTATTAACTCCTGAATTCGATCGGAACCGAGATTGGAAGTCATCACGATAACAGTATTTCGAAAGTCTACAGTGCGCCCGTGGCCATCCGTCAGCCTGCCGTCATCCAATACTTGCAGCAAGATATTGAAAACGTCCGGGTGGGCCTTTTCCACTTCGTCCAATAGCAATACCGAGTAGGGTCGTCGCCTGACTGCTTCGGTCAGGTAACCACCCTCTTCGTAGCCGACATAGCCGGGGGGCGCACCGATCAATCGTGCCACCGAGTGTTGCTCCATAAACTCAGACATATCGATCCGGACCATGGCATCTTCGGTATCGAACAGAAACTCCGCCAGGGCCTTGCATAATTCAGTCTTACCTACGCCAGTCGGGCCCAGAAACATGAAAGAGCCATTGGGCCGATTCGGGTCAGACAAGCCAGAACGGGAACGACGCACGGCGTTCGCCACCGCCACAACCGCTTCATGCTGACCGATAACCCGCCGGTGCAGAGCCGCTTCCATATCGAGCAGCTTGAGTTTGTCTCCCTCCAACATCTTACTCACCGGAATGCCTGTAGCCCGGGAGACTACATCTGCGATTTCTTCCTCAGTGACTCGATTACGAAGTAATTGCTTCTCGGCCGCTTCTGCTGCAGCGGCGGTGGTTAGCTTTTCTTCGAGGCCCGGAATTATTCCGTATTGAATCTCGGACATGCGAGCCAAATCTCCGGCACGGCGAGCGAGTTCCATATCGCTGCGGGCCTTTTCAAGACTGCTTCTGACGATTTGAGTCCCCTGTAACGACGCTTTTTCCGCCTTCCAGATTTCTTCCAGATCCGCGTACTCTTTTTCCAGTTCTTGAATGTCTTCCGCTAGTTTGGCTTTGCGCTTTAGGGCGGGGGGATCCTCATCTTTCTTGAGAGCCTCCTGCTCAATTTTGAGCTGGATCAATCGACGCTCCAGCATATCCATTTCCTCTGGCTTGGAATCGATCTCCATGCGAATCATACTCGCAGCTTCATCGATCAAGTCGATGGCCTTGTCCGGTAGCTGCCGGTCCGTGATGTAGCGTTGGGATAATTTAGCGGCTGCGATGATGGCAGAATCGGAAATATCCACTCCGTGATGCACCTCATAACGTTCCTTGAGACCGCGCAGTATAGCAATCGTATCTTCTTCGTTTGGCTCTTCCACCAGCACCTTCTGGAAGCGGCGTTCCAGTGCCGCGTCTTTCTCAATGTACTGTCGATACTCGTCCAGTGTGGTTGCACCCACACAATGAAGATCCCCCCGCGCCAGCGCCGGCTTCAACATATTGCCCGCATCCATGGCGCCTTCGGCTTTACCGGCACCAACCATAGTATGCAGCTCATCGATGAATAGAATAATCGAGCCTTCCTGTTTCGAGATCTCATTGAGTACCGCTTTCAGGCGCTCTTCAAACTCACCCCTGAATTTTGCACCGGCGATCAGGGAACCCATATCCAGTGACAGAATCTTCTTTCCCTTCAGGCCCTCAGGCACTTCCCCGTTGACAATTCTCTGGGCGAGGCCTTCCACGATGGCGGTTTTTCCGACACCGGGCTCACCGATGAGAACCGGATTATTCTTGGTGCGGCGTTGCAATACCTGGATGGTGCGTCTTATTTCGGCATCACGACCGATGACAGGATCGAGCTCGCCGTTTTCTGCACGCTCGGTGACATCGACACAGTATTTCGAAAGGGCCTGCCAGGCGTCTTCAGCGCCGGCATCGTCCACCGATTCACCGCCCCGTAAATTGGCGATGGCATTTTCCAGTGCCTGTAACGAAACCCCGGATGAGTTTAGCAATTTGCCAACTACACCCTTGTCTTTCATGGCGACCAGCAGGACCGTCTCGCTGGAGATAAAGCTATCGCCTTTTTTCTGCGCTAACTTATCCGCTTGATTTAACAGCCTGGTCAGATCCTGGGATACGGTAATCTCACCGCCGTTGTCCGGCACCTGGGGCAGGTTATCAACCAGTTCCTGGACCTGTTGTCTTAAATCGCTGAGCTTAAAACCGACCTGTGCGAGCAATGGTTTGACCGACCCGCCTTTCTGATCAATTAGTGACAGCAACAGATGTGCCGGCTCGATGAAATTATGCTCTTTACCCAGGGCGAGCGACTGGGCATCCGCCAGTGCCGATTGTAGTCTGCTGGTCAATTTGTCTATCCGCATATAGGCGCTCACAATATAATGGCAGCTCATTCCTCCCTCGAGGAGTCATGAGATCAGTAAATTTTCACACTGATAAGTAAATTGGGTCTGCTAGGCCATTTTTCAATACGCAGAAAGTCTATTTTTGAAGAGGCTTCCTAATATAAATAAAGCTCGCCATGCGGCCGGTGACATCGTCTCGACGATATGAATAGAACAATTCGGGCTCGCAGAATGTGCAGTATTGTCCGCCATAGATTCTGGCTATTCCCGACTGCGTTAATTTGGATCTGGCAATGCCATAGAGATCACACAGATATTTGCCCGGTTCCGCCGCTACCCTAAAATATTTCCTCAGTGCTTCGTGCCCTTTAAGATTCCCTGCGATTGCCAGGAATGCCGCCTTCACCTCGGCGCCTACTTCGAAATGGCAGGGGCCGATGGCAGGTCCCAGCCATGCCACCAACTCCTGGGCAGGCGTGCTGCACTTGGCGATTGTAGACTCCAGTATGCCCGCCACCAGACCACGCCAACCGGCATGGGCCAGCGCAACTTCGCCGCCGTCTCTGGCGGCAAACAATACCGGCATACAGTCTGCCGTTAATACACAACAGGCGAGCTCTGGCACCGAGGTACAAATCCCATCGGCAGTGATGGGGGCACAGCAGGCGTCGGCTCTGTGCACATCGCTACCATGGGTTTGTCGCAGCCACTGCCATCGCAGCTGTTGCGGATATCGATTGCTGAGCAGCCGCAGATTTTTTTTGACCCTGACAGCGGAGTCACCCACATGGTGGGCAAGATTAAGGCCGCCATAGGGGTGCTGGCTTACACCACCTGCCCTGGTACTAACCCCCGCTACGATTTCCGCAGGCACATCCCAGTCGGGGATAATGATCTCAATTTCACTCATTCGGCTGCATTCTGCTGATTTAAATCCCGTAGTTTGAGACTCAGGCATCTGCACCGATCTGCACATCTCTCGACAATTCGCAGATCAACGCCACCATGTCCGGGGGCGTTGCGCTTTCCCAGCTCATTAACTCGCCGCTGCCTGGATGGTGAAGCGCAAGACGACGGGCATGCAAGGCCTGGCGCTTAAAATTTTGTAGACAATGAATGAGCTCCCCGGAGCAGGCTGCCGGGATTCTTTGCCTGCCCCCGTACAGAGGATCGCCGACGATCGGATGATTCAGATGCGCCATGTGTACCCGGATTTGATGGGTTCTGCCGGTGTCGAGTTTCACCTCGAGGTGAGTGTGGGAGCGATAGCGCCTGATGACTCGATAATGGCTTACCGCGCGCTGACCCATCTCAATCACTGCTCGCTTCTTGCGATTCACCGGGTGTCTTCCCAGCGCCGCATCGACGGTCCCGCCTCCGGTTAATACGCCTTGCACTACCGCTTCGTACTCCCGGGCTATGTCACGTGCCTGCATCTGATTAACCAGGGCAGCGTGAGAGGCTAACGTCTTCGCCACCACCATCAAACCCGTTGTGTCTTTATCCAGGCGATGCACTATACCGGCCCTGGGTAATTGCTGTAACGCGTTGTCGTGATGTAACAAACCATTAAGCAGGGTACCATCACCATGACCCGAGGCGGGATGCACCACCATATTGGCTGGCTTGTTAACTATGATTAAACAGTCATCTTCAAATACGATATCCAATGCCATGGGCTCGGCTGACCAGTTCTCCTGAACCGGCAAATCCGCGTTGACTTCAAGCTTTTCACCCGCGTGCAATCGATCCCTGGGTCGCAATCGACGGGCGTTTACCAGCAGAGAACCGTCCTTGATCCAAATCTGCAGACGGGCGCGTGAATAGTCGGGAAACAATTTGGCAGCAATCTGGTCTAATCGATAACCGGACAGATCCTGGGGAACTTCTGCCGTTAATGAGATTTTGCTGGACATGCCACAATGATACTTGATTCGCCCGGCCGGGAGCACTCATGATCGTTCGCCTTAAGTTTACGATTGCGGCCTGGATCTCAAGGGCTTGCGGCATGAGTTTGGGATTAGGTCCCCGGCTGTGGTTAAATAGCGATTTTTTGCAGCCAATTCCTGCGCCTACAACAGCACCATAGACGGGACATACATTGACAAATAGGCCACTAAAATTATCTCTGGTCGTGGCCGCAAGCCTGCTTATCAGCGCGTGCGGCTGGTTTGGTGATAACGAGGAAGCAGACGAGTTCTCCGGATTGAGTACCGAGGAGCAGTTCTATCGTCGCGCCCTGGATCGATTGAATGGCCAGAACTTCAATTCCGCAATAAGTACCTACCAGGCGCTGGAATCCCGTTTCCCATTTGGTCGCTTTGCCGCCCAGGCACAAATCGAAATTGTTTACGCCTACTACCGAAACAACGATGTCGAGGCTGC
>JADFIJ010000276.1 GCA_022566775.1 Pseudomonadota bacterium | reverse complement strand
TACATCCGACCGGCAATTGCCCCTCGATGTAAGGTGATACAAAGCCCCTGGAAACTCGATGCGTAGTGGTCTTGCCAAGCGTGGTTCCATCCATGGAGCCAATTGAGTAACACTAACAATAGACCAGACGCGGGAAATGTCCAAAACACCGCCGATCTACTCCATCCCCCCCCAACCCAAACCTGCAAATGGAGACCTGACCCCGGACCCCATGACTGCAAATCAGTTGGCAGTAAAAGTGAGACTAATCACCCTTGCCCTGGTAATGCTGGGCGGTATCGCAACCAGTACAGCGGATGCACCTACCATCGATCCCGCCGATGATGCCCTTTATCTGGGGCCCATCGAAGACCTTTATGCCTGGACCCCGGAACAGATCGTGGCGGGTTTCCGCAACATGGATAAAATCTTTCCTACTCGTAAAATCATGACCGGTGACACCATTCTCCCGTTGCCGCTAGATCTGGTTAACCTGGATGATGCGGTGATTCGGACTGAGGCAACTACCCTGACTCTGGATGAATATTTCACGCGGCAGAGTGTCGCTGGATTGCTGGTCATCAAGGATGGCAAGATCGTTTACGAGCGCTATGGTCTTGGCAATACCCAGGACACTCCATGGGTGTCGTTTTCGGTCGCAAAATCCGTCACCTCGATGCTGATAGGCGCTGCGGTTCACGATGGCTATATCGACAATCTCGATGAAAAAGTAACGGACTATTTACCCAGACTAAGAGGGTCCTCCTATGAGGACTCGAGCATCCGTGATCTGCTGCAGATGTCTTCTGGCGTTCAGTGGAACGAGACCTATGCAGATCCCAGCTCCGATGTCGCCAGCGTTAACTGGGAGACAATGGCGTTGTATGAGTATCTTCGGGATAAACCACGAATTTTCGCTCCCGGCGAGGCATTTAATTACAACACCGCGGAAACTAATCTGGTGGGTACCCTGCTACGCTCGGCAATCGGCAATAATCTGGCGACCTACCTGGGAGAAAAAATCTGGCAACCCTTCGGCATGGAAGCGGCCGCCAATTGGGTATTAACCGAGCCAGGTGGAGGGGAGTTCGGCGGTTCCCGCATCAGTGCCACCCTGCGCGACTTCGGACGAATCGGATTATTTGCCCTGGGCAACGGGCAACTAGCTGATGGCACACAGGTTTTGCCAGCAACCTGGATGGACGAGTCCACCAGTCCATCGCGAGGCAATGCCGGCTATGGTTATCTGTGGTGGTTGAATCCCAATGGTAGCTACAGCGCTACGGGAATTTTTGGGCAAGGCATCTACATCAATCCCCAGGAAAATATCGTCATCGCCTTACACAGTGCCAGACCCGATGCCAGCAAAGATTCTGAATGGGCACTGCAAGATGCACTCTACGATGCGCTTATCAATGTGTTAAAAGACGATTAGTCACACCTGTTTTTTCTGCCTACCGCGAACCCATGAGCAAGGTACCGGAGATAGATACCTGTACGCTTTCAATCTACATCAAGCGTCCGTTAAGTAGTTAAGTTGTGGGCGTCCCCGGTTCGTACGCTAACACGCAAGACTTGACCCCAGGAGTTCTTGTTACCTCGCAGTGTATTTTGTGAAAGCGCCTCCTGCCAGCGGCAACGAGGCGGGGCCTTCGGCTGCAAACACATTGCCGTCGGCATCCACGGCAACACCTTCACCCGCAGTGCCCTGGTAACCCCGGCTTTCGGTTTGATATCCCGGGATAAAGCCAACGATACGGTCCTCATTCAGCGGGCCGATACGCACGCCACTATGCCAGGCCGGGTGCCGCACTGGGCCGGACTCGGAATCGATGGCGTAGACCATGTCATCGTCGGTAATAAATATGCCGCTGATCCTACCGTAGGTGTAACGTGATTCCAGATAATTCCCATCCTGATCAAAAATCTCGAGGCGGTGGTTGCCACGATCGGCGACCCACAGGCGGCCCTGAGAATCAAACTCCAGGGCATGGGGAGTGCGAAATTCTCCGTGGCGGGTACCGAGGCGGCCCCACTCCTTAATGAAAGTGCCATCGGGCGCGAATTTCACTATACGACCGGTCTGGCCTGCCTGGCGACCCTCCTCTATTGCTTGTTCCGTGGTCATGTTCTGACCGTTGTGACCATCGGCCACGTAAATGCTCCCGTCAGGCCCCACGATCACATCGTTGGGTTGATTGAAATGGGTGCTGTCGTTACCTGGCTGTCCCGCAGTACCCAGACTCATGAGCAATTCGCCATCAGGACTGAATTTGTGCACCTGGTGACCCTTGGTACCTTCAGTATTGCCGGCAAAATCAGCCACCCAGACATTGCCATCGTCGTCCACATGGATACCGTGGGGGGTCACCATGATGCCACCACCGAAATTGGCCAGGACTTCGCCGGTATGGCGGTCGAATTTGAAAATCGGGTCTACCGGATTGGTATCACAGTTGATGCCTGCAGCGCCGAGCGCCCCGGCACCGCAACGCTCATAAGCGACAACGTTGCCGTCGGTGGGGTCGATATCGATCCCCGCGGTGGAACCCCATTGTCGTCCTGCCGGCAGGTCGCCCCACAGATTGGTGACCACGGGGTTGGGATTGGGGAATCCTTCGCCAGTGACGATGTTTCCGCTCTGGCCGTCGGCATTACAGGCGAGTAGTACGGATGTACTAAAGGCAACTAAGATGAATTGCTTGAATAACATGACCTTACCCCTTGATGGTTATAATTTTCGCTATCAGGAAGGGAAGTCTGCCACAACTTCGTGCTGGTTGACAGACAGCCAGGGACACCTGCAGGAGCACAGGGTCAGGTCTTTCTTGTTAGCATGGGTAGAACCGGCGAATTGATTTTCGTGCAAGCTGTAAAGAACTGATGCCCAGGATTGTAAGCTGAGCTATCACCTGAGTCGAGAACTGCTAACATACAAGACCTGACCCCTAGCAGCCTGTCGGACTTGCGCCTGACAAGCACCTTTTAAAATAATTGTATGCCCGGGTATGTTTCCTGGCCGGTAACGACCTCCTGGATAGTCACTTCGGCAGC
>JADFIJ010000275.1 GCA_022566775.1 Pseudomonadota bacterium | reverse complement strand
TGTCTATATCCTTCACTTTAGACAGATTTGAGCGAGGACTGTCTGAGCGAAGCGAGTTCCGCAGCGCTGGCTAAAGTGAAGGATATATGGGCGTGCGCAAGGGGACTAGGCAACTCAAATTCGCGGACCAACGACACATATGTCCGGCCCAGCAAGATGCAGAGGATCTTTTTTAGTCGAATCTTTTCGAGTTAAACCGACATTTTGTGGGGATATCTCAGACGCTGACATCTAACAATTTATCGCCTCGGCAAAAACCGGATCGGATCTACCGAGTTGCCGTCTACGCGAATTTCGAAATGTAGCATGGCCACCCCGGCGGGGTTCTCACCGATTTCCGCGATCTTGTCCCCCGCCGTCACCCGGCTGCCTTCACTGACCAGCATTACGCTGTTGTGGGCATAGGCACTAAGATAACTGTCGCCGTGGCGAATAATGATCAGGTCGCCGGTGCCCTGGATGCCATTACCGGAATACACCACCTCACCATCGCTGGCAGCCCACACCGGGTCACCAAACCGACCCCCGATATCGATGCCCTTGTTACCCGCCTGGAAGGCGCGCAACACCCTGCCGCTATGGGGCCACTGCCAGTGCGGATCGGGGCTGCGGGAATTACTGATGGGTTGCCTGGTGACGCCGCCGGATCGCGCTCGAACGGGTTGAGCCTGAGCCACGGAATTGTTCCTCACCGCGGTACCCAGATTACTGGTGTCGGCTGCGGACCGCAGGGCAGTATTGCTGATTCGGCTCAGATCCAGGTTGAGTTCCTGATCGATGAAGATGGTATAGGGTGGCCTCAAGTTATTGGCGATGGCGAGATTGCGCGCATCCAGATCATATTGAAAGGCGATGGAGTGGAGGGTGTCGCCGGGTCTGACCCGGTGACTGAGCAGGCGCGACTGGCTCGCTGCCGGCACCACCTCGGGCAAGGTCGAAGAAGCCGCTACACGTGGGCGTGACCGGGGTGCGTTAAAACTGGTATCGCCCCTGGAGCTATCGACAATAATGGGGTTGCTAACGACCAGCCGCTCACCCTGCTCGTCTACCGGCGCCTGGTAATTGTTGCCACAGGCGACTAACAACAGCAGCACCAGAGCCAGGCCACGGCGATAGCAATTTCGGTAACGGCTAGTGGCAACGACAGACACCATTATCCTCACGACGCCGGCTTCGAATTGAACAGTCGGTGTAATCCGAACACCAGCAGGGCACCGGCCAGGAAGCACATCAGCGCAAGCAACAGCGCCGGCTCGAGGCCCGTCACTTCGGCATAATTGGTTGGCAGCACATTGGCACTCAATCGGGGCTGCACCTCGCCGGCAGCATCCGTATAGGAACTCACCCTGTGCTGCCATGGCCACAAGACCGTGATCGAGCCCAGTAACATCCCGGTAATACAGCCATAACTCAACTGATGATAGCTGTTCAGCAACCACGCCAGTACACGGGAAAACAATAGCAGCCCCACCACGCATCCGGCGATGAATACTAAAATATAGGGCAGGTTAAATTCGATCAGGGCAAGCAGGATAAATTCGTAGACGCCAAGCAACAACAGGATAAACGCACCGGACAGGCCGGGCAATATCATGGCGCAGATGGCGATGCTGGCGCTGAAGAAAACGTACACCAATGACAGCTCCGCGATCCGGGGGCTGATCATACCCACGGCGAGCGTAAGCAGGGCCCCAAGCAACAGGGCCACAAGGTTCTTTGCCTGCCCCACATCGAACTCGTCCTTGAGCAGCCACGAAGAAGCCAGTACCAGGCCCAGGAAGAAGGCCATGAGCGCCTCAAATTGATTGGCCAGTAAATACAAAACCGTATTCGCCGAGATCAGCAGCCCGCACAATATGCCGAGCGCAAGTACCGACAGAAAAGTGCCATTGATGTGGCGCCACGCGGCGTTCACGCGGCGGTCGAAAAGTAGTTTTACGGCAGTCCCATCGACGGATTTAATGGAAAAAATGAGCTGGTCGTAGATGTTGGTGATGACGGCGATGGTGCCGCCGGACACACCGGGCACAGAATCGCCCAGGCCCATGGCCAGGCCTTTGCAGAACAGCAGCGTGTGCGAAGCTGCACCGGCAGCCTGTGAACCCTGCTGGTTTTCTCGATCATCGGCAGCTGCAGACATCGTTCACCCTTCTCTTCACTTCTGGTCGCCGCCTCAGCTAATCAGTGGTGCACCTGGCCCACCAGCAGAGGAACGAAGCGCACCAGGTCCAGTATCTCGGTGGTGAACTCCTTGCCATGGCGGACAATCAGGCGCAGTTCCTGGTGGTTTTCGACCCCGACCGGAATCACCAGCCTGCCCCCGTCCGCCAGTTGCGCCAGCAGTTCCTGGGGAATCTGTTGCGGCGCAGCCGTGGTGATGATGGCCGCAAACGGCCCTTTTTCCTCCCAGCCACCACTGCCGTCGCTGTGTTTGAATTCCACATTCCGCAAACCCAACAATTTCAAGTTCTTGCGGGCACGATCCAGCAGGGGTTTGATGCGCTCGACGGTGTAAACCGATTTCGCCAGTTGCGCGATCACCGCCGTCTGATAGCCACAGCCGGTGCCGATCTCCAGCACCTTGTCCAGCGGGCCGCCAGCGATGATGGCCGCGGTCATTCGCGCCACCACGTAGGGTTGGGAAATGGTCTGGTTGAAGCCAATGGGCAGGGCCACATCTTCATAGGCACGATGTGACAGCGCCTCATCGAGGAAGATGTGTCTCGGCGTCGAACGAATCACATCCAGCACCTCCATGTTGTTTATACCCTGCTCCATCAAGCGACCCAATAAGCGCTCGCGGGTGCGCTGTGAGGTCATGCCGATGCCACTCAAATTTAATTTACTAATCAATTCTTCACCATTTGATAGATCAAAACAAAAATACAGTCTTGCCGGTAAAATTTGCTACTGTGCCGTAAACACCGGGTGGGTAGTACCATCTCCAGCGCTTTAATTCAGTTTGTGCCCTGCAGGAAGAACTATTCTCGCCCTGAGACACCGCCGCAAAATTTAGCTTTTGCTGTAGGGGGTTGA
>JADFIJ010000274.1 GCA_022566775.1 Pseudomonadota bacterium | reverse complement strand
TGCCAAGGGCTGGGCCATCGCCTACATGGCAGGATAATTTCTCCTGCATTTCCTGCATTCCCGCCATCCATGGCGGTCAGATGTAGGTGAGGGGCGTGAGCTGGGAGCGGAAGCTTTACCGGCGAAGCGCGTCTTGCACCTGTACGCTTCAGATCACGCAGAGACCGTATGCCATTGTTCAGAGGTGCCCTAGCAGTGGCGTCATATCTGCTCGCCGACAAAAGTATAACCACGCCCCCAGACGGTTTTTATAAACCGTGGTGTTTTGGACGTGTCTTTTAACTTGTGTCGCAAGCGGCTAACCAGGGTGTCGACGGCTCTGGAAAATAGTTCTGCATCTATTCCGCGCAGGCGATTCATCAACTCATCGCGGGTAAATGTTTTATTAGGAAACTGCATAAACAGGGTAAGAAGCTCGTATTCCATGGTCGTGAGATTCAGTACTTCACCGTCCAGTTTTACTTCCCGTCGAGGCACTTCTACTTCAAGGCCTTTGATTGCCTTGATGTCCCGCATGTTATTGTCATCGCTGCTACGCCGCAGAATATTATGGATGCGCGCAACCAATTCCCTCGGCTCGAATGGTTTCGGCAGATAATCATCCGCACCCAGCTCCAGGCCGACGATTCGGTCGGTCACTTCGGCGTGAGCGGTTAACATTAGAATGGGCAGTTGACCGTAGATAGACGACTTGGCACGGATCTCCCTGCAGATTTCGAAACCGTCTTTCTCCGGCAGCATGACATCGAGTATCAGCAAGTCCGGCTTGATCTTCTTCAGCATTTCGAAACCCCTGCTTGGCTTCAATGCCACATGGACATTCATGTCATAGCGTTCGAGATACTGGGTGAGCAGTTGCCCCAGTTTTTCGTCATCATCGATGATCAGAATTTGCTTCATTGATAATTCCTGATGCTTCCTGCCAGGCGCTGTTTAAGGATGGATTAACTCGAGACTCCGGCAATAGTACGAATTCAATCTGATGAAATCAATTCTGTAGTACCATGTGCCGCTTTCATGCCGCGGCGGGATGGAGAATAAACCTGCCAAGGCAATGATTTCGCTTAACAATATGGTACAGATAAAAGGAGATCCCCAGTCGACAATGTCGCGAACCGACGTTGCCGTAATACGGCACGCGCGGATCTCCTTGATAGATAAGAGCACCGAGCCAATAAAATGATAGCGCTTAACAACATTATGCTCATGCGGGGTACGCAAATCCTGTTAGAGGATGTCAGCCTGGTGGTGCATGACGCCCAACGCGTAGGCATCATCGGTAGAAACGGTTGCGGCAAGACCAGCCTGTTTCTGGCCCTGGCCCAGACCGTCCCCCTCGAGCGTGGCGAAATCAAGATGCCAACGGGCCTGCGTCTGTCGATGATGGATCAAGAGACCCCAGGCAGCGAGAGAACCGCATTGGAATTTGTGCTCGATGCCCATGTCGCATTCAGAAAACTGGAGGCCCAACTGGCACAGGCCGAGCGTGATGGCGATGATAATCAGATGGCGAAATTGCACAGTTCCCTGGATGATATCGATGGCTATAACATCAGCAATCGAGCCGAACAACTACTTTCCGGCCTGGGTTTCAGCATCGCCGAATTTGCCAATCCTGTCAGCAGTTTTTCCGGTGGTTGGCGGGTCAGGCTTAACCTGGCAGCGGCCCTGATGTGTCCCTCGGATTTGTTGATGCTGGACGAGCCGACCAATCACCTGGATCTAGAGGCCACAGTTTGGCTTGAGCAATGGCTGCAACGCTACCAGGGGACACTGCTGCTGATATCCCACGATCGAACTTTTCTCGATTCGGTGATCGACAACGTGATTCACTTCGAGGGCCGTAAACTGATTCCCTACAAGGGCAATTACAGTGCTTTCGAGAAGCAACGTGCGGCGAAGATGGCGCTGCAGCAAGCCATGTTTGAAAAACAACAGAAGCGAAAGTCACAGATTGAGGGCTTCGTGCGTCGATTTCGCTACAAGGCCTCAAAAGCGAAGCAGGCCCAGAGCCGACTGAAGGAGCTCGAGCGTATGCAGGACATCGCCCCTGCCCACATAGACTCCCCGTTTCGCTTTGAGTTTCCGACCCTGGGGCAGCTGCCATCATTTCTGATGCAGATAGAGAATCTGGTGATTGGTTTCGATTCACCCCTGGTCACGAAGATGAACCTTGGCATACGGTCCGAGTCGAGGATCGGCCTGCTGGGGTTTAATGGCAGTGGGAAATCCACCTTTCTCAAGGTGTTGTCAGCACAAATGCAGCCATTGGCAGGCAGTATTATCGGGGCGAAAAAGCTCCGCATTGGCTATTACGCGCAGCACCAGGTAGATGCCCTGGATCAACAGTCGACACCGGTCAAGATGTTGCAGGCCCTGGATGCAAAAAGCAGCGAGCAACAGATACGAAATTTCCTCGGCGGTTTTGATTTTCGCGGTTCCCGAACCGACGAGATTATCAGCAATTTCTCCGGCGGCGAAAAAGCCAGACTGGCCCTGGCGAAGGTAACCTGGCTCAAGCCCAATCTGTTGTTGTTGGATGAACCAACCAACCACCTGGATCTGGATATGGTTCATGCCCTAACGGTCGCTCTGCAGGAATACCAGGGCGCGATGATCGTGGTGTCTCACGACCGCCACCTGCTGACGAATACCGTGGACGAGTTTTATTCGATCCACCAGGGCCGCTTTACCGAATTTAAAGGTGATCTACACGACTATGAGAAGTGGCTGAGTCAAGGCGCTGGCGCCGATACCCCAGCCAACACCAATGAAGCTACCGCTGGCAAAGTCAAAATGGACAAGAAAGAGCAGCGCCAGTTGGCCGCCGCGAAAAGGGGAGAATTGGCTCCTCTACGAAAAAGAGAGAGACAACTGGAAAAGCAAATAGACAAATTGCAGGCCCAGCTCCACAACATCGAACAATCACTGGTCGATGAATCTCTCTACAGCGAGGCACAAAAAAGCACGCTAAGCGATATCCTGCAAAAACAGGGACAATTAAAATCACAGCTCGAAGAGAACGAGGAGCTATGGCTGTCTACTCAGGAGGAGATTCATCAGTTC
>JADFIJ010000273.1 GCA_022566775.1 Pseudomonadota bacterium | reverse complement strand
GATATTCTCGAATTGAATGAGTGGTTGCGGGAAGAAAGTTGATCCGCCGTTAACCGCCGGCCCAGCAAGGCGAGGACACAGCCCCGCGGTCGGCTTAGCCCGGATATGCCATCATGGGATAATGAATACTGGTTCAGAGGCTCCCTTGCGAAGCAAACTACCCAATGTTGGCACCACGATTTTCACGGTGATGTCGAAGATGGCCCAGGACTATGGTGCCATCAATCTTTCTCAGGGATTCCCGGATTTTGATTGCCCGGATCGGTTAAAAGAGTTAGTCACCAAATATCTATACGATCGCAAGAATCAGTACCCACCGATGGCCGGTATCCCCGGCTTGCGAGAACAAATAGCCGAGAAGCTCAAAGTCCATTACCGGCATTCTGCCAACCCGGAAACTGAAATAACCGTCACCTCTGGTGCCACCGAGGCCTTGTTTGACGCCATCCAGGCGACGGTCTCCCATGGTGACGAAGTCATCGTTTTCGATCCTGCTTATGACTCCTATGAGCCAGCCATAATATTGGCGGGTGCAAGGGCCGTGCATGTGCCTTTGACCTTGCCTGCATACAATATCGATTGGGATCATGTCGCTCAGGCGATTACAGTCAACACCCGCTTGATCATTATCAACACCCCCCATAATCCCTGCGGCTCGATCCTGGCCAGAGATGACCTCGACAAGCTGGCGGCGTTAATCCGGGACCGACAAATTCTCGTGCTCTCCGATGAAGTCTATGAGCACATGGTCTATGACGGCCTCACTCACCAGAGTGTTTTAGGTCACGATGAACTCAAGGAAAAAAGCTTTGCGGTTTTCTCATTTGGTAAAACCTATCACGCAACCGGCTGGAAACTCGCCTACTGTGTGGCGCCTCCGGTGCTTACCGAGGAATTCAGGAAAGTACACCAGTTTGTTACCTTTACCACCTCCAGCTTCGTGCAGTATGCGATCGCCGATTTCATGGCCGAATGCCCCCAGCATACCCAGCAATTGCCGAAATTTTATGAGGCAAAGCGCGATACTTTTTGTCGGCTGATTACGAACTCCAGACTGAAATTTACGCGGTCGGAGGGCACTTACTTCCAACTGGTGGACTACAGCGAAATAAGCGACATGCCCGATGCGGAGTTTGCCAACTACCTGACCCGGGAAAAAGGAGTGGCTGCCATACCGCTGGCACCGTTCTACGAGACTCCCCCGGCAACAAAGATATTGCGCTTTTGCTTCTGCAAGGACGATGCCACTCTCGAGCAAGCCGCGGCGATTCTTTGCAAGTTATAATATGACGATGACTGCGCTCAATTTTTCACTGCTGGCCAACGACATCAAACGATGGGGACGGGAGTTGGGCTTTCAACAAGTCGCTATCGCGGATGTTGACTTGGACGCCCACGCCGATCACCTGGAGTCGTGGCTTGAGAAAAACTACCATGGCGACATGCAGTACATGGCTCAGAACCGTGATAAACGCCGCCACCCGGCTCGCTTGCATCCCGGCACACTCAGAGTGATCTGTGTGCGCATGGACTACGCCACGGATACCGGGAATTCGCTGGATCCAATTAATGACAGCGGCAAAGCCTATGTCGCCCGTTACGCCCGTGGCCGGGATTATCACAGGCTCATCAGAAAGCGCTTGCAGAGCCTGGCATCTAAGATCGAAAAAGCAACGGGCGCCTTTGGATATCGGGCATTTGTGGACACTGCTCCGGTGCTGGAGCGGGCCCTGGCGGAGAAATCCGGCCTCGGCTGGATCGGCAAGAACACCATGTTGATCAACAAGCGAGTCGGATCCTGGTTTTTCCTGGGAGAACTCTTTACCGACCTGCCACTGCCAGTCGATCAGCCGGCGACGGACCACTGCGGCAGCTGCACTGCCTGCATGGATATTTGCCCTACCAACGCCTTTGTTGGGCCCAATGTTCTGGATGCAACAAAATGCATCTCCTATCTCACTATCGAACTGCGTAGCGCCATTCCGGAAAACCTTCGTAAGCCCATGGGCAACCGAATTTTTGGCTGCGACGACTGCCAGCTTGTTTGCCCTTGGAATAAATTTACCGAGAAGACGCAGGAAGCGGACTTCACGCCCAGACACAGATTGGATGATGTAGAACTGCAGGAGCTGTTTGCCTGGACCGAGCAGGAGTTTTTGGACAACACAGAAGGCTCGCCGATTCGCCGCATCGGTTACGAGTGCTGGTTAAGGAATATTGCGGTGGCCCTGGGCAATGCCCGCCGCACAGAAAAAGTCGTGGCAGCCCTGCAACGCAAAGTCGATCACCCGTCTGCGCTGGTCAGGGAGCATGTGCAGTGGGCTCTCGATCAACACCGGCACTAGCCCAGATAATCCAGTGATGTCTCGGCGAGTCTTATATCTGCCGAGAACGGTTGTGGTTTAGTCCTTGAAAAAATGCGTCCGGTAGTATTTCAGCTCCGCAATAGAATCCTTGATGTCATCCATTGCCTGGTGCGCGCCTTGCTTAACAAGCCCCTCTAGAAGCTCGGGTTTCCATCTGCGAACCAGTTCTTTCACCGAGCTCACATCGAGATTACGGTAGTGAAAAAATGCCTCGAGTTCGGGCATGTAGTTGGCCATGAAGCGACGATCCTGGCAGATGCTGTTACCGCAGAGTGGAGAATCGTTTTTGCCTATATGTTGATTCAGGAAATCGAGGGTTTGGCGTTCCGCTTCCCTGGCGTCGATAGCGGACTGCTTGACTCTCTCAATCAGACCGGAGGCGCCATGATGCCGCTGATTCCAGTCATCCATAGCCGCCAGCGCAGCATCCGATTGCTTGATTGCCAGCACCGGTCCCTCGGCAAGAACATTCAGTTGCGCATCGGTAACCAGCGTAGCGATTTCAATAATCACATCGGTCGCCGGCAGCAATCCGGTCATTTCCAGATCCAGCCAAATTAAATTCAGGTTTGTCGCCATTGATAGGGCACCTCTGATTAATGTCATACGGTCTCTGGCCTGCAGGCGGTTTCGCAATCAAGGCGACAATTTGAAGCCATGCGTCCGCCTGTCGAAAATTGGCAACGCAGAGTGCGGAACCGC
>JADFIJ010000110.1 GCA_022566775.1 Pseudomonadota bacterium | reverse complement strand
TGTATTCACTGATATCCAGCCTGTTATCGCGCTGCCACAGTCGCTGCTGTTCCTCGAAGGAGACGACGTGAATATCCAGAGCAGGATCGAAGCCTCCCCGGTAGCGGACATAACTACCCGACTCGACACGCTTGCCACTGATGAGGTTCGCCAGCAGGGTTTTGCCGGCACCATTAGGACCAAACAGACACCAGTGCTCTCCACTCGCGACTTCGAACCTATCGATCTTGAGTACGGCACGGCGACCGATGCGGCAGAGAGCCTGCTTGACGATGAGAAGCGGAATCATGAATGGTTCGGTTTCAATTGTTCTTCACGCCGATGTTGCCACAGCATCAACTCATTTACAGAATCTTTTTCGACAGCGATTGCTTTTGCACAACTCACTCAGTAAGCTGCGCGCCATGGATTTAAGTGCGCTGGACATCACCAGTTTCATCTGGTTTCTCGCCTGCTGGATGGGATATAGCCTGTTCTCCCGGCGCGCGGCGAAGAAACGTAACAGCCTCGCCAGCGTGCTGTATCGCTACCGCATGGAATGGGTGAAAAAACTCAGTCAGAGCGGCATGAGCGAGGTGGACGCGGAACTTCTGGCCAGCCTCGAAAGACAGGTGTCATTCCTGGCATCCACTTCCCTGCTGATTCTGGCGAGTCTGGTTACTGTATTGGGCACCGCCAGTAACCGACTCATGGACTTGTCGAGCCTGCGCTTCGTGACTGAGGTCTCGTTGGGAGTCATACAGATAAAGCTGATGGCCTTGATCTTCATCTTCATCTACGCTTTTTTCACTTTTACCTGGTCGATTCGACAGTACGGCTTCTGTTTCATCCTCTTCGGTTCTTCTTTTAATACGGTGAAATATTACAAGGAGTCCGATAGCTATAGCGCCATCGCCATCGATCGGGACTTCGAAGCCATGGGGAAGGTCCTGGACCGCGCGGCGCACAGTTACAATTATGGTATCCGTGCCTATTACTTCGCCATGGCGGCGCTGGCCTGGTTCATCAATTCCTGGTTTTTTTTCGGCGCCTGCGCAATTGTGGTCTGGGTGTTATATCGGCGGGAATTTCACTCGAGTTCACTGAAGGCGATGGTCAGTGCACGCAAGGTGGAAAATGTGCACGATGAAGAAGAAATAAAATTCGACTAGGGCAGCTCTGGATAATGTCATCATTATCCCCCTCTTAGTTTATTAATCACTCGCCGGAGAAACTGCGCCGGGAGACTCCGATCTTCCGGCAGAGTGTATTGATTTGTCTCCGGAATCCAGAAAGGAAATCGATAGCGGCGTCTGTGCTTGCCGCTGAACATCGGCGTAAAGTATCGACAGTCCTCGAAATAGTAGTGCGTCACCTGTGAATGCCGGGTTCTGGTTCTGTCTTTATAGGCTGCCCCGCCGTGTAGGAGATTCGCGTGCCAGATAATCGCCTCACCTCTCTTCACCAGGCCATATTCGGGGCTTAAGCCTTGCTCTTGGATAATGCTCTGTATGCGCTGTTCGTATTCGGGGTAATCATCGAAGCCCGGCTTGAGATCAAAATCCTGCATGGAGTATTCGGGTAATCGATGACTGCCTGGATAGTAGATCAGGGGTCCGTTGTCCTCATCGATGTCTTCCAGCGCCACCCAGACTCCAACCATATAACCGCCTGGCTCGCAATTAAAGTGCAGGACATCCGCATGGGGCTGCTGCTCCGTGGCACGGGGAAAGTTGAGGGTCTGGAACGCTAATGGCTTGCGGCCCAACAACTGCTCGAGGGCGCTGGTGACAGATTTATGGACGGCGAGTTGTCGCACTTCATCGACCAGTTTCCAGGCGTCCTGGACGCGGTCAATTACAAGCTCCCCGCGCCGGTATTCCTGGGAATAATAGGGATGCACTTTCTCGACGATGTTATCGAGCAAGTCGCTGTCCAATGAAAAATCGACTTTCAGCACGCCGCGGTCGTGGAACGAACTGATCTGTTCGGGGGATAGGATGCCTGTTGTTGCCATTGTTGAGGACACCGAGCTCGACGCCTGCTTTTTAGGGCCTGTTACCCAGGGCACGACGCATGACCTCGTGCTGGATGGTCATCATGTGGCCAATAGATCGACGCCAATATTCAGAGTTATGACCCCCGCCGGTCTGCATATAGTCGAACGGCACATCATTCGTCATCAGAATCTGTGCCAGTTCTCTGGCCAGGCTAATCAAGCCGTCTTCAGTACCGGAATCCATGTATATGTGTGGCATCTGGCTCCTGGGCACATCGTAGATGATGGTGAATGGATCGTAGGCTTCCGCTTGTTCCGGCGTCTCGAATACAACGCCCTTCGGCGTGCGCTCATCCTGCCTGCTAAAACCCGGAATGTCGATGATGGCGGAGATAAAGTCATCGGCGGCATCGATGCGCGCCTGTCGTTGCGGATCCCGTGATCCGGGATTCCGGTCGATGCCGGCCCTTATCGCGGACGCCGAAGTACGAGCATAAGCCAGGGCTCCACTGGTGCTACCCATGGAGATAAACATCTCGGGGTGACGCAAGCCAAGCGAGAGGGCAGCGAATCCACCCATGGACAGGCCAGAGATGGCCCGGCCTTCACGCCTGGCCAGGGTGCGAAAATTGGCATCGACATAGGCAATCACGTCCTCGATGATGTGATCTTCCCAATTGTTAGTCTGGCCCTCGGCGCTGGAGGCATAATTGATAAACCAGCTATTACCGCCATCGGGCAGCACCAGGATCATGTCGTTCAGATTACGGGCATAAAATGCGGCGCCAAGATTACGTCCCCAGATCGTGTAGTTCTGCATGACCCCATGCAGGAGATAGAGCACGGGATAACGCTCATCGCTATCGTAGTACGCTGCGGGCAGGACAATATCGAACTTCATGCGACGATCCACTGCGGGACTGTGAAATTCCACGGTCTCCAGGCCGGGAGGGATCGGGGCCGCCTCCAGCACTGGCCCGGCAGCGATCTGGGCAAGGCCGGTGCCGCTGAGCAGCAACAGCAGCACGGTGAAGGCTGATTTTGAGACGAATTTTAGATAGTCCACTTGCGCTCCATTAAGGAACCTCTGATCAATATTTGGCTTTTGTTGTAAGTAATTATTGCGTGTATCGGGGCTGGGCAAGGGGCATTGTTTTTCCGTTCCATTGGGCCATCCCTGGCCCGTCCCGCGCTCCATCCCTGGGCGCTAGTCACTACAAAACAACACCCCTTGCCAATCCCCTGTCAAATTCAGTGTTAATTTCAGCAGCTAGTCTTGCTATTACGGCAATTTAATCAAAGAAATCAGCAAATATTTGGTTAACTCATTAATTTTTAGGAATATTTTGTGGAGATATCTCAGACTCCGACCCCGAAAGACGAATCGAAATGCCTGGCCCCCTGTTGTGGCTATTTAGTTCGATCTGATTTCTAGTCTTTCTATGCGGTAGTTACCCGGCACTGCCCCTGGATCCAGCCTAATCCGGGTGATGGGACTAGCGCTGCTGATGCGAATTACAAATTCATTACTGCCCCGCGCTGTATTCTCCCATGCCTTCTTGGACTGACTATAATCGGGTTGAGCCCGGGTGGCATAGAACACCTCCAATCGGGAAGCTTCCGGAAGATTTATATGCACGTAAATTTCGATTTCAGCCGTCGGCTCTGAAAACGCGGGAAAATTAAGGAAGGGGTCGCTCCCGGTCGCAGCAAACTCTACTGCCCCGGATGAAAAATTCAACTTCTCGATTTGATTGACGCTGACGCTCGAGGAGGAGAAATCGTCTTCAAGTGAATACAGCAATTTCGATTTATCGAAGAACTGGACTTTCTTTCTGGCCAGTTCACGGGATCTGTTCTGTCTAGCCTTATAATAGCCACTATCTGATATTTTGATCCCGGCCTGATTTTGTAATGTTCGTTCACGCGACAGCGAAAGGCTATCGGTGTAGATCTCATCGATACCGACGGATTTAAAATAAAGATAGTCGGCATAGTCATTGATCGTATGCACATAGCTCGGCATGGCGATTGCATCGAGATCGAGTCCCAGCCCTTGATTGGCACGATTGGTATCCATGGTTATGGCCCAGAGGTCCATGGTTTGTACATTGCTCAGTACAGATGAAGCGCTGCCGGGATAGAGATAGAGCGTCCAGATGATGCGCTTATAACCCAGATCCCTGGTCGGGGAAAATTCATCGGGTTGGTAAATCTGGGGAATCACCCTGTCAATAAACTGCGGATAGTTCGAGCTGATTACCGCGAGTGCGTCTAGGTTTCGCTCCTTTATGTCGGTAACCAGGATGGCCTGTGGATGAGTCGAGAACCATTGCATCAGTGAAGCCAGGGTACATTTGTTGAATTCGGATCGATCTCGTACCAGCTGTTCGAATTCCAACAGTGAAACCGGCGCTTGGCGGCGCCTACCGAAACTTCTTTCAAAACTTTCTTCCCAGTCATGCAGGCATACCAGCTGCTGGTCTGAAGTGAAGCTGAAATCCATTTCGAAAACGCGAAAACCTGCGTCGTAATTTACGTTCAGGGCATCGATTGAGTTGGTGTAGGTTGCGTTACCTATCTGTCCGCCAGCGTGGGCGATTCTGGGAAGTTCGGGAACGGACTGGGCATAAAGATGAGCACCGCCGAACGCCGCAGCGAACAGCGTCAAGGCCTTGAAAAATGTCGGTGCATTCATTTGCTTCTCGCTGCTTGAAAGGTGGCCTACATTCCTGCGCAACCCGGTCTTGACTGCAAACCCGCCTGAAAGCCTGAGCATCACTGTATTATTCAGAGGTGCCCTAAGATCTAATTTCCAGGCTGCGTATGAAGTACTTACCTGAATTCAAGCCCGGGTCAATTCGTAGACGACCCTGCCCGGCACGCCGGTTCAGGCTAAAGACCAGTTGGTTGGTGCCTGCTTCGGTCTGTCTCGTTAGTTTGTTGGCCTCAGAATAGCCCTTATCTTCATCGGTCAAGTAGTACAGTGCTATCGCTGATGCCTGCTCCACATCGATCGTAATATAGATACGGAAATCTTTCTGCTGAAAACTCGGTAATTCAGGCAAGATAAAGTAAGGATCGTTGCCCGTTGCATTGAATTTGACGCCGTTCTGGGAGAACTCAACATTTTCGACGTGATTGACGAAGTCGATCTCGTCCCAATTGGCCCTGTTGAGGCTGTAGAGCACTTCATTTTCTGTCGTCGTAAGATAGTTGCTGTTGATGTAACGGATAATATTTTCCCAACGAGGATCATCAATATTCCTGTCGCTGCGTTGCACATCGGCATCGAGTAGATCGATTCCCACAAGGAAGCTGGCGTCGTGCGTTATATCCAACATTTTCAGAATCGTAGGTGCAAGATCCATTGGCGTTGCCAGCACTTGAGAGGAAGCCTGGTGATCGGAGTTTAAGACGTTGAAATACAGACGCCGCTCATAGTCTTTCGGAAACAGTGAAAACGCATTATTCCTCAAGGCTAGGTGATCCGACACCATAACGACCACCGTGTCTTCGTAGGCCGGGTGTTGTTTCAATTGCTCGATAAAATTGCCAACCAGATAGTCGGTGCAATGCACAGCATGCAGGATCGAATTGTCGATTCCGGCGTAGGGACTGCAACTGCTGGAAGGCTCACCACCGGGGTGATGAGTATCGACGGTGAGCAGGGTCAGATTAAACGGTTTGCCTTCGGCTGCCAGCCGCCGGTATTGCTGCAACGCCAACGCGAACAAGGAATCATCAAACAAGCCCCAGGCACCGAGATAGGAAGAGTCGGGCAACTGTCGGCGCAGTGCAGCTCTTCCCAATACTTGATCGTAACTGTGCTGTTTTAGAAAATCCCCCTTACCCGCAAAGTCGAGAGAAGCGCCACCCATAAACACCTGCTGGTAGTCTGCCTGCCTGAGGATATCAGGCAAGCAGGCAGCCTTATCCAGGAAGCGGGTAAACAAAATATTGTTGCCACCGAGGCTAGACTCGTAGACCAGTGGCGTCCCACAAAGCGTGGCCACAATTCCGCCCATCGTCCATCCGGTGCCCTCGATCTGGTTGAGATTATTCAGTTGCCATCCCTGCGCATTGAGTGCATTCAAATTAGGCGTCAATCCGGGAAAGATCGATTCCTCCATATAGACCGTCTCCAGTCCCTCGAGAAACACAAGTACCAGATTTTTACCGACACCAGTAGCCTCATAGAAATTCTCCAGGGCATTTCGATCCAATCCAGACTGCTCCCAGTCAATTTGTTGCAGCGATTCTATGCCAGGTGAAGTCATCGATCTGATTTTCACCCTCCCTGCATCTCTTATCCCCGGGTCCAGCACCAATGCGCTGACTAACAGCAACGCCAGTAATTCATTAGAATATTTAGACCTCAGCACTCGATTTCTAAAATATAAAAAGACCACGCAGATGCAGATAGCCCAGCCGATGAACAGAAGGGCGAGAGGATAGTACACGGACCAGGTTTCAATCAGGGTGGTGAAATTTGAATGGAAAAAAAACTGCTGATTAAAATAGCTACCCTGCAGATAGTAGCTCAAAAATTGAGCGTAAAAATAAATCGCCAGGACTGAAAATGTTGCCAAACCCAGAGTATTGCGAATCGCTCCTGGTCTAAGATTGATGAGTAGCGCGCAGACACAATAAACCAGCAGGCTTACAGAAATTAGCGCGCTTATGGTCGTTATTGCACTCGGATCGAGGCTATAGTTGTGTGCCAAAAAAACTGGAAGTGAAAACAGACAAATCAAAATTATCTGCATTGGCTTCACGGCTGGTTCTCCTCACACGGGATATCGGACGACTCACATCTAACGTGGAAGAATCCGACATTAGGGGAAGGCTCATTGTAACGAATGTACCCTGCTTTGGTAATAAGCACTGGTGGGCATGGGACTACAGCAGCAGTAGTCCCCACACAAATAAGACCAGGAGCAAACACAGCAGCACCGCGGCGGACCCCATATCCTTGGCCCTGCCTGCCAGTTCGTGATCTTCCTCGCCGCCACGATCGACCACAGCCTCGATCGCAGAATTGATCAGCTCGACAACCAGAACCAGAGCCAGGGAACCCAGCAACAAGACTTTTTCGATGTTTGACTCACCCAGGAAAAGCGCAACCGGTGCCAGCACAAAGAATGCAAACAGTTCGAGACGAAATGCTTCTTCATTTTTGTATGCCGCCTTAAAGCCGGCAATTGAATAACCGGTCGCGGCGATTAACCTGGCGATGCCCTTCTTTCCGGAATAAGAACCGGGCGAAGACGGCCCTTCAGAATCATTCATTGGCAATTATGCCTTCCTGTGGTTGGCGACTGCGGCGGCGCGTTAATGTTCCCTCCAATAGAAAGGGAATCATTCGAGTGCGATCTGTTGCGCTGCAGCGGGGCTTTCACTGCCAGCCGCAAGTTTGACTGCAGTATCGTCTCATGGGATCGAAGATTACTGTTTTTCGCAGGCGGAGTATACCGAACACATTCATCCTGGAGACCGCGACAGGTGCCTTCGCTCTACTGACAGATCGACCCCATCCTTTTACATTGCTGCCCGCTTGTAATACCTTGGGAAGCCCATGAAGCAGCTTACTAGTTACTCCCTCCGCCCCGAACGAGTCGCCCTAACCCTGGTGGCGATTCTGGCGCTACTGATCGTTGTCCATGTACTCGCCATGCAGGCGAACTTCAATCCCGCCCTGGGACTGAAGGAGAGGTTTGGATTCCATTACTGGCAGCTTGCCTTCTTCGATCTCGATGAAGAAGAGAGCTTCGGCACCTGGTTCAACTCTGGACTGCTGCTGGTAGCTGCGGTGTTGCTGATACAGCAGGCGCGAATCCTGCGGGCCCAGGGAGCAGCCTGGCAGCGATGGTGGCTGATACTGGGGATCGGCTTCTGCGTGCTGTCGATGGACGAGATTGCGGGCATGCACGAGTGGGTAAATAGCATGCTGGGGGATACCCCCTGGACGGTGATCGGCGCGCCCATCTTCGCTCTCGTGGGGCTGGCATATATACCGTTTCTGTGGCATCACCGCTGGCGCACCGGCCTGTTGTTCCTGCTCGCCGGGGCGATCTATGGCGGTGGCGCGGTGGGTGTCGAGCACTTCACCGACAGCGAGGTAAACTCACTGCACTACAATATGTGGACCGCTCTCGAAGAGGGCATGGAAATGCTGGGGGTGATTGTTCTCATCTATACGCTGCTCGACCACCTGCGAGGAACGCGGTCTCAGCGGCTGCGGATCGAGGTGGGGGTCGAGATGGAGACAAGCACATCGGTAAAGTCATGAGCGCAAACCAGGTCCGGCCTGGCACCGGGGTCTGGCTCTTCGCGATGACGATCTTTCTCAGCGCCTTCCTGCTGTTTCAGGTCCAGCCCATGATCAGCAAGTACATCCTGCCCTGGTTTGGCTCCACACCGGGCGTCTGGGCCACGGCCCTGCTGTTCTTCCAGTTGGTGCTGCTGGGGGGTTACGCCTATGCTCACTTCGTCGTTAACCGCCTGAGCTGGCAGCGCCAGGCGATCGTACATGCCCTGTTGTTAGGTCTGGCACTGATCACGCTGCCGATTACACCCGCCGAATCCCTGATACCCACGAGCCCGGATGCACCGGTCGGTCGCATTCTGCTGATTCTGGCACTAACGGTGGGCGCACCCTTCTTTCTGTTGTCCGCCACCGCCCCCCTGCTGCAACGGTGGTTCGCGCTGCTGCATCCCGGCCGATCTCCCTATCGTCTCTACGCCCTTTCAAATTTCGGCTCTTTGCTCGCACTCCTGTCATATCCCTTCGTCATCGAGCGCTTCGTGCGGCTGCAGGCTCAGACCTGGATCTGGTCCTTCGGCTACGTTCTGTTTGCCGGATTGTGCGCGGTTTGTGGATGGCAGGTCTATCGATCGACGGTGAGCACGGCAGGAGCCCCGACAGACTCGCGTGAGGAGTCTGCCGGGGTCGGGTCGTCAAATGGCCGGGTGGCGGCGCGACCGGGAGCAGGTACCGCCCTCCTCTGGCTATCACTCTCGGCTTGCGGGTCCGGTCTATTGATGGCAACGACGAACCAGATGTCCGTGGACATCGCCGCCGTTCCCTTCTTGTGGATTGCCCCGCTCAGTCTCTATTTGCTGACCTTTATTCTCTGCTTCGACAGCGATCGCTGGTACCTGCGACCTTTGTACTCGGCGCTGCTGCCCCTGGTTCTGATTAACACCCTGCGCCTGCTCTACGTGGGAACCGATCTCGGCATCGTAGATCAACTGCTAGGATACTCCCTGACCCTGTTCGTCTGCTGTATGTGCTGCCACGGCGAGCTGGCGCGATTGCGTCCGGCGCCAAGCCAGTTGACGTTTTTCTTCCTCATGGTTTCCGCCGGTGGTGCCCTCGGCGGCGTGTTCGTCGCCATCCTGGCACCAGCGATCTTCGCTGGCCTTTACGAGTACCACATTCTCCTCGTCGCCTGTTATGCACTGGTAGTATTCGTGCAGATGCCCAGGCTTTTTCGCAGCGAAGGCAGCGCTGGCAAAGGCCGGATAGCCCGTGTGCTCTCGGGACTCTGCTGGACCACGGCGCTGGCGGCCATCGTCACTGGCGCGTCCTATTCGTTCATGGCCGGCACCTGGGTCGGCGGCAATCCCAGCTCCAATTTAGCCGCGACCTTCGCTGCCTGGCAGGCGGGTATGCTGCGGACCGTCCCCTATGGCATTGCCGCGTTGGTACTGGTGCTCGAGATCTGGCGGCGCAGGCAAGACGCAGCACCCTCTTTGTGGTGGCGCTCGGGTCGCGGTGTCGCCAGGCTCACCGTGAGCGCCGTACTGGCGCTAGGGCTGCTGTCGTTGACTGGGGCGCTAAGCTGGCAGGTACTCGAAACCGAGCGCCGCATGGTCGAGCAGGGGCGTAACTTCTACGGCACACTCGCGATCAAGGAGCGAGGTGTCGGCGGCTCCGGCCATCGGCTTTCCCTCACCCACGGCCGCATCCGTCACGGCATACAACTGCAGCAACACCCGACCTGGCCAACCACGTACTTTGGACCCGAGACGGGGATTGGCGTGGCCATCAACTATCATCCGGCGCGCGCCGATCTAGGCCGTCAATTCCGCATCGGTGTCGTTGGCCTGGGCGTGGGAACCCTGGCCGCCTATGCCAACACCCGCATCGATCCAGAACAAGCAGATCAATCCTACGTGGTGAGGCGCGAATCGGGCAAAGCGGACTACATACGCTTCTACGAACTCAATCCCCTGGTGGTGCAATGGGCGTGGGATCACTTTAGTTTCCTGGCGGATGCAATCTCTCGAGGGGCAGATATCCAAGTCTTCCCGGGGGATGCGCGCATCGTGCTCGAGCGCCAACTCAGCTCCGGTGAGGGTCAGCAATTCGACATTCTCGCCATCGATGCCTTCAGCAGTGATGCCATCCCCATACACCTGCTGACTCAGGAAAGTTTTCAAACCTACTTCCGACATCTGCAGCCAGACGGCATCCTCGCCCTCCACCTCACCAACCGTTATGTGGACCTGATTCCCATCGTGGCGCGCCTTGCCGAAGCCGCGGGCATGCATGCGATCTACATCGAGAATTATTCAAACGATAGCCGTTTCGTCGATTCCACCGATTGGGTACTGTTGACGAATAATCAGGCTTTCCTCCACACCGAGGCGGTACATCAGGACGAGGAACCGATGCCGACACCGGGGCCCCTCTGGACCGACGACTTCAGCAGTATCTTCGAGGTGGTGGAATTTGAAAACTAATAACTCAATCAGACATTAAAGATGCTTAGACTGCGGACCCATCCATCAACTAAATAGTGACAGCAGGAGTTCACCGAATGCTTAAAAGCGGAAAAAATCTATTGTTAGTTTGCTGCATCGTGTTATCGCCCTTCGCCCGTGCACAATCCGATCCCGATGAAGCGTCGATACTCGCCACCGTCGATGCTTTTTTTGTAGCCCTGGCGAATCGGGATCGCGAGAGCCTGGAAGCGCTCACTGTCCCCGGGTCACTCAATATATCTGCCAGTGTTGAGGCCGATGGCAGCTCACGTTTTAGTACTCGCAACTACGATGAGCTGATTGCGGCGCTCTCCAGTCCCAGCGCCAATAAACCCTTGGAGAGGTATTGGGACGCGACCGTGCTGGTTCGAGGAGACATCGCGGTATTTTGGGCACCCTACGATTTTCATGTCGGCAGCCAATTTTCACACTGCGGCGTCGATTCGTTTCAGTTAATAAGACGGCAAGGGAAATGGTTGATTACCAATCTGAGTTGGACTAGCGAACGAGACGCCTGTCCCGAGAGTCCGCTGGGGCCGGTGGGTCAAAACTAAGGAAGTTCTGATCGATTCGGAGCACTGAAGCTTACCGTCGACTGCGCTATCCAGACGCACTCTTGCCGTCGCGTGACGACCTGCCAAGGAAGTGTAACGATGAGCGCGGGATCGACCGTAAGCCCCTGCGGGCAGGACCTTGCTCTGCAACATTCGGCGTGGTGATCATTTTTCCTGAATTCGGCCCCGCCTGCTAGAACATAAATCTCAAGCCAAACCCAAAGGATATTTTGTGATCTTCGCTCTCGAAGTCACTGATAAACACATCACTGCCCGAAAACTTATACGACAGAACAGCATCGATGGCGAGATTGTCGCTGAGGAAATATTTTATCCCCATCCTGGGGCCGTAGGTAAACGCATCCTCTCTGAGACTGCCGAATTTTA
>JADFIJ010000109.1 GCA_022566775.1 Pseudomonadota bacterium | reverse complement strand
GCCAATGAAGGCTACCTGCAGCTGCGGCAACGTCATCGAAACCCAGTCTACTCTGGGTGAGGACATCCGCATCGATGTATGTTCCGAGTGTCATCCGTTCTATACCGGCAAGCAGAAAATTCTCGATAGCGGTGGTCGGGTCGATCGCTTTAAGAAACGCTTTGGTAGTCGCAGAGTTTAGAGCGAAGCGCCCTAGCAGGCTTTTCAAAAGCTATTACAGTTGCCGATCCGGCGCTAAAAATTGGCTCGAAATGCGCATTTATTGCGTGTAGACTCCGCTTTTTCGCATTCCTGACCGTGCTGATGACGGGTTTTAATACCCTGCTAGAAGATTGTTTCTGTTGCCAGTTCTTCGCTGGCTCCTTCGTCAAGCTCCACACCAGGTAATTGATCGGCGGCCATCTCCGGCGCGTTCTCGACTCTGAAGTACTCAAACATGGAATTGGGATCACCCGGTGTGGCGACCGCACCCGTGGTTTTATCGATCAGGCGATCGACGATGCCGTCGGGACGACTCATGGTAGCCTCCGGCGTGTCGGCCAGCGCTGCTCTCATGTAATCGATCCAGATCGGCACGGCAATGGTGGCACCCTGTTCCCGTTCACCCATGGGCTCTGGCGTATCGAAGCCAACGAATACCGTAGTGACAAGCTCCCGATTGAAGCCGGAAAACCATAATTCCTGCGGCCCATTCGTGGTGCCGGTTTTACCCATGAGGTCGCCCCTGGCTAATTCTCTCTGCACCCGGTTACCACTGCCTTCTTCGATTACAGAACGGAGCATGGAATTTAGAATATAGGCAATCCGGGAATCGATTATGCGTGGGGCGGGCACAATCAATTCTGCCGATTCATCATGGGGTTGGCTGCAATCTTCGCACACAATACTGGGATTGGCCTGAAATATAAGGCCATCGGCAAGACTGCTGATTTGATTGATAAACCAGGGATCAACCTTGTAGCCACCATTGGCGATGACAGCGTAAGCCGTAACCAGCTCCATTGGTTGTACATCCTGACTGCCCAGGGCAACGGTCAGATCGTCACGGGGGAAATTTTGGGTTTGAAATCCGAATTTGGCGGCGAATGGCAGCACTTTGCTGGAGCCCAGTTGATCGTAGAGACGTACCGCCGGCACATTGCGTGATTCCTTCAAGGCATAACGCAGGGTGATCGGACCCAGAAAGTTATTGTCGTAGTTGTTTGGGCGGTAGTTGCCGCGGGTAATCGGTGCGTCGTTAATGGTGCTGGCAGGTGAATAGCCATGTTCCAGGGCGGCGCCATAAAGAAAAGGTTTAAAATTGGATCCAGGAGGCCTTGCCTGCAAGACTCGATTAACCTGAGAATGGCGAAAATCGTAGCCCCCCACCAGGGCCAGGATGGCACCATCGGATGGCGACAATGAGATCAGGGCGCCCTGGATATCCGGCACCTGGCCTAACTCCCAATGTTGCTGACCCTGCTTCACTCGAATCAAGTCGCCGATCTGAACCGCATCCGCAGCTTCTTGTGGCGGCGGCCAGGCTTCGTTTCGACTCCTGAAGGTGTAGGCCCAACTCATGCCTTCCCAGGGCACGCTAACAGTCTCTCCGGATTTCAACAGGGCGCTGAACTGGCGCTGCTCTACCGCCGTCACTATCGCCGGTTGCTGATTGCCATAAACCGGTACCGCCTGTAATTGCTGCAGCCAATACGCTGTTGGATCTGTGGACGACACTCTCGACGAGCCGGCGAAGCGATCTGCGTCATCGACTGGATAGTGAGCAGCAGGGCCGCGATATCCATGGCGCTTGTCATAGTACACTTCCAGACCCTCGACCAGTGCCCGGTTCGCGGCCAATTGCTTGTCGCCGTCGATACTGGTGGTGACTTCGAAGCCCAGGGTATAAGTTGCTTCACCGTATTCCTGGTAAAGTTGTTGGCGCACCATCTCCGCCACATAGGGAGCGGGGACCGCTATATTGCGGTTATGTCGCTGCGCCGTTACCGCAGCGCCGTTCGCTGCCGAATACTCTTCGGCGTCGATCATGCCCTCGTTTAGCATATTTAATAAACGGGTTTCACGCCTGACAATTGCGCGCTCGGGATTACTGAGTGGGTTGCATGTCGACGGGCAGGGCAGCAGTGAAATCATCATGGCGGCTTCAGCCAAGCTGAGCTCACTCACGGCTTTGCCGTAATAAACGAAGGCGGCGGCGCCAATCCCATCTGCACCGGCGCCAAAATAGATAGTGTTCAGGTAGAGGGTGAGTATCTCTTCCTTACTCAACTCTCTCTGTATTTGCAGGGCAAATGGGATTTCCTTGAATTTTCGGAGATAAACATTATCGCTATCGAAGGAAAGATTGTTTGCCAACTGCATGGTGATAGTGCTGCCACCACCCAGATTTACACCGCGAATAAAACCGTAGAATCCCCGTAGCAGGCTCTGTATATCCACCCCGGGATGAGAATAGAAACGAACATCCTCGGTCGCTATGAGCGCATTGGTTAATACCTGGGGAATCTCTTCGAAGGTGACCGGGTTGCGACGATTGCCGATTTCGTCGATCAGGCGATTGTCTGCGGTGTAGATGCGCAGCGGTGTCTCCAATTGCACATCTTTGTAGGTTTCGGCCGAAGGCAGGAGCGGAGCGAGGTACAAATAGGCGGCAGAACTCACCATGATGATGCTGGTAATGCCCGCTACGGCCAGCATTGCAGCCCATTTTCCAATAAGTTGAAACTTCGATCGCACCCTTCGATTGCCTCTGGAGTGGCCCCTGCGATGAATTGGAACAAGGGCGGGTGATGGGTTATCAGGCACGTTGTCTGTGTTTTTCAGAAAGTCGCGCAGGGTCAAGCGATAATTATACACCTGGCATCCATTAAAGCGTTGTAATTCTGGGCTTTTTTCTCATTTTAAGCCCAAAATATAGAGAGATTCGGGTTACCAATAACAATCCCATAATTAGTAGAGAAACGTGGATTTGTTGCGTTCGCTGATTGATACTAGAGGGTCCAGGGTCAAATCCATCGATAGGAATCTAGCCGATATTGCCCCATCCACCGTACTTTCACACGAGATGGCGGTAATGTCCCCCAAGCCCGGCGTCCTTGGGGCTTCCGGTGTCGTTGCCGGTGAGCTAAACGTGATCTGATTCAAAGATTTCCAGGCCGGCTTGTTACACTATGTAATACTAAGGTTGTTTATTCTGAATGTCTGATAATTAGTTGAAAACTATAAAAAAGTTTTACTCGGCCGATATTCAAAGCTGGAAGATTAATAATTGGACAATAATTAGCTAAGCGGCTGTTATTGTTGGTATTATGTTTGTCCGAAGGTAGAATTCGGAGTTTCTGCCCTGGTTTTCAAAGCCGCCCCAAGATGCTCTTTGGGCGGTGAACCGGGACGGACGGTCTACCTCACAAGTTTGTACAGGGGAGTTCAAATGCTGGATATATTGGCAAAATTAGGAATAAGCGGTATCGGCAAGAAATCCGGTACTCTGCTTGGCGTGGATATAAGTTCTACGGCCGTGAAGATTTTGCAATTGAGTCCCAGCGGCAACAAGTACAAATTGGAAAATTACGTCATCCGTTCCCTGCCAGCCAACGCCGTCGTCGAAAAGAATATTAGCGATATTGACGCCGTGGGTGACTGTATTGCCCGGGCGGTCAGCATTCTCAAGCCCTCATCGAAAGATGCAGCGGTAGCCGTAGCGGGCTCGGCGGTAATCACGAAGACCATAGAGATGAACGCCGCGCTGAGCGACTCTGAGATGGAAAATCAGATCGTGGTGGAAGCCGATCAATATATCCCCTATCCGTTGGACGAAGTCTCAATAGATTTTGAACGTCAGGAATTGTCTGAGCGCAGTCCGGAGATGGTTGAAGTGTTACTGGCGGCTTGTCGCCGGGAAAATGTTGATTCTCGAGTTACCGCGCTGGAACTCGGTGGGCTGGAGGCCAAAGTCGTGGATATCGAAGCCTATGCGATTGAGCGAACATTCAAATTGCTGGCACAGCAAATTGGCCTTGAGGACGAGCAGACTGTTGCCATCGTGGATATTGGTGCCGTGATGATGACCTTGAATGTGATTCTCGGCGGTAAAACCATCTATACCAGAGAGCAGATGTTCGGTGGCAACCAGCTATCCGAGGAAGTTCAGCGCCACTTCGGTCTCAGTGCGGTAGAAGCTGAAACTGCGATGAAACGCGGTGGCTTGCCGGATGAATACGAACACGAGATATTGGCTCCTTTTAAAGATACGGTGGTGCAGCAGATCAGTCAGACACTGCAGTTTTTCTTCTCTTCCAGCCATTACAACGAAGTAGATCACATCCTGCTGGCTGGCGGTGTCGCCGCCATTGAAGGATTGAGCGAACTGGTACAGGAAAGCCTGTCCACACCGGTTATCGTGGCGAACCCCTTCGCAGATTTGGCCATTAGTTCAAAAGTCAATAAGGCCATGTTGGAAAATGATGCACCTTCATTATTGATCGCATGCGGTCTGGCAATGCGAGGTGAATACTAATGGCGAACATAAATCTATTACCCTGGCGAGAACGGCTGCGGGAAGAACGCAAGCGAGAATTTTTCTCAATTCTAATCGGTGTCGTGGTTATTTCCGGTGGATTGTTATTCCTGGTCGATCGTTATTTCAATGGCGAGATCGATACTCAAACTGCGCGCAACGATTTTCTCGTGGCTGAAATTCAGATAATGGATGAGCGGGTTACGGAAATAAACCAATTGCGGCAGCAGAAGGAAGACATTCGTTCACGGATGAATGTAATTACCGGTTTGCAGGGGACCAGACCGGTGATCGTCAGAGTATTCGACGAAATAGTGAAGACCTTGCCCGATGGAGTCTACTACGAGACGCTGGAGCGAACTGGCAACGATATAGCAATTCAGGGAATTGCCGAATCCTACGCTCGCATTACCGAGTTGATGCGCAGACTGGATGATTCCGAGTGGTTTCAGGATGCAGATATCAGCACAATTTTCACCACCGATTCCGCAGAAGATTCACTGTCGGATGCGTTCAGGTTTTCTCTGACCCTGACTTTGCAATTGCCAGATCAACAAGAAGAGGTCTAGAGGGGCAGATGTCTTTTATTAGCAAAATTATAGATGACCTTAGGGGATTTGACTGGAATGACCTCCAGGATCTGGAGACCATTGGTTTCTGGCCGGCGCCTGTTAAAGCAATCATTACCGTGATTATTTTTAGTAGCTGTATCGCCGGGGGTTATTTCTTCCATATTCAGAATCTGCAGATCGAGTTAACTACGGTGACTGGAGAAGAAATTAATCTGCGCATCGAGTTTGAGCAGAAGGCGTTTCTTGCGGCTAACCTGGAAGAGTATCGGGCGCAGACGCTAACGATGGAAGAGTCATTTACCGAATTATTGCGCCAGTTACCATCGGAAACAGAAGTGCCAGGCCTGGTCGATGATGTCACCAACACTGGCGTGGGCAGCGGCCTGGAATTTGCCAACCTGGTTCTGCCACCAGAAGAAATACAAGAATTCTATATTGAAATCCCGATTAACCTTGACGTGGTTGGCGACTATCACGATTTTGGGACCTTTGTGAGCGGCGTCGCGAGTCTGGACAGAATCGTAACGCTGCATGATTTCACCATCAGGGCGCGGGATGACTCGTTTCTGGATATGAGCATCGTGGCACGCACCTATCGGTATAAAGATGTGGATGAGGTTGAACAGTAAGTGGTAGAAATTCGCAACATGAGGGAAAACGCCGGCATCCTCGTACGAGGAGCCAAGCTGATTGCCATGTCGCTGGTGCTGGCAGCGTGTTCCCGTGCTGAAAATTTAACCGACTTACAGTCTTTTATCGATGAAATTATAGCGCGGCCATCTGCCCCGGTAGAACCAGTACCGGAATTTGTTCCCTACGAGGGGTTTATTTATAGCGCTGCGTCCTTGCGCAGTCCATTCCAGCCGCCTGTCGTCATCGTAGCTACCGAAGGCACGGTATTGGTCCAGAACGTGCAACCAAACCTGGAGCGCGTAAGAGAATTACTTGAGAGCCAGTCGCTGAGTGAACTTTCCATGGTTGGCATGCTGACCACCGAAGGCGTATTCGAGGCCCTGGTGGAAGATGGATTTGGTGAAATCCATCGAGTTGGAGTGGGGAATTACCTGGGTCGCAATCATGGCCGTATCCAGGATATTTCTTTCGATCGAGTAAAGGTTATTGAGATAGTACCCAGTGGAAATGGTGGCTGGGTAGAACGACCACAAACCCTCACGTTGCAATAATGTTCGTGAGCTGAGGTTAAAACTATGTACAAAAGAGTTGCAATGCCAAAATCTAAATGTCGTGCAAGGGGATTCCATTCTCTTCTAATCAAGGCAGCGTTAGCCATTCTGACGATACTATTGTCATCGGCAAATTTTGCCCAGCAATCCATCACCCTGGAGAGTATTGGTTTTGCGAACCTGCCCGGTGATAGTATTGAAATTCGCCTGAGTTTCGATTCTCCTCCACCTGATCCCCGTAGTTTTGTGCTAGATAATCCTGCACGCATATCCCTGGATCTAGTCGGTGTCAACAGTAGTCTTTCACAACAGCGTTTCAATCTCGATTCTAACAATGCGCGCAGCGTGATGGTGCTGGATGATGGCAGTCGCACACGCCTTGTCATTAACCTGGATCAATTGGTTAGTTATGAAACTCAGGTTAATGGTAATGTCCTGATTCTGAGAGTCGGCAACGACGCCGGCCCCGGGGGCGGGGTAATTTCTCAAAATCGAGTAATATCGGGTATTGCCAGCGATGAAGAAAATTCGATTACAGATATTACATTCAGGCGCGGCGAGGATGAGGAAGGCCTCGTAATTATCGACTTGTCCAGCGATCGGGTGATAGGCAGTATCGAACAGGTTGGGACCCGGGTCTATATTGAATTTGATAACACGACGGTCCCTGACGAACTGAATCGTCGTTTTGATGTGAGTGATTTTGCCACCGTAGTATCTACAGTGGATGTGTTAGGTCAATCAGGACGAGCTACGGTTGTGATTGACATCGATGGCAGCTTTGAATATGTCGCCTTCCAAAGTGGTAATCAGTATACCGTTAGCGTAAGGCCGCCTATCGTTGAATTAGTCGGCGTCGATGCCACTTCTGCTTATACCGGTGATATCACAGGTCTTTCTTTCCAGGACATACCCATTCGTTCGGTGTTGCAGATACTTGCGGACTACTATGATTTCAACTTAATTGCCGGCGAAGCCGTCTCCGGAAACATTACGATTGTAATGGACGATGTGCCCTGGGATCAGGCGCTGGAAATGGTATTGAGAACCAGCAACCTGGGCAGCCGCCTCGAAGGCAATGTGTTGTACGTGGCGCCAGCCAACGAAATTGCTGCACAGGAACAGCTCGAATTGGAGGCGGCGCAGCAGGCACAGGCGCTGGCTCCCTTGTTTACCGAATTCGTGCAGGTTAACTATGCCGATGCGGCTGATATTATGCTGATACTTACCGGCGCCGGCAGCATTGGTGGTGCGCCGGCAGCTGCTCCCGGTGGTTTGCCGGGAGCGCCGGCGCCGGTGGGTGCCGCGGCCGCAGGCGGTAACTCGGGAGGCATTCTGTCTCCTCGAGGGACGGCGACCGTGGATGCGCGCACAAATATTATTATTGTCCGCGACATCGAGGAAAAACTGGAAGAAGTTCGAGCGATGTTGGTGCGTCTCGATATTCCGGTGCGCCAGGTTCTCATTGAGGCGCGAATCGTAAATGTCTCGACAGATTTCGGTCGCGACCTGGGAGTGCGCTGGGGCGGCGCCGGCTCTCGGTCAGGCAATAACTTTCGCTATGGCGGCTCGCAGTTCGCCACCGTCGAAGAAGCCAATAACGGGGCCGCCCGGCAACAGGCTATGCAGAACGCCGTTCTCGCCGGTGAAGCCGCACGATTTCAGGCCTTACAGGATGGCACCGATCCCAGTTTGATCGAAGCCCTGGTACAACAGGCGATCTCGGCTATCGCAATTCCCATTGGCTCCATTACATTTCCAGACGCGCTGGCGATAGATCTGGGTGTAGAAAAACCAGGGGCCAGCAGTTTTTCGATTGGCTTCACCGGCAGTAGTGGACTGATTGAATTGGAGTTGTCGGCCCTCGAGAGCAGTGGCAACGGTGAAGTAATCGCCAGGCCGAAAGTAACAACCCAGGACAAAGTGACTGCGCTGATTCAGTCAGGCGTGCGCATTCCTTATCAGTCCCAGGCTGGTGGCACAGCTGGTGGCTCGATTACTGAATTTGAAGACGCGGTACTCTCCCTGGAGGTGACTCCACAGATCACGCCGGACGGACGCATAAATATGAAACTGGACATCAGGCAGGATTCGGTTGCAGCCGGCTCTGGCGCCATACCGGCGATCAACACCAACCAGATTACTACCAGTGCATTGGTTAATGACGGTGAGACGATCGTGTTGGGCGGCGTTTTCAGGGAAGAGAATACGACGACAGTAACCAAGACGCCGATTCTAGGTGACTTGCCTTATATTGGATGGTTGTTCAAGCGCACCGAGAATGCTGCGCGACGCACCGAACTTTTGATATTCATAACGCCGAAGATTATCGCTGACATCAATGTCAGATAATTCAGAGGTGCCCTAGCTGCCCGAATTATTAAAACCCTCCGATCCGACGACTTGCCTGGCGAGTACAATATTCGATTGAAACTGATTTTGGTGTCCGTGTCATGAGGTTTTCTGGCAGTATTTTTCTTGTGGGTCCCATGGGCGTGGGCAAGTCCACCATAGGGCGAGCGCTATCGGAATTACTGGGTCTCGAGTTTGCCGATTCCGACCGAGAGATCGAAACTTCGACCGGCGCAGATATCCCATGGATCTTCGATGTTGAGGGCGAGAGTGGCTTCCGTCTGCGCGAAATACGCATGATCGAGCGCTTGAGCGCGAAACAGAATGTGGTCTTGGCCACGGGCGGGGGCGCAGTACTTGCGGCCGAGAATCGGGCTTGTTTGAGCAGTAGAGGCGTGGTCGTATACTTGCGCGCTTCCATTGCCCAACAAGTGGAACGCACCAGTCGCGATAGGAATCGGCCGCTGTTGCAAACGGATGATCCGGAATCAAAAATTCGTGAGCTGATGGCTATTCGCGATCCGCTATACCTCGAAGTAGCCGACATCATTGTTGATACCAATCGTCGGAACCCTAAATCCGTGAGTCATGAAATTAGCAAACAGCTGGATCGGATGGTAAAGATGCGCCCCGAATCCAATCAGGATTGATAGGGACACTCTGGAACTACCCCATGCAAACAGTCGTAGTAAACCTGGGTGATAGAACTTACCCGATCCATATCGGCTCGCAACTGATTACCAGCGCGGAATTGGTGGCGCCCTACCTCGCCCGCAGCCGGGTTGTTATCGTAAGCAATGATGTGGTGGCGCCGCTCTATCTGGAACAGGCAAAATCAGCGTTCACTGCGGCACAATCTGCAGGTTCCGGTGAATCCTCTTGTAAAGCCATCGTGCTACCCGACGGAGAGGCCCACAAGAATTTGGCTGCCGTAGCCCATATCTACGACGAACTCCTGGCCGGCAAATATGACCGCAATACGGTGTTGGTTGCACTCGGTGGAGGCGTGGTGGGAGATATCACCGGCTTTGCCGCCGCGACCTACCTGCGCGGCATTCAGTTTATTCAAATGCCAACCACGCTGCTGGCGCAGGTTGATTCTGCTGTGGGTGGCAAAACCGGTGTGAATCACCCACTGGGCAAGAATATGATTGGCGCCTTTTATCAACCCAAGTGCGTGATTGTGGACACCGACGTCCTTACTACGCTGCCGGTGCGTGAAGTGAGAGCAGGGCTGGCCGAGGTGTTGAAATACGGATTGATAAGCAAGCCTGAATTTTTCCACTGGCTGGCAGAAAATTGCGAAAAGCTGCTGCAATTGGATCCGGCCTGCCTGACCCAGGCAATCAAGACCTGTTGCGAGGCCAAGGCCGATGTTGTGGCTGCGGATGAGAAAGAGTCTGGAGTTCGGGCATTGCTGAATCTGGGTCATACTTTCGGCCATGCGATAGAGACGGCTACTGGATATGGCACCTGGCTGCACGGAGAAACTGTCGCCATGGGGATGGTCATGGCAGCGGATCTATCCATGCGCCTGGGGTGGATCGAACAGCAAACCGCCCAGCAGGTGAGGACGGTTCTGGAGATTAATTTTGGCTTGCCCGTAGTGCCTCCCGGCGACATAAGTACGCAGCAGTACCTGGAGCTCATGGCGAGTGATAAGAAAGCCGAACTGGGTAAGCTCCGTTTCGTGTTGTTGAAAGCTATCGGACAGGCTGTTATCGAAGCAGATATCGATAGCGAGTGCCTGCAAGCCACGTTGAAAGCTGGAAACCGGCTCTGTAGGTAAACTGCCAGAGAATACATAAGCAGTTTAGCTCTCGAGCTTGATCCCGTGGCAAAACTGAATATAAATAGGACAGGGGTGTCCCGTGTCGCTAAAAAATGATCGTTTCTTGAAAGCCCTCGCGAGGGAGAAAGTCGATGTCACGCCGGTATGGATGATGCGACAGGCCGGACGCTATCTGCCTGAGTATCGCGCCATCCGCAAACAGGCCGGAGATTTTCTATCTCTGTGCCAGAATCCCGAACTGGCCTGCGAAGTCACGCTGCAACCACTGCGACGCTACGCCTTTGATGCCGCAATTTTGTTCTCGGATATCTTGACCATACCCGATGCGATGGGCCAGGGACTGTATTTTGCCGAAGGTGAGGGGCCGAAGTTTCGCAAAGTCATTCGCTCGGCAGCCGATGTGGAGAGCTTGCCCGATGTGAATATTGCCGATGAGCTTTCCTATGTCACCGATGCGGTTGCGCTCATCAGGAAGGAATTGAATGGATCGGTACCCCTGATTGGCTTCTCCGGCAGTCCCTGGACTCTGGCCACTTATATGATAGAAGGCGGCGGCAGCAAGGATTTTCGACTCGCCAAACAGTTTTTGTACGATCATCCCGAGGCGATGCATCTGTTGCTGGATAAGCTGGCGCGGGCGGTGACCGACTACCTCAATGCCCAGATTCGGGCCGGTGCGCAGGCGGTCCAGATATTCGATACCTGGGGTGGAATCCTCAGCAGCGCTGCCTACCGGGAATTCTCTCTCGACTATATGAGCAAGATTATCGGTGGGCTGATCACCGAAAATGAAGGGCGCAAGGTGCCGGCGATCGTCTTCACCAAGAATGGGGGACAGTGGTTGCAGGCGATTGCCGGGTCTGCATGTCAGGCCATTGGCCTGGACTGGACCACGGACATCGGCAGGGCACGAAGCCATGTTGGAGAGCGGGTCGCACTGCAGGGAAATATGGATCCAACCCTGCTCTATGCAGGCGCCGATGCTATTCGCAGGGAAGTGGCCGCCATCCTCAAAAGCTTCGGTGCCGGCCCAGGGCATGTCTTCAATTTGGGGCATGGGATAACACCAGAAGTAGATCCTGAGCACGTGGCAGTGTTTGTGGAGGCTGTCCATGAGCTCTCAAGTCAATATCACACTTGAGGGCAGGGGGCCGGTCACCGCGGTGGTGAGCATCGGCTCGAATATCCCCTATGGCAAGCGCTCGATTGTGGGCGTGCTCGGCGAGGCCATCGAAGCCCTACGGGCATTCAGTATTAGTCCGGTAGTGGTTTCATCTCTCTACCAGACTGAAGCCCTTGGCTGTGCTCCCGGCACGC
>JADFIJ010000108.1 GCA_022566775.1 Pseudomonadota bacterium | reverse complement strand
CCCGCCGCCATTCTCTTCGAAACCGCGGTGCAGAATGCGATGGGCGAGGCCATTGACCGCTGGGTGATTGAGCAGGCCCTTTGTATCCTGCGGCAAAATCGGCGGAAGACTCTGAGATTAACCGTAAACCTGACCCAGAATTCATTGGTCAGTCCGAAGTTTTTCCACTGGTTGGAGAATCGAATAAGCCATTTCGGTCGAGTTGCCGAGCAACTGGTATTTCAGATCAGTGAAATCGATGTGCTGATCGCTCAGCACCATATGGACTATTTCTGTCACAAGCTGAACCCTCTCAATATTCGCCTATGCGTATCCCATTTTGGCTGCACCGCCGATCCGTTTCGCTATCTGCCCTTGCTACGTGCACATGCAGTAAAACTCGATGTGTCACTGCTGGAGAAGCTCAGGCTGAACCCAATGAAAATTCAACAGCTCAAGCGCACCATAAATCGACTCCATGAAACTGGATTACGGGTTATTGCGGCCATGATCGACGACATGTCCTTGTTGCCGCTGCTGTGGCGATCGAAGGTGAATTTTGCACAGGGCTACTGCCTGCATAAACCGAACAGCGCAATGAATTTCGAGTTTCTCAAGGACGAAACTCTTAGCCTGTAGAAGGCTTTTCCCGGCCCTGAGAAAACTGATTGGGGAAGTGGATGGCTCCTGCTATTCTTGTAGCGAAAAAGACTTATGGGGCCATAGACTTGTTCGGAGGCTCCCCGATAGAGAGTGGTACTGTTGCAAGAAAATCAGGCACAAGCTGAGCCTTCCGCCGATCCAGTTGTGAGCGCTGGCGTTAGCAGCTCCCGGACCTCCAGAAAGTTTACCATCGCGGTTTGTTTACTGCTGTTGCTTTCCATGTGTGTATTTTGGTTGATCAGCGCATACAACACCCAGAATCTACTGCGTCAGCAGGCAGACAGCCTCGGTCAGACGCTGGCCCAACAGACCGCGATACAACTTACGGAACTGGTGCTGGCAAATGACCCGATCAGCATGAATGTGGTGCTCAGTGGCATCACCCGTGACTCAACTATCGCCGAAATCGCAGTATTAAACATCGACGGTGAAATAGTCGCTATAGCGGCTGGCGCACAGACAGCCGTCGAGACCATTATCCCCCTTCCTGTTACGCTGAATGCACTCGAAGGCGTTTATCTTGCCCCAATCTTGCTGGCAGATTCGGTGGCCGGTTACATCCGACTGAGGCTGGACCTGAGCTATATAGAAGTCGGTCTGGTCAATAATTTCCTCTTCATCATCGCTGCGACTCTGATATTGATTGCGGTGGCGGCCACGCTCACTACAACCTATTTCCGGTATCTCATCAGTTTTCCAATTAATTTGCTGGCTTTTTCCATAAGCAATATTCGCAAGGGGAAAATTGAAACCTGCCCCGAGCCCAACGACAACAGTGAGATCAGTGTCGCCATCAAACAATTCAATGCCACCGCAGAATTTCTTGCCCAGAATACTTTTCTCGACAATTTTGGTCATCGCAAACCGGAAGCAGACGCACAGAGTTTCAAGGCCATTCCCGGCAAACAGGATGTTACCCTGCTGAATATCAAGATGGCCAACTTTCACTTCCTCGCTTCTACCTTGAGTGAAGAGCGACTGGTCAGCTTGCTGAACAAATACTATTTCTTCGCTGGCAAGGTGAGCCAAATTTACAATGGCCATGTCGGTTACTGTTCCGACGGAGAGATCATCGTCAATTTTGGCTCGGTGCAACTGGAGGAGGAGGAGCAGGCTTACTATGCTATCTGTACAGCACAGCTTTTCCTTTACCTGGTGGGAGATCTATCCGATATTGACGACGACCACATTGCGGTAAAATTCAAGTTGGCGGTTCACAGCGGTCAAGCCGTGAGCGGCCTCTACTCACCCATTACTCAAGATACCAATAATTTTACCGGCAAGACCCTCGATCTGACTCGGCGGATCTGCGATGAGTGCCCAGATAATGCATTGCTGATTAGCGAGAGTTGCTTCGAGCATGCAGGTGCCGGAGCGCGTGTGAGCGCAGAGGAATATTACATCATCCACGATGAAGAACAGATCATTACCTACATCAGCTATGAACCCATGTCGGATGCTAAATTGTTGCTGGAGCGCCAGGCCATACAACTGGTGACGCTATATTCAGATTAATTTAACGGCGTCTTACTAACAAGTTCTATACGGTCGACATTCTGAAATCCCCGTGGCAATTTATTTCCTCGCCGCCCTCTGTCACCGCGATAATGTAACAAGTCCGCTGGTTTTAGATTGTGATGACGGCGACCCGCGTAGACCGTCAAGGTATCTTCGGCGGTCAAGGCAACCAGCGCGACAACAAACTCCAGTCGCTCCGCTACCCGCGCGGGGGATATATTAATAATCTTGTTGCCCTTGCCTTTAGCAAGGCGCGGCAGATCGCTTAAGGGAAACATCAACATCCTGCCTTCGTTGGTAATTGCCACAATCAGATCACTGGCATAATCGTTGACGGTGATCGCGGGCAATACCTTGCTCCCCTTCGGTAGTCTCAGTATTAGCTTGCCCGATTTATTCTTACTGGTCAGGTCGCCGATTTTCGCCACAAAGCCATAGCCGGCATCACTGGCAAGTAACACATCCCTGTCATCTTCTCCTATAAGCACCCCTTCGAAGGTAGCGCCGGAGGGCGGGTTGACTCTCCCTGAGACTGGCTCGCCCTGGCCCCGTGCCGACGGCAGGATGTGAGCCGGTATGGAGTAAGCACGCCCGGTTGAATCGAGGAAAATTGCTAACTGATTACTCTTGCCTAGCGCCGCCAGCTTGAATCCATCCCCCGATTTGTATTGCAAGGCGGTAGGATCTACATCGTGGCCCTTGGCCGCCCGCATCCAACCGCGCTCCGACAAGACTATGGTAACCGGCTCTATCGATAGCAGCTCGGTTTCACTGAATGCCTTCGCTTCATCTCGTACCACGATGGGCGTTCGTCTGTCGTCCCCAAACTTCTCCGCATCGGCCTGGATTTCTTTCTTGATAAATGTTTTTAACCTGATCGCAGATTTGAGGAGTTGTTCCAGACCCTTGCGTTCCGCACCCAGTTCTTTCTGTTCAGCCTCTATCTTGATTTCTTCAAGTTTGGCCAATTGCCGCAGTCTCAATTCCAGTATGGCTTCTGCCTGCAACTGGGAAATTCGGAATTTTTTGATAAGAGCAGGCTTGGGCTTGTCCTGCGTTCGGATGACCTTGATGACTTCATCAATATTGAGAAATGCGATCAACAGCCCCTCGAGGATATGCATTCGACTTAGAATTTTATCGAGACGAAACTGTAGTCTTCTTTTTACCGTGGTTGTTCGAAACTGCAGCCATTCCTTCAACAGCGTCGCGATGTCTTTCACCTGCGGCCGATTATTGATTCCGATCATGTTGAAGTTGACCCGGTAATTTCTCTCCAGGTCGGTAGTGGAAAACAGATGCGACATGACGCTATCCATGTCGATGCGATTTGACCGCGGCACCACGACTATCCGTGTTGGATTTTCATGGTCGGATTCATCCCTCAGATCAACCACCATTGGCAGTTTTTTCTTTTGCATCTGGGCTGCGATCTGCTCCAGCACTTTGGCGCCGGAGACCTGGTAGGGCAGGGCCGTAATTACTATTTCACCGTTCTCGATGAGATAGATGGCGCGGGCTTTTAACGAACCTCGACCGGTCCGGTACAGCTCTACAATTTCTTCTTTTGGCGTGATGAGTTCAGCTTCGGTGGGGAAGTCTGGTCCCTTGATATACTTACACAGGTCTTCCACCGTCGCTTTGGGCTTGTCCAGCAGGTGAATACATGCCCGCGCCACTTCTCTGAGATTATGGGGGGGTATGTCCGTCGCCATCCCGACTGCTATACCGCTACCGCCATTTAGCAATATGTTGGGTAGCCTGGCTGGAAGAATCTTCGGTTCGTCGAGGGTTCCATCAAAATTCGGTTTCCAGTCGACCGTTCCCTGTCCCAGTTCGCCCAGCAACACATCGACATAGGCTCGCAATCGAGATTCCGTATAACGCATCGCCGCAAATGATTTCGGATCGTCTTGAGACCCCCAGTTGCCCTGACCATCTATTAGCGGGTAACGGTAGGAAAACGGTTGCGCCATCAGCACCATTGCCTCGTAACATGCAGCATCCCCGTGGGGATGGAATTTACCTATAACATCGCCTATGGTGCGGGCGGATTTTTTGAATTTGGCGGAGGCTTTCAGGCCCAACTCTGACATCGCGTAGATGATACGGCGCTGCACCGGCTTCAGGCCATCTCCCAGACTCGGCAATGCCCGATCATTGATAACGTACATCGCATAGTTGAGATACGCCTTTTGAGTATAGGTTTTCAGCGCGATCTGTTCGACGCCGTCGGCATTAACTGTTATGTCCTGATTCATGTTGTTCTCAGTGTTTCAATTCGATTGGCTTCAGGTCACAAACTACTCGGCGTAATCCGCCATACTACCGCTGCGTTCCAGCCAGACTTTACGGTCCGGTGCCCGATTCTTGGCTAATAACAAATCCATAGCCTCGAATGTTCCGGATTTGCGCTGGGTCGAGGCTTCGCTTTCGAGGGTTAGCTGCACCAGACGACGCGTATCGGTTGCCATGGTTGTCTCTCGCAATTGCAGAGGATTCATCTCCCCCAGGCCCTTGAAGCGTTGCACATTAACCTTGCCTGGTTTTTTCTCCGCCGCGATTCGATCGATGATGCCATTCTTCTCGTCCTCGTCCAGCGCATAGAAGACTTCCTTGCCCACATCGATACGGAAAAGCGGGGGCATGGCAACATAGATATGTCCGGCTTCGACCACCGGTCTAAAATGCCTAACGAACAACGCGCATAGCAGCGTCGCGATATGCAGCCCGTCGGAATCGGCATCGGCAAGAATACAAATCTTGCCATATCGTAATCCGCTGATATCATTGGAGGCAGGATCCACTCCCAGTGCCACGGCAATATCATGCACCGTTTGTGAGGCGAGAATTTCGCTGGAATCCACTTCCCAGGTATTGAGGATTTTCCCTCGCAACGGCAAGATTGCCTGAAACTGCCGGTCTCTCGCCTGCTTCGCCGAACCCCCGGCGGAATCCCCTTCTACCAGAAACAATTCTCCGGACATCACGTCCTCGGTGGAACAATCGGCAAGCTTGCCGGGTAAGGCCGGCCCCGAAGTGACCTTCTTGCGTGCAACCTTCTTGCTGGCTTTGAGGCGAGATTGCGCATTATTGATACACAGCTCTGCAATAGCCTCCGCCTCATCGGTATGCTGGTTTAACCAGAGGCTGAAGCTGTCTTTGACCACGCCCGAAACGAAGACGGCACACTGCCGCGACGACAAGCGCTCCTTGGTCTGACCGGAAAATTGAGGCTCGAGAAGTTTGGAGGAGAGCACATAGCAACATTTGTCCCAGACATCGTCGGGCGATAGTTTGAGCCCCCGCGGTAACAGATTCCTAAACTCGCAGAATTCCCGCAGGGCATCGAGCAGGCCGGTGCGCAAGCCACTCACATGAGTCCCACCAAGCGTTGTCGGAATTAAATTGACATAACTTTCACCGGTAAGATCGCCACCCTCAGGCAACCACTGAATCGCCCAATCGACGGCTTCCTCATTACCCTGTACCGAGCCAACGAATGGTTCAAGGGGCAAGGTCTCAAATTCCGAGGTGGCCTGGGTCAAATAGTCAGTTAGTCCATCTTCAAAACACCACTGCTCACTCTGTGACTTTTCCGCGCTGACCGTGTTATCGATGAATCTGACATTGAGCCCGGAGCAGAGTACCGCCTTCGCCCGCAGCACGTGTTTTAACTTTGGAATTGAAATCTTGACCGAATCGAAATATTTCTCATTGGGGAGAAATTTTACCGTGGTGCCGGTATTCCTCTTGCCGACCCTGTCGATAACTTTCAGTTCCGAGGCCTTGTCACCGTTCTTGAACTTCATGAAGTAGACCTGACCGTTGCGCTTGACGGTTACTTCGAGATAATTCGACAGGGCATTCACCACGGAAACACCGACGCCGTGAAGTCCGCCAGAATATTGATAGTTCTTATGCGAGAATTTCGCTCCCGAATGCAGGCGTGTCAATATCAATTCGACGCCGCTTACCTTCTCGCCTTTGTGCTTGTCAACCGGCATACCGCGGCCATCGTCGCTAACTTCAACCGAGCCATCCTGGTTCAGGGTAAGCGTTAGATTGCTGGCGAACCCGGAAAGCGCTTCATCGACACTGTTGTCGATCACCTCCTGCACGAGGTGGTTCGGCCTGGTCGTATCCGTGTACATGCCCGGCCTTTTCCGGACCGGATCCAGCCCGGTAAGTACCTCGATGGCATCGGCGTTATAGGTTTCGTTCATTGATTTTCTCAATACTGCAGGCGCTTCATTCTAGCGTATTTAGTCGCGCGATTCCGCGGTCAAATCAGTCTATTCTCGATAACAGAAAGTCGAAGATTGCAGGCAATTCGTCAGCAAAATCCTCATAGCTGTGACTGCCATTCTCCCTGACTATGCACCTTGAAAACTTAAATTTTTCGCGCGCCTGTGTGTAGTCCAGAACTTCGTCGCCGCTCTGCAGCAACACCATAATATTTCGTGGATATTGTAACTGAGATCTGTCCAGTTCTTTTAGTTCTTCAATATGTTTTTTTGTTACCGTGTGGATCTCATCGGTATAATAATTTCGGTGCCGCCCCAGGTGTTCCTGCCACAACTCGAACGGTCGCACCGCAGGATTTATTAAGACCGCAGGAAACCCGTATTCTTCCGCCAGACAGGTGGCATAGAAGCCACCCAGGGAGCTTCCGATAAGCACCAGTCGACGCGGGTCCTGGGCCTCGACCAAGGCTCTGAGCTCGGCCATGGTCTGCATGGGCCCAAACCGCATCTGCGGAATCAGGACGTTCTCTCCCAGGCCCCGTTGCACGCAATAGTGCAGGGTTTGCTGTGCTTTTTTGGACTGGGGAGAGCTGAGAAAACCGTGAAGATAGAGTACGGTGGCCGCTGCGCTCATCGAACCATTATTCAGAGGTGCCTTAATAGCCTTTGCTGGCGTAGTCCGCTTCCAGAGCATAACCGCCCACTCTTCTCACTTCGGTTTCGATGCTGCCATCTGCAAACAGTTTCAGGGAACGATAACCAGGATTAACTTTATCCAGCTCAAAGTTGGTCACGCCGGCCTTAAATTGTATGCAGGTAGACGGAGTGCACAGACAGCGAATATTCTTGTGCATAAAATCCAAATCCTGATGTATGTGTCCGTAGAGAATGCAGTTAACTTTATCGAATCGATCGATAATCTCAAAAAACTCATCATCGTTAACCAGGCCTAAATCTTTCATCCATCCCGCATTCCCGGGAATCGGATTATGGTGCAGACAGATCAGGCAGTGATCTAAGTCCTTATCACCCTGTGCCGCATCGAGGCTATTCTCGAGCAATTCCAACTCCGATTCAGACAATCTGCCATGCACCTTACCCTCGATGCTGGTGTCGAGTAACAGGACCAGCCAATTGGCAAGTCTTACGGATTTCTCACCGACGTCTGTGCCTTGCGCTACTTCAAGCATCAAGGTCGCGCTGTCATGATTCCCAGGTATCCAACGCAGCGGCGCATCGATGACAGCCACAGTGCGGATAAAATTATTGTAGGCCTCAACTGAAGCATCCTGTGCTATATCCCCTGTCGCCAGCAGCAGGTCAATATCACTCTCGGTCTCCTGCACCAACTTGATAACATGATCCAGGCTATCCTGCGTGTTCATTCTCAGTAAAGTGCCCTTCGCATTATTATAGAGATGGGGATCGGTAACTTGAACAATGTTGATTGGATTGTGTGGAGTCAATAGAGTCATGACTTTCTTGGAGATATTGATTAAGGAGCCTCTGATCAAATACTCATTAAACTATCGGGCACCTTTGCGCTTCTTCCAACTTTCAAGCACAGGGTTAACCACTCACCCAGAAAAGCATTAACCTGCATCTTCTCATCCGCATGATACATCTGAGGATTGGGTCGTGAATATCTGGGTTTCAAATTTCGATGTCCCTGGTAAGACACAACTTCTGCAGTACAGGCATCATGATAAACGCGCACCAGCATCGACGGATTCGTCATCCACTGTTTTAACTCCGGTTGCTGTGTAATTTCCAGTGTGGTTGTATATTTAAATGCTTCAACAATTTTCATTTCAACAGTGACTTTGTCTGCACTATTTTCCAGATCGGCAATTACGAATTTGGAGCTAAGGCCTTCCAGCGCTTTTTCTGGCTCGCTGTCGCTTATATACATGCCATCATTCAGTTCTTCGAGGGGTGCTTGCCGCAGCGCATGCTCCAGAAACGACCTGTCTCTGTAAGCCTGCAGATACGGCAATAATTTGAGCAGCCGAATGAAGTTGGCATCATATTCTGCCATCTGCTTAATCAGATCAATATGGTATCTGGTCTTCGCCATTTCTAAGCATGGATTCCTTGCGTTCGGCGCCTGCACTGTCGCCGTCGGTTTAAGCGCGAATGTTCTGCCTGATTAGCCTTTTATCGGCTTCTCTGCCTATCTCTGAGCCAACATCCTACATCTACTCGAGGAACAGCCCCTGTCCACCTGCCTGTCGCGCACATTCCCTCAATTGTAACCAATTGTCACATTAATGCGAGCTTCTCTTTGAATAAGTTTCTGTTCGATTTCACCCCTGAATCTGGCGGAGAAAACCTATCTCCAGCGTTGCACTAACTCTTCCTTGTGTAATTGCAGCCATTGAGTTGCAATGATAGTCATGGCGTTGTTAATCAGCCCCGATTCAACTGCCGCAAACAGCTCATTGACCGGCAACACCACAACCTGAATATCTTCATGTTCTTCGCTTAAACCAAATACACCCCCGGCATTACTGGCCTCGACCTGTCCGCAGAACAGGCTAAGCCTTTCGTTGCTGGTGCCAGGACTATTGTAGTAACTACAGATCTCAGTCAGGTTTGTGGGGCTGCAATTAGACTCTTCTTCGGCCTCTCGACGGGCTACCTCCAACAGATCTTCGCCTTCGCCCACCATGCCTGCCACTAGCTCTAGTAGCCACGGACTCTGCTTCTCATCGATCATGCCCACTCTGAACTGGCGCACGAGAACAACTTCCTCGCGGGCAGGATCAAACAACAAGACACCAACTGCCTGGCCTTTGACAAGCAGTTCTCTGTCTATGACTTCACTCCAGGGGCCGGCAAATAATTTGTGCCGAAGCTGCAAACGGTGCAGTTGTAAAAATCCACTATGACAAATTTCCCGTGAAACCACCTCGGCATCGGCGCTACCAAATTTAGATTGCAGCTTGTTCATTTGGGATTATTTCCTGCTCAAGACTATTTGAAGGAAGCGCTGGCCAGGCGAGTCAGTAACGTAATCATCGGATTCTTTGTGTGTTCGCAAAACCTGTCGAAACCTTGTTCAATTTCTTCAACAGCCTGCTAGTCCCGGCTCGTTACTTCCAGGAGGTGATAGCCGAATTGTGTTTTTACCGGGCCCTGCACGGTATTGATATCCGCGCTAAAAACGACGGCATCAAACTCCTTTGCCATCATGCCTGGTCCAAACTGCCCAAGGTCACCGCCCTGCGCTTTCGAAGGGCAGTTGGAATGGGCACGGGCAAGGTCTGCAAAGTCTTCGCCTGCATCTATTCGATCTTTAAGTTGAATACATTCCTCTTCTGTATCTACTAATATATGCCGCGCGCTGGCTGTGGTCATAGGCCGATCCCCCTTTTTATTGGCCAAACATTATGCCCGATTCATGGGTATGGGGCACAAAAACTTAGCTCTTACGCTATAATCGCGAGACTGTAGAGAAATCAAGGCTTTGGCGGCGCAGTGCGCCGTCGCTGAAACCCCCATGTAGTCACCCTCATCTGTAAAGATAAAACTTTTTTAATTCCAGGCAAGGAGCCTCTGATAAATTATGCCGTTTCCTGAATCTGTCGCGAGAAAACACGTGCACACCCGCGCCATCGATTATCGTGGTTTTGAGCGCGATGACGGCATGTGGGATATAGAAGCCCACATGACCGATACCAAGACCTATGCTTTTAAGAATAATTGGCGCGGCGAGGTGAAAGTGGGCGAACCCTTGCACGAAATGTTGCTGCGGGTGACTATCGACGATGAATTTGTAATTCGAGATATCGTCGCCATCACCGACAATGGCCCATTTCAGCTCTGCCCCAACATTACCCCCAATTACAGCTCCATTATTGGCATCAAGATGGGCCCAGGCTGGCGCAAGGCAATTAGGATGAAGGTGGGTGGGGTACGAGGCTGCACACATCTGACCGAGCTGCTATTTCCAATGGCGACGGTGGCGATGCAGACTATCTGGCCCTTACTCCGTCACCGGAAAAATCAGCCCGACTCCAAAGTGGCGAAGTCCAAATCGAGGCCGGTGGTACTCGATACCTGCCACGCCTGGTCTACGGATTCCCCCATCGTCAAGGAGAATGCACCCGACTATTATACCGGTGAGGACTAAGCCAACAGCCTGCTAGGGCGACGGCATCAACGGTAAAACAGGGGTATAACCACCGAAACTGTCACCCCCTCCCGGTCTTTCCGGTTCTCCGCCCTGATCTGCCCGCCATGAAATTCGGTGATCAGCCGGGCAATGTGCAAGCCTATCCCCAGGTGCGGCTGTTTTTGTTTTTCCTGCGGTCGCACCGAGATCATCGCATCGAACACCCGGTCTCCCATTTCGGCTGGCAACGAGGGGCCGGCATTGGAGACCTTGATAACAGCATGGTCTCTCAATGTATGGCAGTAGACTGTAATTGGCTGATCTGGATAGGAAAATTCGACGGCATTGGCAATAAGCTTATCGAGCATCTGGGCAATGTATTCCGGCACACCATTGGCAAAGATAGGGCCGGATTCCATATCCAGATCAAACTGCTGGTCCGGGTAGGCCAACTTGTAGCCTTCCACGCTGCCGTGAACGACAGCATTTAGATCAATTTTCTCTTTATCCTCAGTTTGCAGCATTTGTTCCAGTCGCGTCGCCTCGCTCATATTGGTCAGGATGACATTGAGGCGCTTGATTCCCTCTTCTGCTCTCTCCAGGTAGACCGCTGACTCCTTGTCCTTTACGGTCAGTCCGAGGTTTTCCAGCGATGACCTCACTACCGTAACCGGCGTGCGCAGCTCGTGAGAGAGCCTGGACGACATATTCTCGAGATAGCTTGTGTGCTGGGTCAGCCGTTCCACGATATTTGAGAAAGACCGCGAAAGGTCCCCTATCTCATCGGAGCTTCTCGAAGCCACGATCGTATTCTGAACCCGGCCGTTGTCGTCGATAATACTCTCTGCCTGATTTCTTAAGGCGCGTATCCGGCTGGAAATACGGGATGCAGAAAAAAACAGGCCCAGCGTAACCAGCAACATCACCCCGAGAATCGTATTGAACAGGGTTTCCAGGGCCTGATTTCTGAAGGTCCGCAAGCCATTCATGTTTTGATCCACCACCACCGCGCCTATCACTTCGCCATTGGCGAGTATGGGGTGAGCCGCTTCCAGCAGCCGCGTCTCGCTATCTGCCAGTGTACGAAACTGGGTAAATGGGGTGCCCTCTAAGGCGGAATCGATATGCGCGCCAGCGCGGGTTACATCGGAGTACAGATCATCGATAAAGTCATTACTGGGTTTCGTCAGGATCTGGTAGTAAATCGGGT
>JADFIJ010000004.1 GCA_022566775.1 Pseudomonadota bacterium | reverse complement strand
ATGGCCCATCCGTGATTGCTAATATTTGTGGACAACCCTGGCAGAATGTAATCGCTAATGGTGGTGATGCATCTATCACCGGCGCCTCAATAGAACTGGATTGGGCAGTCTCGGACAGCCTCCTGGTAGGCTTCAATGGCCAGTGGCTGAATGCGGAAACAGACTCGGGATTGGATCTGACCGGTGACGGCCTCGACAATGTTGTCTCGGGTCAGAAATTGCCTCTCTCGCCAGATTTTAACGGGGCCGCATGGGCGACTTATACCTGGCCGATGCCCGCAATAGGCGGTAGCGGTTATGCCCGCTTGCAGTGGTCATATAACGGCGAAACCCTTACCAACCTGGAGCGCCGTGCGATCTCAGATGACGAGCCAAATCCGCAATTCAAGAATAGCGCCTTCGATATTGGCGACTTCAGCATCGGTATTCGCAACGACACTTGGGAAGCTTCGCTATTTCTTAACAATATCACCGATGAGCGGGCCCGGTTGCAAACCGGCTGGGGAATCTTCGAATGGGCTGCTGCCAGCGCGCAGGATGGGCGAGCTCACACGGCTCGATATACCACTAACCGTCCCAGAGAACTCGGGCTAAGGTTTATTTATCATTGGCAAGGGAACTAGTCTCTGAACACATTCCAAATGTTTTCGTAAAGCAAAGAGGCCGGGGAAATCCCGGCCTTTCTGTTTGGCAGAGCTTAATGGCTCAATCAATTGCGTCTTGAAGATGACTATCGACTCAAGCGAAGGGCCAGACCTCCAACCCGTGGATGGCATTGCGAATATCCATCGTCATATTGACTGAGCTAGCCACCTGATCGGTTTGCAGGTCGTAGAGCGTTATAGTCGATGGCGATGAGCCACCTGCCACGAATCGGTCATCGACAACACACAGGCCCCGCCCAAATCCCTGACGAGCAATCTTGGAATCATCGATACCCTCATAACGAATCTCATCGGGATCGTAGCTGCGTATCTTAAAGGCTCGTTGAGCTCCGTGACGGGGCACAATACGCAGACAATCGCTGGCGGTATCGTTAAAGATGACACCATCGTTAAATGGCCTGGCGTTGTGAGTCCCAGCGGGTAGGCCACACACTACATTTACTTCATAACGACTATTGATATGCAGCAGCGCTTCGGTACGAAGCCCACTCAAATAAATACCACTGGAATCAACATGCACCATGTTGATATGTTGTTCGTTAATAGCCCGTGGTCCGTATTCGCCTAGCGGGTCAAACGCAAATCCGGACCACTGCCCTTGTTGTTTTTGTATATGAAAACCCCAGCTGAACTCTTCTTCATCTATATCGAATACCAGCAGGCAATCGTGACCGGTCGATGTCAAAAAAATCTTGCGGTCTTTGCGGCAAATCTCATGACAGTGCTTGAGGTAGCGATTGCGCCAGGACCGTTGCACGACGAATTCCCGGTTGTAACAGAACAATTCGTCGGACGCGGCAATGTATATATCATCGCCATCGAAGCTAATACCTCGAAGCCCCCGGTCCGCACCTCGACCAGAGAAATCGATATCGCCGGTGTTCCAATCCACATGCTGCTCTGCCGTCTGGCGTTCAAAATCGAGGGTAAAGACACCGCCATGACTCTCGCCTTTTTTACTGCCGCGCACCACCGATGTTGCAATAAATTTCGGTAATTCTATTTTCATCCCTCTCCTTTGGGATACCTCGACCAATTTACCAAATACTACTAGGGCACCTCTGCATCTGGCTCTTCACTGTATTGTGGCAACTCGTCACAGATAGTAAACCAAGGGGCCTTGGAGCCTACGTATTGATGAAAACCAGTCGGACATTTCACATCACCGTCGATGGTACCCATCGCAAGGTAAAGCAACTCGGCATCCGGCTTGTAGTCTACCAGCAAAGTAGAACTACAGTTGCCACAGAAGATACTGTCTGAATCTTCAGAAAATGCATAAGTTTTTACGCTGTCTCCACCAGACACAAAAGTAAATTTGTCACGAGCAATTCCGCCCCAGGTAGCGAACGCAGCACCGTGGATCTTCCTGCATATCGAACAATGACAGTGGCACAGATCCAAAAGCTCCGCCTGCACTTCGTACTGCACCATGGTGCATGCACACTTACCAGTTATCATGATCGTGCTCCCGTTAATGGGGAATGGGAATATTCATTGTTTCTTTCACCAGTTCCATCACCACATAGCTGGTTGATTCCTGAACGCCAGGCAATGTCAGCAGCGTAGTTCCCAGCAATTTCCGATAGGCGTCCATATCGGGCACGCGCGCTTTAATCAAGTAATCGAAGTTACCGGAAACCAGGTAGCACTCCTGCACCTCTTCCAGATCGATCGCTGCATGTTTGAATTTCTCGAAGATGTCTTGGGATGTTCGCTGCAGTCGGATTTGTACAAAGACTACCAGATTGGCACCCAAGCGAGCCGGATTAAGTAAGGTAGTGTAGCCTCTGATGACCCCCCCGCGCTCCATGCGCTTAACCCGTTCCAGGCAGGGACTGGTGGATAGGCCTACTCGCCTGGCCAGTTCTGCATAGGTAATTCTCCCTTCTTTTTGTAGCTCTCGGAGGATTTTCCTATCGATGCTGTCTAGCTCATATTTGTCGAGTAACTGCATGGTATCAGTATATTATTCTGTAATAGTCTAATTAGACAGGATTATATTCTGTTTTTGTTAATATTTACAAAGAAATAAGTAAATTGTTCTGTGGCTTCTTTTATATAATCTTTGGTAACCGAGAACACAACTCAGTACCGGTAGGAGGGTAATCATGCTGATTGGGGTCCCCAAAGAAATCAAGAATCTGGAATATCGTATAGGCCTCACTCCTGCGGGCGCGCGAGAATTGAGTAAACGTGGACACCAGTTGCTGGTTCAACGAGGCGGCGGTGAGGGTATTGGATTCGATGATGAACAGTATCGAAACGCGGGGGCTGAGATAGTTGCAGATCCCAAACAGATCTTCGACCGTGCCGAGTTGATTGTTAAGGTGAAAGAGCCCCAAGCAGAAGAATGCAAAATGCTGCGCCCGCGGCAGACTCTGTTTACCTATTTGCATCTTGCTCCGGATCCTGAGCAGACCAGATTATTGCTGGCATCCGGCGCCACCTGTATCGCCTACGAAACAGTCACCGATGACAGCGGTGGTCTCCCCTTACTTACACCGATGAGCGAAGTTGCCGGTCGCATGTCGGTACAGGAAGGCGCTTATTGCCTCGAAAAAGCCCGGGGTGGAGCTGGAATCCTGTTGGGCGGCGTACCCGGTGTCGAAGCGGCGAATGTGCTAATTATTGGTGGTGGTGTAGTCGGAATTAATGCCGCTCGCATCGCAATCGGCATGGGTGCCAGGGTGACAATCCTCGACCGTTCTCTAAACCGTCTCAGGGAAATTGCTGATCTATACGGTGACCGCTTGAGTACTCTCTACTCGACCACGGAAACTATCGAAAACCAGTTAGTAGTATCCGACCTGGTGATCGGCGCCGTCCTGATTCCCGGTGCGACCGCTCCAAAGCTTGTTAGCAGGGAGATGCTGAAGCTAATGAAACCAGGCTCGGTGCTGGTGGATGTGGCGATCGATCAGGGCGGATGTTTCGAGACTAGCAAACCCACCACCCATACAAATCCGACCTATATTGTCGACGGCATAATCCATTACTGTGTGGCAAATATGCCTGGTGGCGTAGCGCGTACCGCTACTCTCGCACTGACCAATGCCACCCTACCCTATGTAATTGCACTCGCTGATCAGGGCATTAATGCGGCGCTCGCAAATGATGCGCACCTGATGAATGGTCTTAACGTTCATAACGGCATGGTGACCATAGAGGCAGTCGCGGAGGCCTTAGCTTATGACTACGTTCATCCTGCAATTGCGTTGGCGGGCGATGTGATTAGATTGTCAGGTTAGTCCTCACTCCTACTGGCAGCATAGGTCATTGTCAGGCGTTTCGAACGCAATTATTCATTCAGAGTAAAACTTGCTTCACATTACTGCGAAGGATTGTCACTTCCTCTCAATAGACAACGAATCGCGCAAATGCCAAGACAATTGGCAAGCCGATAAGTGTGCGTAGCAGGAAAATAGTTAGCAGGTGACCGAAGCGCAGGGGGATCTCGCACTTGATCATCAGGATACCCACTTCGGACATGTAGATGAGCTGCGTTACCGAAATCACGGCGACGACAAAGCGGGTTATTTCGGCGTCAATATTCGCCACCATCAGCGCCGGCAGAAACATATCGAGAAAGCCGGCAATCAGTGCGGGCGCAGCCGCGGATGCCTCGGGCAAACCGAAGAACTCCAATACCGGCACCATGGGTGCGGTGATTATGCCAAGCACCGGTGTGTACTCTGCCAGTATCAGCCCCGCCCCGCCAACCGCGATCACCGCAGGCACCAGTCCAAACCAGATATCGAGTATATGACCACTGGCTGTGCGCATTTGTTCTTTCAATGGAGGTGCCGAGGCCGCGCGTCTAGCCGCAAGGCCAATGGCTTCGCGAATGAGGGACTCATCACCACTACTTTGCTTCTCGCGCAGGGGATGTAACTTGTCATATGGCTCGTCTTTGAAACGCGATAGCGGTGGTATCCGCGGCATGATCATCGCCGTTATCACCCCGGTGATCACCACGGCAAGATAGTATTCGGGGAAGCGGTGTCCGATGCCGGCAGTGTTGGCTACGAGCAAGGCGAAGGGTACGGAAACCACAGAAAAATTCGTCGCGATTACCGCCGCTTCCCTGCCGGTGTAGTGCCCGGATACGTATTGTCGAATGGTAATGAGGACACCGACCGGGGCAGAAGACATCCACGACGCCAGGGCATCGACAGCGGCACGCCCCGGCAAGGTAAACAGGCGACGAAACAGCCGCTTCACCAGCGTGCCTATAAATTCCATCAGGCCGTAATCAGTCAGGAACGGCATTAACAGGCCGGCGAACAGGAATATGGGCACGATGTTCACCGCCAGTTCGTTCATCACCGTGCCACCGGTATTCGGGTGCCAGAACATCTCCGGACCCAGCTGAAACATCGTCATCGTGCCCATGATGAATCCGGCGAGCCGCAATACTACCCAGGTTGGCGCGACCTGAAATAATCTGGCGGACAGTGATCCTGTTGCCAGTCGATTACGTCCCAGTGTTTTCGCGACCACCGATCCGGTTGCGCTGACGCACAATAAACCGTAGACGACCCATGGCATCCCTGCGCCCACCAAATCTCTCCCGGTATCGGCAATCAGACCCATGAGGATGGTCCAGTCTCCATCCACGCGAACAGGTGTCAAAAATGTCAGGATGCCAAGCAGGGAAGGCAGGGCAAATTTACGGATAGCTGCGCCGCCAGGCTTTGTCTCGATGCGCTTTTCTCCTTCACTCACGACAGATAGGGCACGGTCCCCTTATCCACTCCCTACTCCAGAAACAGATTCCCGATATCCCGTAAATTCCGATTGGCACCGAGACAGCCGGTGAGATTGCAAATCACCGCAACGACGACGTTTTGCTCGGGATGTACCATAAACAGTGTATTGCCACCCACCGATCCACCGGTGTGACCAACCCAGGCGCCGTCTTCAGTAAAACTTACCCAGCCGAGACCATAGGATTGATCCGCGATGGTGCCGTTCGGCAACAGCGGAGGCGCCAGTAGCAGTGCCAGGGTTTCAGCCTTAATAATGCCGCTATTAAATACGCCAAACCCAAACTTCACCAGGTCCGAGGGAGTGGAGATAAATCCGCCACTGGCCCACTTATAACTGTTGTCCACGTAGGGTGCATTGCGAAGGCGGCCATCATCGCGCCTGGTGTAGGGGGAGGCTCTGTTCTCGATGATGTAATCGGTGTGATCGGCAACTGTATCGATCAGATTAAGTGGGCTGAAGACCCGCTCCCGCATGAGACTGAGAAAATCCTGGCCGCTGGCCTCCTGCAGCACCGCCGCCAACAACTCATAGCCGTGGCTGGAATAGGCGTACTCGTCACCGGGAACAGCCAGCAGCGGATCGTCGGCGAAGATTTCCAGGGCATCCACTACGTCGTCGTAGTGTTTGGTGATGAAGTTATCCGACCCGTCCGGCAAATAGTGACGCACGCCGGCCCGGTGTGAAGCCAATAGACGCAAGGTAATCGGCCCCTTTTCCTTCACTGGAAACTCGCTCAGATAGGCTTGGATAGGGGCATCCAAATCGATAACACCCTGCTCATAGAGTAAGGCCATGGCGATAGAGGTCATGGATTTTGACACGCTGCCGATGCGAAACTTGGTCAGTGGGGTCACCGGCACCCTGAACTCAACATTGGCATAACCAAAGCCCTGCGCCCAGATCAGCTGCCCGTCAACACCCACGGCAATTGACACCCCCGGCGCCCCGGCGTCCATCAATACTTGAATCTCTTCCCGGGCCTGGGCGATGGCTTCGGCAAAGTTTGAAGCGGCCGAGACGGTATCGAATCGATCCAGTCCAGCGGACTGTCCAGCGGCTGCAGCGGTGTAGCCGAACACCACCAGCAGGGTAATTTTTGAAATCATCGCTCGCATGGAAATCTCCTTCTGCTTCGGCAGGGGACAGATTCATCGAAGTTATAACAGTTGCACAGAACTGTCCCCCTTTAAAGCGCTCTGCCGGGTCTCTTATTTTATTCCCAACCCTGCGGAATTAGCATAAAGTATGTGATCCCAGTGACAATTGGAGAGATTCCCCATGCTTCGAGGACTGAAATGGATAACTGCCTTCAGTACCGTCGCACTGATGACGGCGCTGGCGTCCGCGCAGGGCATTGCACAGCAAGCCCAGGCCAGGTTGTGGCAGGACGATCTCGCGCCGATTGCGGCGAGCGCCTGGAACTACGACCGGGCCGCGCACCTGCTCGAACGGGCCGGCTTCGGCGGCACCCCTGAGCAGATAGAACTCCTCGCTGCAATGTCGCCAGCCGCGGCGGTCCGTAGCCTGGTTTATTTCGATAGCGTCGACAACTCTCATCTACTGCCGTTCGAACATTCCGGTATTCATGATCCCGGGCTGGAACCCTTTCCGCCTAGCCGACCCGCTACCACCGAGCTGGCCAAGGCCACCGGCGAGGCCCTGGGAATCAAAGTCAAGGCCAGCGGCAACCGTCGGCTGCAACCGGTGGTAAACAAGTTCTTCTATTGGCTGCGTGCCAGCGTGCTGGAAACCAATCGCGTGGCCTACTGGTGGGCAAACCGGATGGTCGCGTCCAACAGTCCCCTGCAGGAAAAGATGGCCTTGTTCTGGCACGGGCATTTCGCGATCAACGAGAGCAAGGTCCGGGATTATCGCAAACTGCTGATGGAGTTGGAGCTATTTCATGAAATGGGGACCGGTAGCTTCCGCGACCTCATGGTGGCGATTGCCCAGGATCCGGCGATGCTGTCTTTCCTCGATGCCGGCGTCAACGTCAAGGGCGCGCCGAACGAGAATTTTGCCCGGGAAATCATGGAATTGTTCACCATGGGCGTGGGCAATTACAGCGAGACCGATATCCGCGAGGCCGCTCGCGCCTTTACTGGCTGGAACTACGTCGATCTCGATTTCGTGATCAACGCAGATCTGCATGACGGTGATTCGAAAACGTTTCTTGGCCACAGCGGAAACTTCGACGGTGTGGAAATTATCGACCTCATCATGGCGCAAGCGGTGACTGCCGAGTATATCGCCGGCAAGATCTACCGCTACTTCGTGCGCCAGGAGCTCGGCGCGGAACTTGCGGCCGAGCTGGGTAGTATTTTGAGAGATGCAGACTACGAGGTGGCCGTGCTGCTTGAAACCCTCTTCATGTCGAAGGATTTCTACAGTGCCGCATCCGTCGGCAGCCAGATTAAATCTCCGGTGCAACTGGCCATCTCCACCTATCGGAAACTCGGTCTGGATACCGTGCCTGGTGTGCCGGATTTCAACCGCGCCACCGGCGCCCTGAGCCAGTCGCTGTTCCGCCCGCCGACGGTTGCGGGATGGGCCGGAGGTCGTAGTTGGGTGACACCGGGGCTGTTGCTGGAGAGAGGTAATTTTGCACGGGATGTGCTGTTCCCGGATATCAACTTTATCCCCCCGGACCGACGCAACGGCAGCAGGGAAATCCAGAGCGTCTCCAATCGCATTCGCCAGGGCATGGACATCACTTCGGCGACGCAACCATCTTCCCTGGGTGATGGTCGAATCATGGCCGAATCCAACATGCTGGCCGACCGTGATGAAGACTTCAATACCCGCTATGGCAGCTTTCGCGGTTGGCAGATGGCTCTCGAGCGGGTGAAGCCGATTCCTCGCCATACCGCCAGACTCAACCTGAGCCAGATGGTCATGGAACAGGGGCTGGAGAACACCAGCGAAGTCGTAGACTATTTTATCGCCCGCTTCATGCGGGTCGCACCGGGCGACGACGCCCGGGCGATGTTAATCCGATTTCTCGATACTGACCTGGGCACCTCGGATATCGACTCCGCACAGACCTATATGGAAGATTCCCTCAGGCTGGTGCTGCATCTGATCATGAGCCAGCCCGAATACCAATTGGGTTAAGTAGCTTATACCGCATAAGAGGAATGTTATGAAAAAACATAGTCTGATTCGAGATGAGCCGTTTAAGCGCAAGCTGAACCGCAGAAACCTGCTACGAAGGGGCATGGCCGGTCTCGGACTTGGTATTGGCACCCTGGGCTCGACATTCGTCGCGCCTTCCCTGTTTGGCCGTGTCGCTGCAGCGGCGGCGCAGGCTGCGACCAACGGCAAAGTGCTGGTGATATTGGAACTGTCCGGCGGCAATGATGGCCTCAACACGGTGGTGCCTTACGGCGATGATGCCTATTACCGACACCGACCCAACATCGGCCTGCCCAAGCACGAATTACGAATCCTCGACGACCACTTCGGTCTCAATCCGGGAATGGCTGGCTTCGAGCGCCTCTACAAGGACGGCAAGATGGCCATCGTCCATGGCTGCGGCTACGACCAGCCGTCGTATTCGCACTTTACCTCGATGGCTTACTGGCATACCGCCGCGCCCAATAGTGGCGAAGCCTATGGCTGGGTCGGTCGTCTCGCGGACGCGATGGCGCCTGCCGCACCCGCCAACTACCTGGTAAACATCGCCGCCAGGCAATCCCTGGCGGTTCGCAGCGAACGGCACGTGCCCGTGGTCTTCGACTCACCTGAGCGATTCATGCGCGAATCCTTTTATCAAGAAAAGGAGGCCCTGGCCATGGTTGCGGATGTCGGTGAGATCGAGAATCCATCGCGCCGTTATCTGTTGGATATCGCCCGCAGCGCCAACGATGCCTCGGCGCTGGTGCGTGAGGCCTGGTCTAACTACAGCTCGCCTGTGGACTATGGCGTCAATGGCCTGGACCTGCCCAAGGTCGTATCACTGCTGGATGCCGGTATGCCGACGCGCATTTACTATGTTTCGTACCGCAACAACGCCTTCGATACCCACGTGTTCCAGAACGACCTGCACCGCAGGTTACTGACCTATACCTCCGACGCCGTGTCTGCGTTTATGCAGGATTTAGAGCGCATCGGCCGGGCCGACGATGTCGCCCTGATGATCTTCTCGGAATTTGGCCGACGGGTGCCGGAAAATGTCAGCCTGGGCACGGATCATGGTGCCGCCAACGTCATGTTCGTGGTGGGCAAGACAGTGAAGGGCGGCCACTACGGTGAGTTGCCAAGCCTGACCCAGTTGACGGAAGGCGACAACCTTCCCTATACCACGGATTTCCGCCGGGTCTATCGAACCATGATCAAGGAGTGGCTCGGGCACGAAAATACCGGCGAATTACTCAATGGCGATTTTGAGTCGTTTGACCTGTTCACATAAGCAAAACATAAATTGGGGACAGATTTAGTTAAGGGGCCTCTGATTAATTGAACGTGATAGCCGGCTCCGCCTCACCACTAGAAATTAATTAGCTTTGTCCTCTCTTCGTGTGAAATTTCGAGGATGAAAACAAGGAGAACACCATGAATAAGCACCTCAAATTCCTGCTCGTCGCACCAGTACTAGCTATCTCCACCGGGGTGATGGCACAGGATGACCAGACCTACGCTACTTACATCACCGAGGAACAATGGCAAATGGTGAACGAACTGCCCGGTGTGGACAGGCAGCTCGTCAGCCGCAATATCGGCAAGCTGAACCTCTCGGTGGGCATTATCCACCGCGGCGCGGTCGAAAGAGGCAGCGGCAGGGCCACTCAAAATCCGGCACGGCCCTGTGGCGTCACCAGCAGCAATCGCAACAGCATGGCGCGGGGCATTATGCACATTCACCAGACCGAGACTTATTACATCGCATCGGGCTCGGGTACCCTGGTCACCGGCGGTGAAATCATGAACGGCAATCTGTCGGCGGACGACGGTGTGGTGACGAACGTTCTGAACGGCCCCTCCTGCAGTGGCTTGATCGTGGGGGATTGGATCGCCAAGCACGTGAAGGAAGGCGACATCATCATCATCCCTGCCGGCACCCCACACGGCTGGCTCGAGGTTCCAGTGCATGTGGACTACCTGAGTGTGCGTCCCGATCCCGATCGGGTGCTGCCAGAGGACTACATCAATCCGGCCCTGGGTTCGGACTTTAAAATACGAACCGAGTAATCGACATTTGAACCGAATCCAATCAGCAGGGTTAGAGTCTGAGACATCGCCTAGAAATATCGTGTTAAATCGGGAGATTAGGCTGAAATAAAATGCTTGATGTGTCATTTTTGATTGATTGTAGTGTAGGTGTAGGACGCAAGCTCGTGATCTTATCTATATTTGAGGCACGACTAGCAGACAAGCAACTGCCCCAAGCTTCATGTTTTTTTAAAAAATAGCAGAGAGACAATGACCAACTGCTTCTGCGATTTTCTTACAAAAGCAACGAGACCTGCAGTTTGAAAAGAACACTGAATTCGATAGGGGATTGGCAAGGGGTACTGTTTTGTAGTGACTAGCGCCCAGGGATGGAGCGCGGGACGGGCCAGGGATGGCCCACTGGAACGGAAAAACAGTACCCCTTGCCAAGCCCCGCTACACGCATCAACCATCGACAATTTTATCCATATCTTCGCGGAGATATCTCAGAGTCAAAATAAATCTCCCGCGGATTTACTCTGGCCCCATTTGTCACTATGTCACCAGACCTCTGCCCCTGTACCTCCGGCAAGCCCTTCGCGAGCTGTTGCGGACCCTACCTGGCACGCAGCAGCAAAGCCAAAACCGTCAAGCAACTGATGCGTTCCCGCTACAGCGCCTTCGCATTGGGGGGTCATGGGGGCTATTTACTGGAGACCTGGCACCCGGGCTCGGCAGGCAACCTTACTGCCGAGTCTCTGTCTGCAAGGACCCTCAACTGGCAGGGCCTGAGGATTCTGGATTTTCGCCATAAGGGCAATGAGGGGATGGTGAAGTTTGAGGCCCGCTACCTGGACGATGAGGGCAAGCCTGGCCTCCTGCAGGAGGTATCACGATTCATCCGAGTGGATGGCGTGTGGCTTTATCTCGATAGTGAATAAAATCAGCAAGGTCCGATTTATTCACCCTATTTAATCCGTATGCTATAGTTTTCGGGTTATCCACCCTCAGCCCGCCACACGGGCATCACTTGAATCCCCAAAGAGGTGATTATGAAACGTTTACTTCTTGCAGCCGTATTACTCGGCCTTGGTGTTACCCCGGCGCTCGCGCAGACTGTTCCGGAACTGCCGTTTGAATCGGTGCCCAATCCACTAAAATTACCCAACGATATCCACTTCGGTGAGATCGCCGGCGTGGCGGTCAATTCACACGGCCATGTCTTCGTGTTCTCCCGCGGCAACTCGGTGGGCCCGGCCTACATGGCTACGGCTTCCCAACTACTCGAGTTCGATGCCCAGGGCAATTTCGTCCGCGAGATAGGCAAAAACCTCAACGCCTGGTCCTATGCTCATGCCGTGCGCATCGATCCCCAGGACAACATCTGGGTCGTGGACAAGGGCTCCAACATGATCCTCAGATTCACTCCCGAGGGGCATGTGGATTGGGTCTTTGGCCGCAAAGGCGAGGCGTCGCACATTCAAGTACCACCCGATTACGAGACCGTGATGGCCAGAAGGCTATCGCGCATGGGTGTGGATGTGGATATCCCTGAGAATAATAATCCGCGCTGGCCTATCCCGGTGCATCGGGACAACGTCTTCAACCAGCCCACCGATGTCGCCTGGGACTCCCAGGGCAACTCCTACTTCAGCGACGGCTACATCAACTCCAGGATTGGCAAGGTAAACGCCCGCGGCGAATGGGTAACCAGCTGGGGCTCGCTTGGCAGTGGCCCGGGCCAGTTCGATACGCCCCACGGCATCGCGGTGTCACCCGCGGACGAAATCTACGTGGCCGATCGCGGCAATCGCCGGATCCAAGTGTTCGATGCCGATGGTAACTACATTCGTGAATTCACCGTCAATGTGCCGGTAGACACGACACGGGGCAAGATTGTCATGGGCACTGAAAATCCGAACGGCACACGGGGCTCCATGGCTCCGGGCGCACCAGATGCCCTGTGTATGACACCCGGGCCTGATCCGGTGTTGTTCATCGGCGACTTGTATCCTTCTCGCATCTACAAGGTGTCCCTCGATGGCGAGGTGCTTGGAGTCTATGGTCAGCCCGGCCGCAACCTCGGCGAGTTTGGTTGGATTCATGCCATCGCCTGCCCCTCTGAAGATGAAATCTGGGTGGCCGAGCTGATCAACTGGCGCGTGCAAAAACTGGTCACCAGGGACAGAGGTGGCGAATAGAATCTAGTTGACGTTGGGGAGGCCTAAATAGACAGGGGGTTAATGCCTTCACCGCCTCCAATATGCGTTTGGATTCTGGCCAGGACGGCGCTACGCGAGTATCTTTCATCAACACTTAGTGAGAATCAAGTCGATGCAAAAAACTTCCGCTCTACCCAAATTTTTCCTTCTGCTTTGCTTGGGCTTATCCAGTACCCTGGCCTATAGCGCCGATAAGGAGTGGGTCACGCTGATAGACGGCACTACCGGCATGGATAATTTTAATATTCTTGGGGACGCCAACTGGTCGGCGCAGATGGGCGCCATTGAGGCCACGGCGGGTAATGGGGCTTCTTTTCTCGTCTCCAAGGAAAGTTATAGCGATTTCTCTCTGCGCATAGAATTCTGGGCCAGCGATGATGCCAACAGCGGCATCTTCATGCGCTGCCAGGACCCGTCCTCGGTCAATGACAGAAATTGCTACGAGGCGAATATCTACGATCAACGCCCCGATCCTGCCTACGGCACCGGTGGCATCGTCCACATCGCACCAGTTGCTGAGCCCAGGCCAAAGGCCGGTGGTAAATGGAATATTTACCTGCTCACCCTGCAGGGCGATCACCTGGTTGTGGAATTAAATGGTGAGAAAACCGTCGACGTCCGCGACAACCTGTTTGCGAGTGGCCCCTTCGCTCTACAGTGGGGACGAGGCACCTTGCGTTTCCGCAAAGTCGAGATCATGGAATTGTAAAGCTCCAGGGGCAGCCTTATTTACAATCGATTGCTGCAAATCCCGTCCGGCGGTGTCTGAGAAGCGCCTGTTGATTCAAAGCACGGGACAGGAGTATATTTAATCGCTCAATACAAAATAGGAATTCTTGAAGTGATGTAGAAAGAGCACTCTGATTACAATATTAACAGGAGACCGATTATGTCCAGATTCATAATTTTATTCTATGGCGTTGTAGCCTACTTAACCTTCTTATTAACATTCCTCTATGCCATGGGCTTCATGGGAAATTTCCTGGTACCCAAGAGCATCGATTCCGGCGCCGAGGGACCATTAATAATCGCACTTCTCATTAATATCGGGCTGTTGAGCGTGTTTGCCGTTCAGCACAGTGTGATGGCAAGGCCAGCCTTCAAAACCTGGTGGACCAAAATCATACCCAAGGCCGCCGAACGCAGCACCTATACGCTATTATCCAGCCTGGCACTGATATTGTTGTTTTACTATTGGCAACCCATAGGTGGCATTGTCTGGCAGGTAGAGGGAAGCGTCGGTCGAATCATCCTCTATTCCCTGTTCGGGTTTGGTTGGGCACTGGTGCTCGTATCTACCTTCTTAATCAATCATTTCGATTTGTTTGGACTGCGACAGGTCTACCTTAATTTCACCGGCAAAGAGTATACGCCCCTGAAATTCGGCACTCCCGGACCCTATAAACTGATTCGACATCCGCTGTATATGGGCTGGTTCTTCGCTTTCTGGGCTACGCCGACAATGACACTCGCTCACTTGGCTTTCGCCATTATTACCACGGTATACATTTTATTGGCCATACGTTGGGAAGAACAGGATTTATTGACTGCCCTGGGAGAGGATTACGCGAATTATCGCAAATCGGTTCCGATGATAATTCCTTTCTGGAAGTGAAGCTTAGTAAATGTGATGACCTGGTAAAGAGCGATGTTCTTTTGAGTATAGAAGAGTTAGACGCCCCACCCTGACCCGAACCGAGGGTTACGATCATATCTAAGTCTAAGGGGTCAAATCTTGACTTAACGCATAAGGGCCGGATTCGCTCCCAAACTATGTTAAGTCAAGATTTGACCCCTTCCCACTTATCTGAACTATATTGAATAAAAATTAGTGGACAGCTTTATCTATGAGAAAAGCTGAGCCATCCATAGCTATCCGACCATTCTACTCGCACTATTTAACTCTTTTCTTATCCCTTTTGCTTCGCTATTGTCGGTTTTCGGGTTCCCAGATCGTCTATGGTGTATGACCTTTGCCTCGGGCCGTGGTCAAAACGCACTATCTGACAGTCGGCTGGAAATTGCGAGCCCGATACTGGAGATAGCGAGCTTTCGATATAACCAACAAAACAGGAACCAATATCATGCAATATCTCTGTCTGATTTATGAAGGGGCGATCCAAAACCAATCTACCTTCGCGCCCTAAATCCGAGCAGGAAGCCATCATGACTGACTATTTCGCCTTTACCGAAAGAATGAGGGAATCTGGAAAGCTGGTAGCCGGTGACGCACTGATGCCCACCGAGAGCGCCACCACCGTGCGCATCCGGGACGGCAATACGGTGACGACAGACGGTCCTTTCGCTGAAACCAAGGAACAACTGGGCGGTTACTATCTTCTCGAATGCGTAGACCTTGACGAAGCCATCGAATTAGCCAGTCAAATCCCGTCGGCAGGATGGGGTTCGATCGAAGTCCGTCCGATCATGGTATTCGATCAGTAGTAGCAAGGGCACCTCTGAATAATACAGTGATGCTCAGGCTTTCAGGCGGGTTTGCAATCAAGGCCGGGTTGCGCAGGAAGGTAGACCCCCTTTCAAGCAGCCATAACGCGGAGTGCAGACCCGCCTGAAAGCCCCGGAGGGCGAGCCCTGAAGCGTTCATTTGCGGCGTTACACTTCTTGCCAAGGGCGACACCATCGCCTACATGGATGTAGGTGAGGGGCGTGAGCAGGGAGCGGAAGCTTTGCCGGCGAAGTGTGCCTTGCAAATGAACGCTTCAGGACTCGCTGAGACATTACTGTATTATTCAGAGGTGCCCTAACGTAGTTCGATGAAATCGATCCTCACTAATCAACGCAACGAAAATTTCGATCGGCAGTTCTTGCACGAGAGGATACAGGCGCATCACAGTGCGGCGCAAGTTGCGCACGGTGCACCAGGCAGAAGATGCCATGCAGGATGCGATTCTACGCGCGCTCGAAACCTGGCCCAGGAACGGTGTGCCGAATAACATCAAGGCGTGGTTGATTAGCACCGGCATGAATAGCTTTCGTGATCGCTATCGGAGGGATTCCCGCCTGCAGCCGCTTGCAGGCGATGAGATCGATCCCTCGGTGTCAAATTTGATGGTCGAAAGCGGGGGGCCCGATGATGATGTACTACGGCTAATTTTCATGTGCTGCCATCCTGCCATCGCCATCGAGAACCAGTTGGCCCTGACTCTCAAGTTGGTTATGGGATTTAGCTTGGCAGAGATCGCCAGCGCGCTAATGGTGCCAGGCAATTGCGCTAGCTCGATCTCTGTGTCGATCCTATCCCAATCCCGAGAACTTCGGCTTACTTGCGCTGATGCTGTTTCATGATGCCAGAGCCACCGCGAGAGTTGATGACAATCAGGAGTTGGTCACTCTCGATAAACAAGATCGAGCGCTGTGGAGAAAATCACAAATTCGAGAAGCAGACGTGCTCTTACAAAAAGCGCTGAGGCTGCGGCAGTCAGGCTTCTATCAGATACAGGCAGCAATCGCCGGTTTACATTCACAGGCAGCGAGCGCCGCAGAAACTGATTGGCAGCAGATCGTTGGCCTTTACCAAGTCCTGTTACGGGCACACAAATTGGACACCCACAAAAATACTTGGCTAAGTCCTTGTTTTTGTTGAGTCCAATTTGTGGGTGTCCACACGGTTTTTTTGTATTATATCTAACCCAGTGTTTATAAGGGAGAAATTCAACAGCCTGCTAGGGTCCTCAGCGATGCTAACTGGCGTTCCAATGGTTCTGATCATATGCACCAGAAATTTTGCCGTTTCGGTAGCGCTGGCGTTCTGGGAAACGGTGTGAATGTCATCAGGATTCTCGTAGAACATTTCCCCGGCTGACAAAGTCACCAGTTCGCCCCCCGCGACTTGCATGTTTACCGTACCCTCGAGCACGTAAACGAAGACGTAGGCATTGTGGCGATGTGGTGAGGACTCCTGCCCGGGAGCTAGGTTGACCTCCACCACCCTCATCTCTTGATTGGCCGCCAGTTCGGGCAGTGGCAAGCTCAGCAATGGCCCGTCTGCGGCGTTAGCCAGGCTGAAGACTACTGACAATGTCAGCGACGCGAATCCCAGGATTAGTTTGTTCATGGTAATACCCTGATAATTGGTAACAGTGGCAATATTGTAGACTCTGATCTCAATCAAGCCAATAGTCATCGAAAATCCCTGTCTCGCCAATCAATAAAATTGCCGACGCACAGCGAAGCATTGAAAAGGTAATACGGACCGCTTATCAATATGATGACCTGATTCCAGGCTGGCATTGCATAGAATGCTATTTCAAAAATTTGCTTCAGGTTACTTTTAGACGCCGATTGAATTCACCCGCCTTATAGCTTTCTTCCCCCACCACCTTTGCTAAAATTTCCACACTGCGCCAGATATCCTCATAAGTAAGAATCAACGGTGAGAAGCCAACACGCAACAAGTCAGGGCTGCGAAAGTCGGCGATGACGCCTTCGGCATTCAGGGCGCGACAGATGGCGTAGGACTGGGGATGTGAAAAGGCCAGCTGGCTGCCACGCTGGGCAGCATCCCTGGGTGATTCCAGCACCAGGTCTTGCAACTCGGCACGACTCTCGACTAATGCCAAGAACAAACTGCTGAGTTCGGTGGATTTTTGTCGGACATCGCCGAGTGCGATGTCATCGAATACGTCCAGCGCGGCATCCAGTGTGGCCAAGGATAATATGCTTGGCGTACCGGTGAGAAACTGGGCAATACCGCCCGCAGGCTCCCAGCCCGGGTCGAAATCGAATGGCGAGGCATGTCCCATCCATCCCCGCAAGGGTTGTTCAAAATTATCGTGGTGTTTGCGGTTGGCATAGATAAAGGCCGGGGCACCGGGCCCGCCATTGAGAAACTTGTAACCGCAGCCAACGGCGAAGTCCACGCCCCAGGCGTCCAACTCGAGTGGCAACACACCGGCGCTGTGGGCCAGGTCCCACACCACCAGTATCCCCTGCTCATGGGCTTGTCGCGTTAATCCCTGCATATCGTGCAGCTTGCCGCTGCGGAAATTCACATGGGTGAGGAACAGCACCGCCACCTCTTCCGTGAGACACTGCTGCAATTGATCTGCGCCAACGGCTTTCAATTCACAGCGATTTTCTCCAAGCAGTTGCTGCAAGCCGTGGGCGGCATAGAGGTCAGTGGGGAAGTTATCCTCCTGGGAAAGCACCACGCGGCGACCCGTTTGCAATTGCAGACAAACTGCCAGCAGCTTGAACAGATTGATAGAGATGGAATCACAACACAGCACCTGCTCCGGACCGGCGCCAATCAAGGCAGCAATTTTCTCGCCGGCAGTAAACGGCAGATCGATCCAGCCGTGGGTATTCCAGCTGGCGACGAGATCCTCGCCCCACTGCCGCTCGACGATTTCCCGGGCGCGTAGTTTTGCGCTTCGAGGCAACGGCCCCAGGGAATTGCCATTGAGATAGATGCGCCCACTGGGCAGGTGAAATTCGTCGCGCTTGTGGGCGAGCCTGTCGCTGCTGTCCTTATCTTTGATTTGCTGAAAATTCAAACTTGAATGCTTCCTGTACGGATGAGTCAGAGCCTAGGATATTCCCACAAAATTTAGCTTTTGCTGTAGGTAATTGATGTGTGTAGCGGGGATTGGGAAGGGGCATTATTTTTCCGTTCCGGTGGGCCATCCCTGGCCCGCTGACCCACATGGAAGTAGGGAATGCAGGTTTTGCAGGAGCAAAAACCTGCCCGCGCTCCATCCCTGGGCGCTAGTCACTACAAAACAATGCCCCTTCCCAATCCCCTGTCAATTTCAGTGTTAATTTCAGCTGATAATCCCGCTATTTCTGCAATAAAATTAAAGAAACCAGACAACATTCAGTTTAATCCGTTAAATCCTCTAAGTATTTTGTGGGGATATCTCAGGCTCTGACTCGAACGGCGTTGTCCTACGGCTTTCGGTGATGGTGCGTTGCGCCGCCACCGGCGGCAGCAAGCATCAGGGTAGTGTCAGCGCCATCAGGCGCTCCGCGGCCCCGCTCACGCCGCCCCCCAGCGCCAGCACGATATACTGCTTGCCACCGACCATATAGGTGATGGGCGCAGCGTGAAATCGAGCCGGCAACTGCATCCACCACAGTTCCTCGCCGGTTTGCTTGTCATACACGCCGAGTCGGTTGGTCTCGAAACCCTGGCCGATAAACAACAGGGTCTTGGTGAGCAGCGGACCGCCGAGTTTTTCGAAGTTGCCCAGTGGAGGCAGTTCCAGTCCCTGCAGGGCCTCGTGATCTCGTGGCCCCTCGCCTACCGGTACGCCCCAAAGCTTCTCACCCGCATTCATGTCGAAGGCGACGAGTTGCGAGTACGGTGGCTTGAACAGGGGCAGGCCAGCAGGGCCACTGAGATTGCGCACCCGCGGTCGAATCATCAGGTCCGATGCCGGATCTTGCGGCGGATTGATATGCACCAGGGAAAAATGCGCCCAGCTCGGTACGAACAGATGCCCGCTGTCCGGATCGAAGGCGGCACCCCACCAGTTGGCGCCACCACTCCAGCCGGGTCGAATAATATTGTCACCCGGTGTCGGCGGCGTATACAGCGGTCCGGCCTGATACTGACGAAAGATTTCCAGACCCTGGGCCCGTAACTCCGGCGTAAAATCGATAACATCATCTTCGGTCGCCCCGTTAGTCAGAAATAGCGGTGGCTTGGTGGGATAGGGTTGGGTGGGCGCGGTCTGCTCACCGATCACGATTGACTGTGGCACCGGGCGCTCTTCAATGGGCCAGACGGGCTCACCGGTGGCGCGATCGAAGACGAAGGTAAAGCCCTGCTTGGTGATTTGGGCGACGGCCTTGATCGGACGGCCATCGACAACGATGTCGATGAGATTGGGGGCGGCGGGCGGATCGTAATCCCATACCGAATGGTGCACAAATTGAAAATGCCAGATCCGTTCCCCGGTGCGGGCATCGAGAGCCACCAGTGAATTGGCAAACAGGTTGTCACCCAGGCGATGGCCGCCGTAATAGTCCGGGACTGGCGTACCCACAGGCAGGTAAACATAACCGAGTTCCTCGTCGGCGCTCATCAGGGTCCAGACATTGGCGCCGCCGGTAACTCTCCAGGCGTCATCTGGCCAGGTGTCGGCGCCGTACTCGCCAGGTTGGGGGATGGTGTGGAATATCCACTGCATGGCGCCGGTGCGCACATTATACCCGCGCACATGCCCCGGTGGTGCTTCCCGGAAGTCGGTGCCCTCGGTCATGGCGGAACCTACCACTACCACGTCGCCAACCACTATCGGCGGTGAACTCACCGCATAGAGGCTGGGATCGATGGTGCGGCCGAGTCCTTTTTTCAGATCAACCCTGCCGGCGTTGCCAAATTCCGGATCCGGCCGGCCGGTCTTCGGATCGATAGAGAGCAGGAAGGTTCGGCCTGAGGCGTAAAACAAGCGTTCTTCTTCGCCGTCGCTCCAGTAGGCCAAACCCCGGGTCATGAAACCGTGAACCGCCGGTCTGCCGTCCACGTACAACACCGGGTCAAAGCTCCACAGGGTTTCGCCGGAGGCCGGATCGATGGCCGCGATCTGGCCGAGAGAAGTGGTGGTGTACAACACGCCATTTACCATCAATGGAGTCACCTCATAGGCATAACTTCGAAACGAACCCCGTTGCCGGATTATCTCGTTCTTCGCCCTGATGTCTTCGTCGACCGAAGTCCAGGTCCAGGCTACCTGCAGGCGTTGTACGTTATCGGCGTTGATCTGGGATAGAGGCGAATACTTGGTGTTGCCGGTGTCTCCGCCGTAACTATGCCACTCACCATCGGTGGCGCCCAACTGTGCGATGGCAGTGACATGATAGATGCAGGCAAGCGACACCAGCGCATTAAGCGAAATTGAGCACAGCCTGCCTGCCATTGAGGAGAAATCTAATTTCATATGGGTGCCGCTCAATTTATGGCCCGAGGAGCAACTCGAGGTGAAGGTAAACAGCCAATGATCTATTTCTAAGTCATTGTCTGTTTACCCTATAAGCAATTGCGAGCGAGTCTTATTGCGAGTCGGCAAGCGTTTCCTGAAACCGGGCACCGCGCAGGATGTTCACCATGCCATAGTTGCCCTCATGGCAGGCATACTCGTAAAGCTGACCCGCCACCTTGGTCATGGAGACGATGGCGGTGAACTTATCGGTGAAGGTCGAGGGATCATCGACGGTGAATTCATAGTCGACGGTATAGGGACCTACGCGGGTAAATCGCTCCGTGAGCACTTTGTCTTCGGAGGTGCCGGCGGTACCGAAGCTCGCGGTGAGGTCATTGAAATTACGGGTTACGACTACCAGGGTGTCACCATCCCAGTGGCCACGGGAATCACCTGACCACAGCCTCACATTAGCGTCCAGTGCCGCCTGGTCGGCCTCGGTTTCGAATATCTGAACGATGCGGGCATCATGGATCATTTCGGTGAGGAGCACCGCATGATCTTTGCTCTGAAAAATCTGCACATTGTTATTGTATAGACTCGGAAAAAACGGTGGACCGGCATTGAAGCCAACCAGGCAGCGCTCGGAAAGACCCCGGTCTTCCGGGCCGTCGGTGCCAATACCGCCGGCTGCAAGACGCACCGGGCGCGAGTCACCGGTGGTGGCGCCGCCGTAGACGCCTCTCTGTCTTATTGCACCTTCCGCCAACTCCGGCAGGCGGCCATCGGCAGGATAGATGATATGTGACGTCCGCGCGTTGCTGCCAATGCCGGCGTTCTCGATCCAGAAATCATTGTAGGAACCATCGACACCCTCGATCGGCAGGGCGCCATCTGAGTTAGCATCGGCTTCGGCCCGACGCGCCTTGGCCTCGGCTATCTCCTCGGTGGTGAGAAATTGACGATCGCCAAACCGCGACGGCCGCTGCATCGGTATATTGGAAGAAAAATTCCAAACCCCTTGTAAATCCGGCTGCCCCCATTGGGTGCGGGGCGCCACATAGTCATCGGCGGCAAAACTGATGAGAGAGAAAGACCAGGTAAGCACCAGAGCGAGGCATGAAAAAATCAGCGAGTTAGTTTTTTTCATAAGTTGATCCGAGTGAGAATTAGGCAAGCTTGTTAAAAGGTAGCTTATTCAGACAATGAGGGACAGGGTTATTTGTTCAGGCGCTGGAGCGTAATTCCCGCCGCCAACTCTTATTGCACCAGGAAAATATGCACATTCTCGTTACCCGGGCTTTCCCATTCCGGGTACTTGCTCTCAAACTGCTGTATGACGGGCACGGTCGTGGCCTCATCGGTGACATGGCTTAGAGTCCGGTCATAGAGTCGACCGCCTATTTTCAGTCGCACCCGGGAATCCCGCATCACGTTCCGGTTCCAGCCTCTGGTGTCGGGAAAGACACCACCGGTGTAGTAGGCGGAGAACAGGTAAAAATTGCCGTTGTACGCCACACAGTAAGTAGTGATGGAATGAGGAATGCCATAGCGGGTATTGGTCTGTACAAATATTTCCCCAAACTGATCGGTAAAGGTCCAGTCCGAGACCGGCTCCGTCACCAGATCCCCCACCAGCCACAGCCCGGGACGCCGATCTTGCGGCTCAAAACCGAAGGTACGCAGTGACACCAGCGCGACCAGCAACAGCAGCAGCAGGCTTAAACCAGCCCGCTTCATGAGTTTTTTCATTTGCTCATTATCTTGGCAGGTCAGCTTGTCGATGCCGAAACATCTCAGACTCTGACCTCATTTCTACTCGCTTACGTTTACCGTAATGTAGCCATCGGCATAGAGCCCACCGTCATCGGCGCGTACCCATAGCACATAGCTACCGGGTTCATGGAATGTCGCAGTTACTTCAACCATGCCGTCGTCCGGAATTTCTGGCGGCAACCACAAGGAACCCCAGGGGGAGTTGGCTGACACACGAGTGTCTTCCCAGACCTTGGTTTGTGGCGGATCGAAAGTCACTCCGCCTTCCCCACGATAGACATTCCAGCTCATGTGCAGTGCATTGATTTTGTTTACCGTAGGTTTTTGAGGAGCGCGAAACATAGCGCGCAGCAGATCGCTTTCACTTCTGGTAGAGCTGATTCTGGACCTTGGCAGCCCATCATCCTCAAGCCGAACCACCAGGGTAATCGCTTCACCAACCTCGGCCGTGCGAACTTCATCGCCCTGAATTGTGAGTACCGGAGGGATATTGGCTCTGGATTCAGGACTACTGACCCCAATACCCAAAGAACCGGTTTCAGACGCAATTACCATATTATCCACCAGGTAATCCGGTTTCAGGGTCCCATAAGCCCTGGCTTCTACACCATTAACATTCAGCGTCCACACCAATTCCCTATCACCCCAATCGGCGGGTACCGATACTTCGAAAGTGAAGCGATTGCGGCGCGGGAAAAAATTGGTCGGTTGCCCCTGGTCCGGTTCACCCGGTGAGAAAAAATTATTATCTCCAATATCTACGAAGGGCTGTTGTTCCCAATTTTCGTTCATGTAACCGAACATAAGACTGAAGGTTCCATCAGTATTGGGACGCCAACCCTCGAAGGCAGGCCAGACAGGTCTGCTTTGCATAAATGTTTCTGCCTGCAGCATAGGGGTTGTAACCAGGAACAACAGGCCGAGCAGTAGAAATTTCAAGCCCATGCTCAATTCATTGGCTAATAGTTTCATTTTCTCTAATATCCTCAATTTGTATAAATGGAAAACGTGGTCTGTCCCCATTTAATCTTCAGCTTCGATCGGTGATACCAAAGCTGCACCGCACAGAGGGCAGCCAATGACATGGTCATTCGGTCCCATATTGAGCACCTCACGCCTCTCCGCCATGGCTTCCAGGAATTGCTCCTCATTCATGGAAACCCGAATACCGAGATCGAGAAACATGTTCTGCGTAGATCGGTTACCGGATCCCTGCCAGTTGCGCGGGTCCGGGATATTCATATTGGTGTCGGTGTTGTTCATATAACCAGTGATATGAAGAATGGTGCCCTCGGGTAAAAGTGGTGCCGCAGAATCCTCAAATTGATAGGTACGCACCCAGTTATGGTCGTAGCCTACACAGGACAGCGTTTCGATCTGATGACCCCAGATCGCTTCCAGACACATACGCGTTCCAGGGGCATGCAAATGCGGTTCGAAAGAGACGATCTTGGTATGGGCTGGGAGAATACTATAGGCATGTAGTTCCTGATCTGTTTGATTCGGTACCACGCTTATATCGACACCATTGCCGGTAAAAAAGATCGAATCTCTATACTTGGGCTCGAAGTCCCGGTCCTGGAAGATAAAACCAATCTCCAGGTGGGCGGTAGTATCTCTGCCATTGGAGTGCAAATGAATCGAGTCAGAAACAATGGCAGATCCTGCCCGTAAAAGACGCCCCGTCTTATCATCGAAAATATCCGCATTACGCCCGACTTCATGTACCGGCCATGGCGGATTGAAGCCACGCTGAACATTTCCTTCGCTGTCCATTTGTGCCGTAAACCAGAGCATATGGTGGAAGATATAACGACCGCCGACGGTGCCAGAGAGTTGTGTCATGTCGATGTCGTTTACCTCAATGACCTCCACCGATTTTACATAGCGGTCTTCGGTCATCCCGGTGGACACCGGCTCAATCTCGCCCCACCAGTCGGCAGTTCCAGCCAGCTTGGTAAGCTCACCCAGTTTGACGATCAGATCCGGGGTGCCGGCTTTCCATTTTATGCTGTCGTCGAAAACCAGGGGCTCCGGTGCATCCGCAGGGTCTCCTTTCGGTGTTCCGCTTCTCGCCCAGGTAGATATGGCAGCAATTTCTTCATCATTCAGGGAGGTGTCATTCTTAAAGCGCTGTATGCCGATGTTCTTCTCGACATACCACGGTGGCATGGCTCCGGCCCGATCCCGTATCCCGGTCTTATATTCAATCAAGCCGGCGAAAGGCGCCACTTCATCGTAAGTTACCAGGGGCATCGGACCGCCGCCGCCAATCCGGTGACAGTTCTGGCAGCTACGCTGCAAGATAGGTTCGATGTCTTTGTGGAATGTAATTTCGCCAGCCTGGCCGAATGTGATCGCCGGAAAAGCAAGCAAAGTCAGCAGCCCCGTCAACAGTATCTTATTAGCATCTTTCATAGTTCCAGCCCCCGTTTTAAGACTAGTGTTCCAGGTCTGGCTCTGCATCGCTGTGCCTTACTGCGGGTGCCGGCTCTGGAGGTTTCTCGGATCGGCTCCAAATGTAGCACTTTTGCAGGCACAAGGTGCTAAAAAGAGGACAAAATTACTATTTTCAGCGACAGAGTTGTTAGTCTTCGCAAGCACCCGTTTGTTCTCACTCTGAATCAGCTCTGGCGCCGGTCCGGATAGGCCTGCCGTGGTCCTGGCCAATCCACGGCTTTGAAGGACTTCGGGTCCCTCTCAGGGCCAAGCCTCTACGCAACCTGCCCCGCCACATAGCCGGAGGACCAGGCCCACTGAAAATTAAAGCCACCCAGATGACCGCTGACATCCAGTACTTCACCCACGAAATAGAGCCCCGCCTGTGCTTTTACCTCCATGGTCCTGGAACTGATGGCATCGGTATCGACGCCACCCAGCGTTACTTCGGCGGTACGATAGCCTTCCGTAGCCGATGGCTTCAGGCGCCAGTCATTAATTTGCTGTCCTATGGTTCGCAACTGGGTGGCAGAAAATTCAACTATTGCTGTGTCGGCAAACCGTGGCCACCATAGCGCCTCTAGTTCATTTACTAGCGATTTAGCGAGCTTTTGTCGCAGTAAGGATTTCAGCCGGGTTTTTACTTTTTCCTGCTTGGCCTGCAATAGCCACTCGCTGACATCGGTTGCAGGCAAAAGATTGATTCTGATTTCATCGCCTGCACGCCAGTAATTGGAAATTTGCAGTATGACTGGACCGCTGATACCGCGATGAGTAAATAGCAACTGTTCGGTAAAAACCTGCCCATTGCATCTGACTTCAACTTCCAGGGACGACCCGGACAGACGCCCGCACAGGGGCTTGATGGAATCGGTAAACATAAACGGCACCAGTCCGGCTCGCCTCTCGGTAAGCGGCAAAGAAAACTGCCTGGCGATCTTGTAACCAAGACCGCTGCCGCCTAAAGATGGTACTGACAGCGCGCCGCTGGCAATCACCAGTGACTGACAATTCAGTCCTGATAATTTCCTGGCTGCGACCGGGCCCTGCTCCACTTCAACCCGATAGTGAGGTTTTTCAGAAACCTGTTCCAGAACCTCGACACGATTGATATCACAGTGGGTGCGTATCTCTACGCCGGATAGCTCACATTCATCAACCAGCATGGTGAGGATGTCTTTAGCCGAATGCTGGCAAAATAATTGACTGTGCCGGCGTTCTTCATACTCAATACCATGCTTCTCAACCAGGGCAATGAAATCCCATGGGGTATAAGCACTCAATGCCGATTTACAGAAATGCGGGTTATTGGAAATAAAATGCTCGGCCTCCACAAAGCGGTTGGTAAAATTGCAGCGCCCACCTCCGGACATCAATATTTTTTTGCCGATTTTGTTCGCTTTCTCCAGCACCAACACGCGCCGACCACGCTTGGCGGCAGTAATTGCACACAGCAAACCGGCGGCACCTGCACCCAGGATGATGACATCGTAGTCGTGGGAAGCGTTGTTGGACATGTGGGAGGGGACGAGCTTAGTTCAAGAATTTCAAGTTCGATGACACGAAAATGGACTCGTCAGCAGGCAGCGTAACTCTGCCCATTAAACGTGAACTGCAGCAGCCAGGCTTGCCTATTTTGTTATCTATGGTGCGGCAATGGCATGACCGATCATTGTGCTGCCTTCGAACACGGCGGTATCCATCACGTTTTGCTCATCGACAAAAACGAAGTCCAATACCTTGTTCTCGTTTACATCCCGGTGCAGCATCACGATAAACATCTCTCCGCTGACCAATCCTTTATGAACTTTAATAGTGACGTCGAGATTTTTACCGTCTTCGAGATAAGTGGAAGCGACATATTTATCGCCGTTGGGGGCGCCGTCTTCGAAGGGATGTATCACCAACCAGCCATTGCCATCGATCTGAACTTCTGAAAACGTCAGCGTCGACTGGTTCCGGGTAACACCTTCTACGGTAATCCAATTGTTCTCGCCATTGCCGATGCTGATCTGGCTTGCCTGCTGGGTTTGTGCGCTGGCGTGGGCGCAAACCAGGAGTAGTAGCGCGATCAATGGTTTTAAGACTCGATATTGATTCATGATGATTCCTTCAATAGCCACGACGGAGCCTACTAGTTTCCTGCGGCGTGGGAAGTTAAGCAAGGGATGAATTCGATGACGGTGTCAACTTGCAAGACCTGACCCCATGCCATCCACTCATGGCGTCAAATCCTACCATAGAGACTTTGCGGGTAGTATTCCTGGTTTTATGTTTATGCTGCGAACTAAAGGTAGGAAGAACAGATGTGACGGCGACCCCGTATTGGCCCCCGTTTTTATTGTTCCCCCCAGTAGGATGACAACACCTCACCCTGATGGATATAGAATACCGCGTCATTCAACAATATGGATCGGTCGGTATAATTTCCGTAGAATAAATTCGACCCGGACTGGGTCCCAAATATAATTCCAGCCTGGGTGATTCCCTCGGCATCGATCTCGAAACTGTATAAGCCCGTATGCGTGTAGTCATAATAGGCATTGGGGAGTTCGGGATCGAAGTTTGCCCAGCTCGGTACGGTGTCATTAAGATCGACGGGAATCGCCAGGCGTGCCGGTTCTGTACCATTGGCTGGAAGGAACGACAGGGCATGATGGTCACTCAGCACCGCAGAACTGGTGCCCCGCTTACCTAGCACCAGGGCAGCCACCTGGCTGGGATTGGCGGGATCGCTGACATCGAACAGGGATAATTTCAAGCCCTGGTACCAGGCCCCGCGGCCGCCACCGAAATCCGTCGATGTGTCATCGAAGATGGCGTCTTTGCCGATGCCCAGTAATAGAGACTCGCTGATGGGGTGCAGGTAATCGGAGTAACCTTCAATTTCCAGGGAGCCGGCGATGACCGGGTTTTCCTGATCGCTCAGATCGATTACATACAGCGGATCGATCAAACGGAATGTCACCAGGTAAGCCCGGTTGCCGAGGAAACGCGCGGCGTAAAGTCGTTCACCGGGCTTGCCGATGCCATCGATTACACTAACCACCTGCAATTCATTGCCCTGGGAAGATTCCTTCAGCACCGTAAGCCGGGTGCTGGAGGTCTGACTCCAGGTGTCACCCACCGATGTCACGATGTTGAGATAGTCACCATTTTCCCCCATGCGAAATGATTTCTTGTCCTCGGCCCAGCCAAGATGCCCCCTCACCTGCCCGGATCCGCGATATTCGATGCCCCCGTCCCCCAGGGCAAACTTGTGAATCGCGGTGGTATGCTGCGGGTCGTACACCAATGCCGCGGTGCTGAATGTTTGATAGTTATACTGGGTGGTCGCCAGGTACAGGGACTCGGCGGTCATGTACAAGGTTTCCGAATCGCCCAGAAAACAGGTGCTTTGCTGCTCGCCTGGTGCAGCCAGCGGAATCGCGGTAACGGTGATGATGGAAGGATCGCTGTTCACATCCAGCGATCTGGTGGGCAGGTAACAATCGCTGCTGTCGATCAGATTGCTTACCTGCTGCTGGGAATCGGTGACCTTGGGCAGCAGGTCATCCAGGGTGATGCCAGTCAATAGCTCGGCGTTATTTTGTCGGGACTCATCGCTGTAGGCATAAGGTTCGTAACCCGCCAGGTACGGTGTGTACCGGGTCACCAGATAGAGCACGTCGCCAATCCTGCGACTGGAAACCAATTGCCCCTCGATGCTGAGGGTTTCCAGCGAAACCAGCGCCGCCGGATCGCTGGCGTCCAGAAATTCCAGCTGGGTTTCATTACTCGCCCAGTACCAGACGTCGAGCCACCTGCTGTTGTAAGAGTTTCTTCCTCCCACCGTTACCAGCAGATCGCTGCCTTGCGCCCGATCCTGAACCAGATACAAGCCGTCAACAGTTTGGGTGGTAGCCAGTTCCAGGCTCGACAACTCGCTGGCCGTCGCCGCCTCTGCATCGAGTTCATAGGTGACCAGGCAGGTTTTGCCGGCACAGTTGCGCAGCATATACAGGTGACTGCCATCGGTCTTGATGGTGTCGGCTTCGTCCACATCGCCTTCCTGCAGATTGGTGGTGGATACGCGGTCCGCCGCACCAGCGGCATTACTGCCGTCGACTGCGTCCAGGGTACTGGCCTCCAATACGGCATAGGCTTGATCCGATGCGCTGGTCTCCAGGCCCTGCTTCAAATAGGCTTCCATGGCCGCGTCCGACGCGAAGCGATGCAAGCTGTCTGCATTCGCAGCCTGAACTTCGAAACTTAGAGGGCTTGCAGCGACCACCAGGTCCTGCCCGGCAATCTGGTAAGCCGCATAGATTACATAGTCACCTGCCGCCAGGTAGGAATTCGTGAAAGCTTCGATTGCCACCACCTCAGTCAGGACTGCTTCGGCAAAAGGCGTTAGTTGCTCGGTGTCGGGATCCCAGGCATGCCAGCCGCTGGCAGACTTCAAATGCCAGTCGCCGTTAAATGTGCCCGCCATGAAAATACTGGCCAACTGGCCACGATCTTCCGCTGCAATCTCCAGCCTGTAATCACTGTTGTATACATCACCGTCCAGAAAAACAGAGGCGAAGGCATGGGGCGCGCCGATGCTGATACTGGCACTACCATCGGCATTGGTTTTCATCCCCACTGCCGTGTGCTCCGATGCCAGTGCAATCGGAGCCAGCAAGCAGAGCAAGGTCGCCACTGCGCAGCGGGCAAAACCAGAAGACAGGTCGATGACAGGGGAAAAGCGAGAGCGGTGGATACCCGGTATGTCTCTACCCACATCCTGTTTCGGGGATAGCCACAGCAGCTTGAGGGTCCACATTGTAAATACCTCGCCCGGCACGGTAACGCATTGAACTTGCTTAATACATTGCTGCCGATGGCGGTGAATAGTCCAGCAAATACTCCTGCTGATGTGATGCTGGTTACATTTGTCGAAATTAGTGATACCGGCGGCTTATTGGCTATCGAGATTGGGACCCGAGGGGTCCAGTGTGCACTGTGGGGAACGCGCTGGGTGAGAGGGCTCTATTCGTGGGCGCCTTGACGCCGCAGGAATTCGGCGATCTCGGGGCGGGTGCCGCGCAGGCCATTGGTGCCGGGGATGGTTTGGGAGGTGGCTGCCAGCAGTAGCGGCGTTTGTTGGCGTTGGTTGGTGGCGTTGATGGCGGCGCCCTGTGCCACCAGGTATTCGACGACGGATTCGAAGTCTTTGAGTACCGCGTGGTGTAGTGCGGTTTGGCCCCGGTCGTCGGCGGCGTTGACGTCGACGCCGAGTTCGATGAGGATGCGTGCCAGTTCCAGGGTCCGACGTTCTTCGCCTTCGCCGTCCGGCGCGGCGTTGCCGATGCGATCGCGGCGATGATCCAGGGAAGAGCCGGAATTGCCCATCGCCACCTGCAGTGTAGTCACCCCGCTGCTGCTGACGAAAAACGGATCGGCGCCGCGTTCGAGCAGCGTTCGCAGAATTTCGACCTCGCCATATTTCGCGGCCAGCCAGAATGCGTTCATACCGATTAACTGGGCACGGATACTAAAGTCTGCGCTGAAGCGACGACCGGCTGTGCCATGTTCGATGAGCGCATTCAGGTCGGCACCCGCCTCGAGCAAGGCCGCAACCAGCTCGACTTCGCTACGCAGCACGGCCGCGTGCAGCGCCGTGTATCCGGCTGTGGCGGCATTCGGATCGGCGCCCTGCTGCAGCAAATAGATCGCCAGCGACTGGTGCCCGCTATGTGCCGCGATGACCAGCGCGCTGGCGCCGGAAGCTTCGGTATCCTGAACGTCGGCGCCGGCCTTCACGAGTACGCGAGCGGTCTCAATGTCCCCATCGCGGGCCGCAAACAACAGCGGCGTCGAGCCACCGTGAGCCATGCGGAAGTTGCCGCTGGTATTGGTGTTGCCCGCCGTATTCTCCAGTTGATACCACACCTCGCTGCGGGCATGAAGGTCGGCGTTATTCTCGATCAGCAAAGCCACGATATGAGCATGGCGCTGGGCCACCGCCCACATCAGCGCAGTCTGTCCGCGTTCGTCCTCGGCGGTATTAACCTTGGCGCCCTTCTCGAGCAGCAGCGCCACGATTTGCAGGTTGCCCGACCGCGACGCGGTCATCAGAGGCGTTTCGCCCATCTTCAGCGCCGCATTCGGGTCCGCCCCCGCTGCCAGCAGTTGCCCTGCCATTAAATAACTGCCGTTGATTGCTGCCAACCACAGGGGGGTCGCACCGAGTTCGTTGGCGGTGTTGACATCGGCCCCGGCCGCGATCAGCAAGCTGGCCGCGTCAAGATCATCGCGATACGCCGCCCAGTGCAATGCGGTGGCGCCATCGCCCTGGGCTGCGTCGACGTCGGCGCCCGAGCGCACCAGTGTACGTACTTGCTCGCCGTCTCCCGCTCTCAGTGCTGCTATAATCTCCGGCGCAGAGATTGACGCTGTGGATTGCGCAAGCGCGGATATCGGCCAGGCTAGCATAGCGGTGAAAGCGGCGAGCGGTATTGTGAATCCTGTTGTTTTAGCCATGTCGATCTATGCTAAGGCATTGCCTCCCGCATTGACAGCCCGGTAAGACGGTGGCAAATTAGGGTGGGCTGCGGAGACTGAAGTCAATAGTATTAGATTGTCCCGCTTAGTTCCAAAAAATTAGCTCCAAAAAATATTTAGTTCCAAGAAAGATAGTTCCAGAAGACTAGTTTCAATAAAATTGTTCCAAAAAAACTCTAGCCAAAAAATAACAAGGGTCTGATAGATGATGACACCCAGGCTGTCACTAGCTCCCCGCTTTAGATTGTCCTTGCCCGCCATCGCCCTGGCCTGTCTCCTTACCTTGCCTGGGGCCGCCACGTTCTTTCCTGGGGTCCAGGCCCAGGCGGCTACGGCGGATGAACTTTACGCCTACCAGCTCACCCTGGGCCAGTACTGCGTCACCTGCCACAACGACCAGATCTATGCCGGTGAACTCTCCTTCGGCGACCTCGACCTGAGCGAGATCGGCGAATACGGGGAAATCCCTGAAAGGATGCTGGCGCAGCTGCGCTCCGGACAGATGCCCCCCGCCGGTATGCCGCGGCCGCCGGCCGAAGACTACGAGGCCCTCGCCAACTGGCTGGAATCCGCGCTCGACCAGTTCGCGCTGGACCATCCCAATCCCGGGCGCACCGAATCCTTCCATCGCCTCAATCGCGCCGAATACGCCAACGCCGTGCGTGATCTGTTGGCACTGGATGTAGATGTGGAGGCCTTGTTGCCGGCAGACGACATCGCCGAGAACGGTTTCGACAACATGGCCGATGTGTTGACGGTCTCGCCGGCATTGATGGAGCGCTACCTGTCGGCGGCACGAAAGACGGCGCGACTGGCGGTGGGCGAGGCACCGCCGGGTCCGGTATCCGCGACCTACGAGGTGCCGATTCTGCTTATTCAAGGTGACCGCATGGGCGATGATCTCCCATTTGGCTCCCGTGGCGGCGTTGCCGCCCGCCATTACTTCCCGGTGGACGGACAATACGACCTCGCCATTCGACTGCATCGCAACTACGTGAACTACATTCGCGGCATGGGCTCGCGCCATGAGTTGGAGGTGCGGCTCGATGGCGTGCTGGTGCAGTCGTTCAGTTTCGGTGGCGAGGAGCCGGATGTGCTGCAGGCGCCCGCAGGCTATGGCGGCAACCAGTTCGGCGATCCCGAATGGGAAGAGTACATGCTTTTTGCCGACGCCAATCTGCGGCTACGGTTCACCGCTACTGCAGGACCCCATGTCGTCGGCGTCTCCTTCATCCGTAAATTTACCGAACCCGAAGGTGTGCTGCAGCCACCACAGAGTGTATTCGCAGCGGCGGTCAACGAGATGCGTGACGGTGATGCGGCGGTGGAACAGATCGCAATTACCGGACCCTTTGAGGGCGGCGGTGCGGGTGACACGCCCAGTCGCCGCGCGGTGTTCAGCTGCCTGCCTGCCGATAACTCACGGGCCGCCGAAGACGCCTGTGCCACGGAGATCCTGTCGGCGCTGGGGCGGCGGGCCTACAGAAGGCCGTTAGAGCCAGTAGACCTCGACACCCTGATGGAATTCTATCGCCGGGGCCGTGACGACGGCAGATCAAGCTTCGATGCCGGCATTCAGCTCGCGCTCGAGCGGCTGCTGATTTCGCCCGATTTCCTGTTCCGGGTAGAGCGCGACCCGGCTGATATTGATCCCGGAAGCGTCTATGCGTTGAGCGATCTCGAACTGGCCTCGAGGCTGTCTTTCTTTCTATGGAGCAGTATTCCGGATGAAGAACTGCTGACCGCGGCCGCAGCAGGCGGGTTGCAAGACCCGGCGTTGCTGGAACAGCAAACCAGGCGCATGTTGGCAGACCCGCGTTCCAGGGCCCTGGTACAGAATTTCGCCGGCCAGTGGCTGTACCTGCGCAACCTGCCTGCCCTGGTGCCCGACGCGGTTGCCTTCCCCGAGTTCGATGAAAACCTCAGAAACGCATTCCGGCAGGAGAGCGAGATGTTCTTCGAGAATTTGATTCGCGAAGACCGTAGCGTGCTCGACCTGCTGGGCAGCAACTACGCCTATGTCAACGAACGCCTGGCGGAGCACTATGGCATTCCCGGCGTCTACGGCAGCCACTTTCGCCGGGTGCAGCTGGATGGCGAGTTAGCCGAACAACGCGGCGGTATCCTCGGACAGGGCAGTCTGCTAATGGCCACCTCCTATGCCAACAGGACCTCGCCGGTGCTGCGCGGCAAGTGGATATTGACGAACATCCTGGGAACGCCACCACCGGCACCACCGCCGGATGTGCCGGATCTACCGGATACAGGAATTGACGGCCAACCGGCCACGGTGCGCGATCGCATGCTGCAACACCGGGCCAACCCCGTGTGCAGAACCTGCCACGCGCCCATGGACCCATTGGGCCTGGCGCTGGAGAACTACGACGCCATCGGCAGGTGGCGCACTACCGGAGAGGCGAACCTGGCGATCGACGCCTCCGGGCAACTGCCCAACGGCAGGCAGTTCTATGGGCCCCAGGGCCTGCGCACCCTGCTGCTGGAGCGCCGGCAGGCATTCAGCAGTACCGTGACCGAGAAACTGCTAGAATATGCGATTGGTCGCGGTGCCGAATACTACGACAAACCGGTTGTACGGGGCATCACCCGCACGGCGGCATTGGATAACTACAGCTGGTCGTCTATTATTGTGGGCATCGTCCAAAGTGTCCCGTTTCGAACGCGGAGGTCTGCGTTATGATCATTAGCAAGAAGGTAATTCCCCGCCGCACTATGCTGCGCGGGCTGGGTGCGGCACTGGCCCTGCCACTGCTTGACGCGATGGTGCCGGCACTGGCGAACGCGAGTGAGACGGCCATCGGGCGGACGCGCCGACTCGGGATAGTCTATGTCCCCAACGGCATGCGCATGGAGCACTGGACCCCGACCACCACCGGCAGCGACTTCGAACTGCCCTCTATTCTGCAGCCACTGCAGCCATTTCATAACCAGCTCAATATCCTCACCGGCCTACGCGGCGTGGACGGCGAGGGGCCGCACGCGCGTGCCTCCACCCGTTTTCTCACCGGCGTCGCTTCGAAACGGGATGATGGATCGAATCTCCGGGCCAGCATCTCCATGGATCAGATCGCCGGCCGCTTGCTGGGCCGGGAGACGCAGCTGGCGACGCTGGAGCTCGCCATCGACGGCCGTGACTTTGCCGGTTCCTGTGACGAAGGCTTCAGTTGCGCCTATACCAACACCATTTCCTGGGCCAACGAGACCACACCATTGCCCATGGAGAACAATCCCCGCGCTGTTTTTGAACGCCTATTCGGCGACAGCGGCAGTACCGATCCCCAGGTCCGCAAGGCACGCCTGGCGAAAGACGCGAGCCTGCTGGATTCCGTCACCGAGCGCGCCCATGAACTGTCACGTCAACTCGGGGCTGGTGACCAGGTCAAGTTGAACCAGTATCTCGATGCCGTGCGCGACATCGAACGTCGCATCCAGATGGCGGAAGCACAGAGTGACCGGGAATTGCCGGTGATCGAGCAACCCCCGGGGATACCAGACACCTTCAGCGAGCACGCCACACTCATGTTCGACCTGATGGCGCTGGCGTTCGAAACCGACATGACCCGGGTTGTCACCTTCATGATGGGTCGGGAGATAACTGGACGCACCTACGCCGAAATTGGCATCGCCGACGCCCACCATCCGATTTCCCATCACCAGAAGGATCCGGTGAAACTGGAGAAACTACTCAAGATCAACCGCTACCACATGACCTTCTTTGCCAAATTTCTCGAGCGCCTGCGCTCCACAGCGGATGGGGATGGATCACTGCTGGACAACTCCATGATTGTCTACGGTGCCGGTATGGCCGACAGCAACTCCCATTGGTCTTCAGGCCTGCCAGTGCTGCTGGCCGGGGGTACCGCGATACCCGGGGGCCGCCACACGGAGTACCCTGAAAACACGCCGCTTTCGAATTTGCATCTGAGCCTGCTTGACAAGATGGCGGTGCCGATAGAGTCACTGGGTGATTCCACCGGTCGGTTACCGATCTAACGAAGAGAAATAGGAGGGGTCAGAGTATTGTGATTTACAGAATTCTGATTAACTGCATTGGCCCCAATCAAATTTACTCTGACCCCTTTTATCAATAAAAATTCAACATCGAGGGAATCGCAACATGAAGACAGTTTTAAAGGTTTCCAGCTCGTTGTTATTGTTACTGCTGATAACGAGTCCTGCCTTGGCCCAATCCGACGGCGACTGGCAACTGCCCAGAACCATCGATGGGCATCCCGACCTGCAGGGGGTCTGGGAGAACAACACCATAACCCCGGTGGAACGACCCGAGGTTTTCGGTGACAAGGAACTTCTCACCGACGAAGACATAGTGTTTTTGCGGCGACGAATCGCGGAAATCAGTGCGGCAGGCGCCGATGCCCTATTCGGTGAAGGGGTGCTGGCCGCCGCCTTTGCCGGTGAGATCGTGTCCTACGATCCCACCACCGGCAACTATGATTCCCAGTGGATGGTGGACCGCACCATCCACAGGCGTACCTCCCAGATTATTGATCCCCCCGATGGCAAATATCCACCGCGCACCGAGCGTGCCATCGCCGCGTCCAGGGAACTGAAAGAACACCGGGAGGCACATCCGGCTGACACTTGGCTCGACCGCCCCTTGGGCGAGCGCTGCGTCTCTTTCGGCGCCCCGCGCCTCGGGTCCGGCTACAACAGTTATCAGCAGATCGTGCAAACTCGGGACACGGTGGCGATCATCCAGGAGATGGCCCACGACGTGCGTATCATTCCCCTGGTGGCCAAGCCTCATGTCGATGCGGACATAAAACTCTGGCATGGCGATTCCCGCGGCTGGTGGGATGGTGACACCCTGGTGATCGAAACCACCAACTATTCGGAGAAGAGCAATACCGGACCCGACACGGTTATGAAAGTGAATGTGGAACGTCTGACTCGAGTCAGTGAGACGGAAATTCTGTACCAGTTTACGTCTAACGATCCGGGTACTTACACAGCCCCTTATACCCGCGAGATTACTTTCGATAAAACCCCGGACAAGATTTACGAGTACGCCTGCCACGAAGGCAACTACGGCATGACAAATATTCTGGCCGGGCATAGGGAACTGGAAAGAATAGCCGCGGCGGCCGCGAGCGAAAATTAGACCACCAGCGGGATTGGATTATCGGAGTCGATCAGGCGGGGGCAGAGTATTGTGATTTGGGGACTTCCGTTTAACGGCTTGGACTCCAATCACAATACCCTGACCCCGTCTATTTTCCGTTCAGCCCTCGGGCACAGGAGTATTGAAATGCTGAGACTGTTTCCCGGTGCGACCTGGGGTAGAATCATCCCGAGCACAGCCCTGCTGCTGCTTACCACACTGTCGGCACTACAGCCTGGGGCCCAGGCGCAGTCTGCCGACGACTTCATCCCGGTCACCGACGCGATGCTGCAAAACCCGGCAGCTTCCGACTGGTTAATGTGGCGACGGACGCTGGACAGTTGGGGCTACAGCCCGCTGGATCAGGTTAATCGTGACAACGTCGGCGAGTTGCGCATGGTCTGGACCCGTGACCTGGCAGTCGGCACCGGTGAGATAACGCCGTTGGCCTATGACGGCGTGCTCTATGTGCCCCAGGCCAATGACGTCATCCAGGCCCTCGATGCGGTGAGCGGTGACCTGATCTGGGAGTATCGCCGCGACATCCCGGAGGATCTCTACGAGATGGTTGGCGGCAATGCCCGCAACAACAGAAATATCGCCATCTTCGAAAATTTAATCATCAACACCAGCGACGACAACCACGTGTTCGCGCTGGATGCCGCCACCGGCGAGACCGTCTGGGAAACCCGGATCTTCGATTACCAGGTCAACTCCGCCACCCACAGCTCAGGTCCGATCATTGCCGATGGCCGGGTGATCTCGGGGCGCAGTTGCCGGCCCTGGGGTGGGCCCGACGCCTGTATCATCGCCGCCCACGATGCCCGCACCGGCGCCGAGCTGTGGCGCCGACGTCTGATTCCGGCACCGGGGGAACCGGGGGACGAGACCTGGGGCGACGTGCCCTTCGAACAACGCCAACACGTAGGTTCCTGGATGGTGCCAAGTTACGATCCGGAATTAAAACTCATTATCCTGGGCACGTCGGTTACTTCGCCGGCACCGAAATTTTACCTCGGCGGGACCGAGAACACCCACCTCTATCACAACTCCACACTGGCGCTGGAGGTAGAGACGGGAGAGATCAGGTGGCACTACCAACACTTGAATGATCACTGGGATCTGGACCACCCCTTCGAGAGGCTACTCGTAGAGACACGCGTCGCGCCCGATCCTGACGCCGTCACCTGGATTAATCCAAACTTGCAGTCGGGGGAAGTTCGTAAGGTGATCACCGGTATCCCCGGCAAGACTGGGATCGTCTATACCCTCGACCGCGCCACCGGCGAGTTTCTGTGGGCAACGCCGACAGTGTTCCAGAACGTGGTCGAGAGTATCGATGTCACCACCGGAGTGGCGACGGAAAATCCAGAAGTCATCTTCACGGAATCGGAGCAGGTGGTGTTCGTCTGCCCCACCTGGACCGGTGGCAAGGACTGGGAAGCCGGTGCCTATAGTCCACTCACCAATACCATGTATTACCCGCTACGCAACACCTGCGCGCAGATGCTGGCCACGGCCGACTTCGACAGCGACACGGCACGGGCCCTGACCGCCGGCGGCCAGGGCGGCCTCGCCATTTACTCCTTGGCCGCCCGCCACCAGATCACCCCCGGCACCGATAATCTCGGTACGGTGCGCGCGATTTCCGTGGAGACCGGCAAGACGAAATGGCTCTATGAACAGCGGGCCGGCACCATGTCGCTGGTGGCGACGGGCGGCGGGCTCATCTTCGGCGGCGATGCCAATGGCCGCTTCCGCGCCTTCGATCACGAGACTGGCGAAGTATTATGGGAAGTGAATCTCGGCTCATCCGTGAGCGGCTATCCCATTACCTACGCCGTCGATGGCGTGCAGTACATAGCGGTTAACACCGGGGGTGGACAGATTAATCTGACGCCGGAACTTCGCCCCAGCAGAGGCACGAATTTATTCATATTTGCACTCCCCAATAAATAGCTGGGAACAGCCCAAAGATCGAATAATGCTAACACGCAAGACCTGACCCCAATACAGGAGCTACACCGATGCGCAATTTTCTCACCCTCACAATCCTCTGTTTTCTGACATTCGCGTCGACGCTAACCGCGCAGAATCCATCAGACATCAAACGCTACCTCTACCTCAGCACACCGGATGCGGCCCAGGTTGAGGGCCAGGCCGACGGCGCCGGTATTCTGATCTTCGATATCGATGACGGCCATAAGCTGGTGCGGCGGATCGATATCCCGATCTTCGAAGAAGGCCTGCGCGGCTTCGCCGCCAACCTCGAGACCCACAGCGCTTACTTCTCCACCCAGCATCCCCGCATCGGCGCCTTCGACCTCGAGACGGACCAGATCACCTGGCAGCAGACCTATACTCTGGGCAGCGATCGATCTTCGGTCACCCTGGACGGCAAGAAGGTCTACGTTCCTACCGGCTGGTGGGTTTCCGGCGAGGAAAGCGGCGTGCTGGTTCTCGACGGGGCCACCGGCGAACTCATCAAACACGTCCACGTCGGCAGCAAGGCACACAATTCCCTGGTGAGTGTCGACGGCCGCTACCTCTATCTCGGCACCACCATGATGCTGACGGTGCTCGACACCGAGGATGAGAGCGTGGTTTATCAGATCGAACCCGTGGGCGAATCCGGGGGCCAGGGAGTCTTCCCCTTCACCGTGGATAGCGCCAACCGCATCGCCTATGTGAGCCTGGGCAGTCATGTGGGTTTTGACGTGGTGGACCTGCAACAGGAGCGGATCATACACCAGGTGTTAGTGGGCGATGAGCCCATCCCCCATCGTACCCACGGCGTCGCCCTCAACCCCGATGAAACCGAGTTGTGGATCAGCGACCAGGAAGGCCAGAAGTTGTTTATTTTCGACGCCACCCAGATGCCCCCGGTACTAACCGGCGAGGTCGAGTTAAGCCAGGGTGGCCATGGCTGGGTGACCTTCAGCCTGGATGGTCGCTATGTCTGGACCCACACCCCCGACGTCTTCGATGCGAAAACCCACGAGCGGGTTGCCGTACTGCGGGATGAAAACGGCAAGCCGGTCAGCGGTTCGAAGTATATAGAAGTGCATTTCCGCGATGGCAAGGTCGTGGCCGTGGGTAACGAATTCGGGCTCGGGCGTAAATAGATTGAGCAGGGGGTCAGGTCTTTCTTGTTAGCGTCCTCGCGTCCTCGGCAGCAAAAAATTATAATATGCGCTAACAAGAAAGACCTGACCCCCCGCTATGCAAACCGGAATACGATGGGTAAAGCGATCATGACGACAGCTGCCCAGGCCCCGTATATAGGTAGAAAGGCCACAGTCGCCTTGATCAGTTTCTCGGCCTTAATTTTCCCGCGGAACACATCGCTATAGGCTTTTAATATCTGGATCAAGTGTCCGAATATTAAAACATTCGCCCCCAGCACAACTACTCGGTTTGGACTCAATCCCCATTCTGAGAAGCGATAGAGAATGGCCGCCAGGGCAATCAAATTCACCATCAGCGTGACGCAGACAAGCGCCAGATTAATCGAATCGACCAGGCGCGACGGTTGATCGTGGTTGCGACCACAGACAGAAAACACCGTCATGCCGAGAACCAGAATTAGCAAGCCGTTAAACAGGATGAGAAAATCGCGGTCTGAAAACGGACTCTTTTGTTGAATAGCCATTGTCAGCAGGTAGATCACCACGGTGATCAGAAACAATGGTGTGAAGATATTCGCGATAGTGCTGGCGAATCGGCTGTTCCGGCCCAGAATTTCATTATACAAGAAGGTCGCCAGGATCGGTGCTGAGACTAATCCAGCGAGCACCACGTTGCGTAGGTACCACTGTTCAATATCCAGCTGAATGAGACCAAACAGTGCGATCGTTAAACCCGTCAAGACGATACCACCTAGCAAAATCATGGTGGTAAATATAAATACTTCCCCGTTGTATCGAAGATAATCGAGTCGCGGCTTTGCGCTGCGCCAGGCATTCGATGTGAAGGCCAAGCCCAGCAGTGACCACATCACCAGGGGTGCGTGAATTATCGCCATGACGACACTCGATGACTGATAGTCGTCAGGCAGCAAAGCCATGGCAAGGCCAGTGGTCATTACGCCGGCGATGATAAAAACTGTTACCGATTTGCGGTGTGAAGTTTGATGGGAGAAATAGAAGATCAAGGCTGCAAAAACGATAAGTGGTGCGAAGCGTGGGTAGAACCAGAGTTCGTTAACTTCGAATAAGGTCGGGGTTCTCACTAACAATATTGCCAGCAGACATAGCAGCACTGGATACCAGATCTGCCTGCCGGTGACTGCCGTCGATATCGCCTTGACCGGCGCCGTATATTTAAATCGTGCCTGCCAGAACTTTAGTATGGGTGCTTCGGGATTAAGCTGCAACGCCTTCTCCAAGTGGCCTGCAAATCTTGCCGGGTCGCTGCGATACAAGCGCTCGAGTCCGAGACTGTCCTCGCCTCTATCGAGAATTGGATTAACTAACATGGTTTGATCCCCCGCTGGGAAAGCCTGGTTTTAGTGAGGTCAGGAAAAATGTCGCCACTCCACCACGACGCAGCAGCACAATTAGAGCCCGGATGTCAGGACAAGGATTCCCTAAATCGATTCGATCTACTTTATAATACAAAGTACTTGATATAACAACAGCAATAACTAGAATAGTTCAATCAAGGGACCAAACTGGACATAAAACGATGAAAACAAACCAGCAAGACCTGGAAAATCTGCAGTTCATCCGCGAGACCATGGAGCGCTCCAGCACCGTTACCAGCGTCTCCGGCTTTGGCGTGATGGCTATGGGTGTCATCGCTCTGATCGGAGCCTACCTGGCACCACTACAAACTCGCGAGGAAGCCTGGGTCTATGCCTGGCTGGCAATAGCGGCGCTTGGCTGCATCACCGGCTTCGCCTCTACCTGGCATCAGTCCAGAACCCAAGGGCCGGCGACAAGACTGAGTGCGCTCCGGCGCTTCGGCCTGGCACTGGCCCCA
>JADFIJ010000272.1 GCA_022566775.1 Pseudomonadota bacterium | reverse complement strand
GCTTGGGCTCGCCGTAGGTTAACAGGCCAACATAAGCGGTTAAGCCGGGCATGCCGAGCGTGCCCAGATAGAGTGAGAGCTGGTCAGGATCGAACGGCGTAAACTTGTTGACAGTGCCAGCAGGGGCGACAAATTTGTCCTGCCAGGCAGCGCCATTCAACACCATATCACCCACCTGCAAGCTGGCATCGGCGGATTCCATTACTTCACCGATAGCCCCGCCATACATGACCGTGTTTAGCTCGTAGGGCGCTGCGTAGCTGGCCTCGGCGCGCATGCGACCACGCATATAGGGGTCCACCGACATGAAGCGATTTTGAACCAGCACCTCGCCGTCGTCAGGTGGCTGTAAATCTACCTCCACCATGGCGAAATCGTCATGGGTGGGCATGCCAACAGGGCGGCGTATCAAATGAATTTGTCGGGCTTTGTAGTTGCTCATGGATTTTTACTCATTCAGTTACGGTTGTTCTCAAGTGCCGGGGTCGGCTATCGCTGTGGTGCTGCGATTCTGAATAACCACGATTGCCACCAGAATCCCGGCACCTACCATGTGAAAATAGATCGGAAACGGCGTCCACATCAGTAGCGCAGCGCTTAGTAGCAGCAGGCCGGCTGTTGCCGCATTGAGCCTGGTTTCCAGATGCCAGGAGAGTACGCCGGCCATCGCGTATAGTCCCATGCAGGACCAGATAAAGACTTCAATGCGCTCGGGCCAGCTACCGGATATCAGCGGCGAGTACGCAAACAGCACCGGCACCAGGTAGAGTCCTTTGGCGACTTTCCAACTGGTTAAGCCGGTCGCCATGGGCGAGGTACCGGCAATACCGGCGGCGGCAAAAGAGGCCAGGCATACGGGCGGCGTCACATTACTGTCCTGGGATAGCCAGAATATAATCAGGTGGGCGCTAAGCAACATACCCGTCAATTGCTCAGGCTCCAGCATTTCGTTTCGAATAAGCTGTTTCATCTCCAGTGGCATTTCTTGCAAGGCAATGAGCGGATCACCGCCAAACAGGCTGAGAGTAGCAGCCACGTTGGAGGGTAGATCCCCCGCCTGTAATACGATGAGCAGTTGTGATTGCGACAGCAGATCAAAAATCACCGGGGCCGAAAGCGTGGCTAAAACGATATAGGAGGCCGTGACCGGCAGGCCCATGCCTATTACCAGAGACGCCAGAGCCACCAGAACCAGCGTGAGCAACAGGCTGCCTTGAGCCCACTCCGCGATCATCAATGAAAAGGCATTACCGACGCCGGTGGTGGTGATCACATTGATAAAAATGCCCACCGCGACCAGCAACAGGGCGATGAACACCATGGTCTTGACCCCGTCTACCAGGGCGTCGAATATATCTGGCAGGCGCATCGGGGTCGGTGAGAGCCAGGAAGCACCGATGACGGTAATGATTGCGAAGGCAGCGGAAGTCGTCGGCGTTCGACCTGCTACCAAGGTGCCGACCAATACCGCAAGGGGAATGATGAAATGCCAGCCTCTGGCTAACACGTCGGAAATTTTTTCGGTGTCACTTCCGGCAGTTGGTGTTATGCCAAGACGTTTCGCCTCGATGCGAACGAAATAGGAAACAGTCAAAAAATATAATAATGCGGGTAAGGCGGAGGCAGCAATGATAGTAAGGTACGATATACCGGTGTAGCTGGATAAAACAAAGGCACCTGCCCCCATTATTGGAGGCATCAAGGCGCCACCGGTTGAGGCGGCGGCCACTACGCCGGCCGAAAACTTTGCGGTGAAGCCGGACTTCTTCATCATCGGTATGGTGATTACGCCGGTGGAGACGGTGTTGGCTACGGCAGAGCCGGACACCGAACCCATCAGCCCGGAGCCGATCACGGCGACCAGGCCGGCACCACCGGTGAAGCGGCCGGCTAGCGAATGGGCCATGTCGACGATGAAATCTCCCATGCCTGAGCGTAGTAGAAATGAGCCAAAAATAATAAACATGAACACGAACGTGGAGGAGATGTTGGCGGTTAGCCCGAACATGCCTTCGCTGGTGAAGAAACTGCGATAGAGTACCGTTTCCAGGCTAAGACCGGGAAATGAGAACACACCGCCGATATATCTGCCAAGAAAAAGGATATAAGACAGACTGGCGATGATCAGTATCGGCATAATCCAGCCGGTAGTGCGCCGTGTGAATTCGATTGCCAGACCAATCGCAATGATGGAGAACACGTAATCACTGAGGATGTACTCGGTTTCCCGGGCGTAGAGTGCATTCTCAAACAGGATCAAATAGGCAGAGGTAAGAATTGCGGTAATGGCGAGAGCGACATTCACCCAATAGGAAATAGATTTTCGCGTGATCTGGTCAGATTCGTTGGCCATGAATGCGCAGATAGCGCAGAAGCCGCCGAAGTGGATTGCAGACAGCCATAATTCAGAGATACTGGCAAAGACATTACAATAAATATGGAAGAGGGCGAAGAAGAATGCCGCCCATCTCAAATACTTTGATTTCATAATCTAGCTGCTGCCTGGTTTAAAACCGCTGTCGGTTCTTCGAGAATGAGCCTTGCGGGTATGTCTAATCCAACTTCACGATAATATCGAATCGCCCCGGGATGCAGTGGCGCACCGAGTCCTTCGACTGCGATCTCCAGGCGCATATCCCGGGTGGCTCCGTGGATATCCTGCAGCGTAGCAAGGTTTTCCCATATCACTTTTGTCACCTGGTAGACAACTTCTTCGGAAATATCATCACGGGTGACCAACACATTGGGAGAGCCGACGGTGCGTATCAGTTCGGTCTGGTTAGGATAGGTGCCTGGGGGAAATTCATACCAGTCCCAAAGTGGATATTTTGCGTTGATCTTGTCCAGGGCTTCCTGGGTCCAGTTCAGTATAGTCAAGCGGTCACCCATCAAGGCAAAAGCCTGGGTTATTGAGCTTACCGGGGCACCGCCTGGAATGTTCATGCCGACGATATTGCCATCCTGAATGGCTCTGGTAGTAGGTCCATAGCCCATATAACCGAGGGTGAATTTTTCCTCGTAGTCTATGCCCAGGGTCTCGAGGATGAATCTGCCGGTTTGTTCGGCGCCGGAGTTACGTGCACCCAGCACATAGCGTT
>JADFIJ010000107.1 GCA_022566775.1 Pseudomonadota bacterium | reverse complement strand
TTTCCTTATGAAGAGCTGCCCTTTTATATCGAGATAAATAATCCATCGGATGCTGATGAGAATTTGCTGCGAATCGACATTGAATTTTCCGCCGATGTGGATGTTCGTGGATTAGACGACGATTGCTCAATGTGGCTGCCCGATGGCTTGCCCGCAATGGTGTGTATCATACCAACGGTGAAAGCAGGGTCCTCCCGGCAGTTGGATTATTACATCGTTGGAGATCTGGATTTGCAACCCAGTTTTTCATCGACTATCAGCGCGTCGAGTAATGAAGGCGGCTTTTCAATCGACGAACAATCCACAAACAGCATCGGCTTGGCCGATGGCAACCGCAACATCGAAGGTGCAACACTGGATGTTCTGGTGCTGCGAGACGTGCTGTTTGATGTGGATCGCGATGGCGTCCCCGATGTAAATGAAACAATCATGGGAACAGACCCACATAATCCAAATTCGTTTTCTCTGGATCCTGCCGTAATTGATGTCGCGGTGTTGTATTCCAGCCTCGCCAGTGACTATTACGGTACCAAGATTACCAACCGCATCGAACACCTGGTTACCACAACGAATCAATTCTACCGCAATAATGATGTTGGAATTACACTACGTGTAGTGGCCATGACAGAAGTTGAGTACAGGGATAGCGACGCCTCCTTGAATCAAACATTCAATAAATTTTCTTCCCAGAGCCACGAGGCATTCTCCGAACTGGAGACTATCAGGATCAGCAGCGGTGCAGATCTGTTGCTTTTCGTGCATGCGCTGGACCATCAGGAAGGTGAGTTCGTTTGCGGGGTCGCTACGAGCAATGGCGCATCTTTGCAGGGCGATCTGGATAGAGACACGTTCGAGGGTCGCCTCCTGAGTGTCGTGGACATCGGCAGGCAATGTCTGAGCCAATCCGACCTGGCGAGGGTATTCGCATTTAACATGGGCATAGTGCCTTCCCGAAGAGAAAACCCTGACGGGGGCACGTTTTCGTATTCAGCCGGGCATGGAGTAGAAAATATCTTTACTACTCGCGTCGCCAACACCAGCAATCCCAATGCGCAATTTTTTGGCACTGCTGTAAAACTGAATAAATATGCTGACCCCAGAACCCTGTGTCTGGGTCACCCCTGCGGAATCGATCGCAGCGACGTTAAAAATGGCGCCGACGTTGTATTTTCTCTAAATGCCACGCGTTATCTGGTGAGCGATCTGACGCCTACAGTGTTCACCGTTTCTGCCGCGGACCTGGAGCCCAGGACTACTGTCGATGCCACTACATCGGCAGGGTTCTCACTCTCCCAGTCTTCTGCGCAATCAGGTGCATTTGAGAATGATTGGGTTGAGTTTAGCGCCGAGGCGAAAAATCTTTCTACTGTTGCCCGTTACGATTTGGAGTTCAGGTTTCTGAATTCGACCAACTCCAGCCCGATTCGAGTATCAGACCCGCGTTGCACAATCGTCGGAGAGACGCTTAGCGATATTCCTATTGAGATCGACGGGGTAGTCGAGAATCGTGGCGAACTACTGTGCTATGTCGAAGTGCTCAACCCCGATCAAGTCGTCAGCTTTTCCTATTCCATCAAGGTTGATAGCGCCGATAGCTTCGATGACAGCAGCTTCCTGCGCCAGTTGGGAACCGTGAATAATATTGCCTTCCCCGAGTCGGTAGTTTGCATGCCGATATTCCCGGATCTGATCAGTGCCGCTGCTGGCAGCGATGTTTGTGCCAGATTGGAGGGCCTGGTTCCGGAATCGGAACGGGTGTTTGATCTCGCACTGATGCCATCGATAGATGGTTCAATACTCACGGTGCCGTATATCAGACTATTTGATGACTCTCTGGTAAGCGTTCAATTCAGGATTTTGGTATTAGGCGAGATATCTCTGGAGTTGTTAAGTTTCGAGTTTATCGATTCTACGCTGCAACCGGAATTTCCCTCTAGCTTCAGTTCCCAGGGAGACCTGGAGATTCGTATGGTGTCACTTCAGGGTGCTTTCCACAATTTGTTCCTGCAGCATGTCGAAAACTCCGATCCAATCACATTTTCAGATCTGGAAATAATCGAAATCTAAGCAGCCGTTAAACCGGTCTGCGTTCCTAATCCGGCAGGCTGCCGTAGATGATATCCCGTGCTACATTGCGCATATTGACAGCATCGGGACGACGAGGTCCCTGCGCCTGGATCATGCCGAGCAGAAACATGTCTTTACTTGGATCTATCCAGAACCAGGTGCCCGCTGCCCCGCTCCAGTAGTAGGTGCCTGGACCCTGGGGAGAATTGGCGGCGTCGGGATCGAAGATAACGGCGAAGTCCACGCCGAACCCTTGGCCTGCCTGCCCAGGCCTGGTGTCTGACCCCCGTAATAACAACTCGTCTCTGAGGCTGTTGGTGCGCATGATGCGCACCGATTCCGGGGTTAGAATTCTGGCGCCATCGAGTTCACCCTCGTTGACCAGCATCTGCAGAAATCTGGCATAGTCATGGGTAGATGACACCAGTCCACCGCCGCCGGACTCAAGCCGTTCCGGATCCAGGTAGCTGGGACGGTCGGTTCGGTGTGGGCGTTGCACCAGACGTCCCCGTTCCGCATCCCAATTGTGTACCTCGGCGAAGCGAGCCCGGTCCTTATCCTGTACATAGAAGCGGGTATCGCTCATGCCCAGTGGTTGGAAGATTCGCTGATCCAGGAATTCGCCAAATTTCAGGCCGGATATGCGTTGAACGATATAGCCCTGAATATCCACTGCAACCGAGTAGGACCACTGCTCACCCGGCGCGAACAGCAACGGAATTTCTGCGACTTTGGCGATCAGCATATCCAGGTCATCGGAAGCCAGCACGCCGCTATCGCGAAAGGCGGTATTTACCGGGTCATCGCCAGCTAGCCCATAGCCAAAACCCGCAGAGTGATTCAATAATTCACGCATCGTGGGTTCGCGTCCTGGCGTCACCAGTTCCACCTCGCCGGCGTCATCGTAGCTCTCCATTACCTTGAGGTTTGCCAGTTCGGGGACATATTTACTAATGGGGTCGTCGAACTCCCACAGCCCCTGCTCATGCAGCATCATCAGCGCTACACCGGTTACCGGTTTGGTCATGGAATAAATGCGAAATAGCGAGTCTTTCGTCATCGCCGTCTGGTTATCCACCGAGGCCAGGCCGGCAGTCTCGTAAGTTGCCACCTCCCCGTCTTTGGCCAGCAGCCAAACCATGCCGGCAACATCCTGATTTTCCACTATCTGCCGCATGGCAGCATCGAGGGCAGCTATACCCTGCTCCGAGAATCCGGCCGTCGTCGCCCCCACCTCTTCTGCGGGCCAGGATGTGTCTGCAAGCGATGATGAAACGAAGAGGGTGCCTGCCAGGCCGATAACGAGAATTCGTAGCCAGCCATTTGGAACCGTTGCAAAACTCATTTTCCATTCTCCCTTTGTTATTGTCAGGGCTTGAGCAGACCATTTTACGGAAACTGCTGCTGATATAAGGAAACAGATAGTACCTTGCCCAAGGTGACTATGACCACCTCTGCGCATTTCAGGAGGCGGGTGGGATCAGCGGGGTTTGTCACCGCTGGCGTACTGCAGAGGCAATGCGGTGGTGTATTTGATCTGCTCCATGGCGAAATTGGAAGACACGTCGGCCAGGTCGGTGGTCTGTACCAGCTTCTTGTAGAAGGAATCGAAGGCAGGAATGTCCGGGACCACTACCCTGAGCAGGTAGTCAGACTCCCCCGCCATCCGATAAAACTCCACCACCTCAGGGAATTCACCGACTCTTCTCGAAAATTCCGCCAGCCACTCCAGATTATGTTGATTGGTCTTCACAGCCACGAACACATCGATTCCCAGGTTGAGTTTTTCCCGATTTAGCAGCGCTACCCGACTCATGATGATGCCCTCACGCTCCAGCTTTTGAATGCGCCGCCAGCAGGGGGTCGTGGACAGGCCAACGGCCTCAGCGAGTGCTGCGGTAGATAAACTCGCGTTCGTCTGTAATAGGTCCAATATTTTCTTATCTATCTTATCCATAGCAATATATTACATGATAACGGGTTTTAATAGAAAAATATCACGTGTTTTTGCGATTTCTGTAGCATATTCGCAAACAATTGCCAAGGCAAGTTTGTTAAGCTACTGGCTGGTTTCCAGATCGACTCTAGAGCAGGGAGATGCACTCGAATGAAGCGGACAGAATCACATCTGAACAGCGTTGGTGAAAGCTATTTCCAGCATATGCGACAGGCCCTGGCATTTACCTGGGCAATGCTGACGGCCTCGTTGTGCTGTCTGATTCACGCCTTTGTCCCCTCGGTGTTTGAGAAGACGGGCAGCAGAGTTGTGACCCGCTTATACGATCGTATGGTGGTGAATCGCTCCAAATTGACACCCGCCCCCGAGACGCCTGACGCAGGCCGAAATTCCCTGCCAGTAGAAGTGTAGTTTGCTCCAGCGCGGTTGGATGCCCTGGCGACTGCGCCAACTCTAGTACCCCTGCATAAACCAGTTGATTTGCACTCCGCCACCTCCTCCATTCGACCCTTTTAAACCAATCTGGCCCCATGTCCCTGCCAGCGACTGCAGACTTTCTAGAGTTGACGTCGAGTTACCAGGGGAGTCTGCAATTCATAGCAGGCTGCGGAAGCTATGCTGCTTTCTGGTGCACGGCAATTTCCCTTCTCAAATAACGCACTAATATGTGGCGTTTGATTGCTTCAACTATCGAAGATCGAGGCAGAAACCCAGTAAATACGGGCCATTGGGAATGTTGGCTCAATCTTTGCAAAACCCAATGCAGGAAGTAGATTACTGTCAATTCGAAGTGATCTTGGCATATTGAAACCCATTTTGGAGGAAGACATGAAAAAACTAAGCTACGTCGCGGCGAGCATCGTATTAGCATCGAGTGGATTGTTTGCCACTGCGGCATCGGCCGAAGTTTCCTATAACATCGGCTGGGCATCCGAGTACCACTATCGTGGCATATTTCAGAAGAGTTCATCTGGCAGTGCCGGTATCGATTATGAGGAGAGTGGTTTCTATGCCGGAGCCTGGACCGCAGACGTAGGTGATGGTCTGGAAGTCGATGGCTATTTCGGTTACGGCATCGAAACTGATGCCGGCTTCACCGCCAGCGTCGGATTCACAGGCTACTACTACACCGGCGAGTTCGATGACACCTATGAAGAGATTAACCTGAACTTCGGTTACAACATCTTCACCCTGGGTTATTCGATTGGTGAATGGAATGGTTTTGGCGCCTCTGCCGACTACGATTTTCTGGAATTGGGTGTGGATTTCGGGGGTGGCTTCTACGGTATCTATGGCACCTTCGGCGATGAGTTCGACGGCGACTACTTCGAACTGGGATGGGGTACAACTATTGCCGAGATCGATTTTGGCATAGCTGGCATCTTCGCCAGTGATGAGTTGTCGGATCAAACCAGTTCTGCCGGCACCCCGGCCGAAAGCGAATCCATAGTCTTCTCTATCAGCAAATCTTTCTAGGCTAGCGCCTTTGGCCTGTACTTCGGTCAGGCTACTAAAATTGATCTACAAAAAAAGGCTCCTGCGGGAGCCTTTTCATTGCCTGCGGTTGGCAATCGCTCTGGCTAGACGCCGGTATTACCGGCATCATTGCCCCGAAAAGGCCAAAGGAGTAGTCTGGGGCACCCAGGCACGAAGAACTAAACACAGCTACTAGCCAAACTGAGCCAATCGTCATAGCCTGTATACAAGCCGCTTCATCACCAGGCGCATCAATTGGTGCTCCCTGCAGGAGGAACCATGAATCAGGCAACAAAACTGGTATTACTCGTCATTTCATCCGTTTTTTACCTGGCCAGCCAGGCCGCTGACACCTACGTTGCACCGCGCACAGAATGGGGGCAACCCGACCTGCAGGGGGTTTGGAACTTCTCATCCAATGTGCCGATGCAGCGGCCGGCACGATTTGGCAATCGCGAATTCATGACCGATGATGAAATAGCGCAGATGCGCGCCCGCCTCGCCGCAGCCGATGCCGCCTCGGATCAAGCGGTACCGCAAAGAGAAGGGGGCCCTGGGGGATATAACGACTTCTGGGTGGAGAGTGCCGGCATAACCGATCGAATTCGCACCTCCCATATTGTTTATCCCACCGACGGTCGGCTGCCCGGCTTCGTCGAAGGCACCACCATTATCGTCGGCGGTCTTGGGGATGATGTTGTGGGCGAACGCCCGGTGCGTTTCGTGGTCGGTGGTATCAGCAAAGACGGACCCGAAGACCGCGGCCTGTCAGAGCGATGTATCGTGGGTTTTAATGCTGGACCGCCTTTTACCCCCAGTCTCTACAACAACAACGTGCAGATCTTTCAGAGCCGGGATCACGTGGTAATACTCACGGAGATGATTCACGACGCCCGCATTGTGCCACTGGACGGCCGGCCACACATCGATGATGAGCTTGGGCAGTGGTCCGGGGATTCAAGGGGTTATTGGGATGGAGATACCCTGGTGGTGGAAACTCGTAACTTCAATGGCCTTACCCAGAGTTTCAGTGCCTTCGGTACCTCGGCGCACAAACTATTGACCGAGCGCTTCACCCGTGTCGATTCCTATACGGTAAATTACGAGTGGACTATCGATGATCCATCGACATTTACTGACAAGATTACCGCAATCGTGCCCATGACCAAGGTCGCCGGGCAACTCTACGAGTACGCCTGCCACGAAGGCAACTACGGCATGCTTAACATCTTGCGCGGGGAGCGCATGAGTGAGCGGCTGCAGGCTGAAGCAGGCGACGCGCAGTAGCAAGCCAAGCAGTTTCTTGAAAAAACCGGAGTTCAAACTCCGGTTTTTTTTGGATCAATTTACCGCCGCAGCTCCGGCATCAATCGGTGTCTGAATCTTTCCAACCGCGCCAGCCCGGACCTCGCACTACCTGTCCGGGAAGTGCGCCGGTGTGCTCTCCTTCGCTAATGACTATGTCGCCATTGACTATCACGTAGGCCATACCGGTGGCGTATTGATGGGGGTCATCGAAGGTCGCATGGTCTTGAATGACGGCAGGATCAAATATCACGATATCTGCGAAATAGGATTCCTTGAGCTCGCCACGGTCGCGTATTTTCAGATTGGTGGCGGGTAATTTGCTTAACTTGCGGATCGCTTCGGGCAAGCCGATGACTTGTTCTTCCCTCACATACTTGCCGAGCACCCTGGCGAAATTACCATAGGCCCGGGGGTGGGTGCTCTGTTCAAGGAAGCTGCCCGCGCTGGTCATGGATCGTGCATCCGAGGCAAAACTCACCCACGGCAGCGCAATGCCCCTGGCCACATTTTCCTCAGACATGAGGAAGTAGACTACCTGCACCCGGCTGCCGTCCTCGATGACTAAATCGATGGCCGTGTCTGCGGCAGAGGTTTCCCTTTCTGCGGCGACTTCCGCCAGCGTCATACCGAGGTAGCGCCTGAGCTCGGGGTTTCGAAAACCAACGAACAGGGTGCCTTCGGCGCCGGCAGCGAGACCCAGGTTTTCCCACTCATCGGTGGGTACCGTCATCTCGTTTAACACCCTGGCCCGAATCGCTGGATTTTGCAGACGCTGAGACCAGGCATCGTAGCCGCCTTCCTGCACCCAGGGCGGCATGGCGGCATCGAGCCCGGTAGAGCCTGCGGTATAGGTATAAATGTCTGCCGTGATCGCGAGCCCCTCCGCCTGCGCAGCTTCAACTCTCGCCACCATCGCGTCGAACTTGTCCCAGTTGCTCTGGCCGGCCATCTTCAGGTGATAGATCTCGCCGGCGACGCCGGCTTCGCGGGCGATGTGGATCAGTTCATCGATTGACTCCAGCAACCTGTTGCCTTCGCTGCGCAGGTGCGAGATATACATGCCGCCGTATTCGCCTACCACCTCTGCCAGGGCCACCAGTTCTTCAGTGCTGGCATAGAATCCCGGCGCATAAATCAAGGAGGAACCGAGACCGAGGGCGCCATCTTCCATGGCGTCTCGCACCAGTGCCTGCATCCGTTCCAGCTCTGCGGCGGTGGGTGCCCGGTCCGCATATCCCAGTTCATGGATTCTTACCGTGGTCGCGCCGATGAATGATGCGACGTTGGTGGAGATGCCCCTTTGCACCAGGAATTCCAGGTACTCATCCAGTGTGGTCCATTCGATGTCATATTTATCATCCCCCTGGTCGGCCAGCAACTGCGCCCGCATCACCTCGCTCAGCGGACCTTCGGAACTGCCTTCGCCGAATACTTCCAGGGTCACGCCCTGGCGTATATCTCCCTGGCTGCGGCCATCGATAATCAATGATTCCGTGGCCCAACTGAGCATGTTAATAAAACCGGGAGCGACGGCGAGCCCGGTGGCATCGATAACCGTGCTGGCATCGGCTGCCAGATCACCGATGGCGACGATGCGATCGCCCACGATTGCGATATCGGCCTGGTAGGGTTGACCACCATTGCCGTCGTAAATAGTCCCACCCGTAATCACCAGGTCGTAAGCCGGTCGGTCGGCGGGGCTGCAGGCATATAGCCCGGTCAGGAGTATTAGTCCGAAGAGCAGGCACCGCAGGGATGTTTTTGTCATGTGTTTGATCATGTTCAGCGCTTTCCAGTAAAGCCTTGGAATGGTGCTCACACTACATTAAAGCCCGCGCCGTTTTCCAGATATTTTCCCGACTGCCTGGCGCGTAAATAGAAGGGCAGCGAGAGTATGGCTTGACAATTTGCGTACTTAAAAATACTGTATATATATACAGTATTATAGATTGTCATAATGGCGAAATGTTCCCCCAAAAAACCTGAAGTCGGTGCAGAGCTGCGGCCCGGAGTCGGCACGGGCGCAGGCGCTGAAGCTGCCTATGCAGAGCTGCACTGCATCTCCAATTTCACCTTTCTGCGGGGCGCGTCATTTCCGGAAGAGCTGGTGGAGCAGGCAGACGCACTGGCCTATCGCGCCATTGCCATTACCGACGAGTGCTCACTGTCTGGGGTGGTACGGGCGCACATGGCGGCCAAAGGGCGCGCTATCAAACTGATCATCGGCAGCGAATTTGTACTGGAAGATGGTTGTCACCTGGTATTGCTGGCCCGCAGCCGCAAAGGCTACGGCGAACTCAGCCATCTCATTAGCTGTGCGCGACGAAAGGCACCCAAGGGTGAATACCAGATCGATAGGGCCATGGTGGAAAAAAACCTGCCTGGTGAGTGTGTGGCCTTGTGGATTCCGGACCTGCTGCAGGCTCCCGAGCACATCGCATCACAGGCGGTGTGGTTGTCTCGGGTGTGGGCTAAATCCTTGTGGATAGCCGTTGAGTTATTACTGCGAGGAGATGATCGCTTGAAGCTGCAAGGTCTGCAGAAATTGGGTAAACAATTTCGACTGCCACTGTGTGCCGCCGGTGGCGTCTTCATGCACACCGCCCAGCGCAGAATTCTTCAGGATACCTTGACGGCGATTCGGCTGGGAGTGCAATTTGATGAACTCGGCTTCGACAGCGAGTGTAATAGCCAGCGCCATCTGCGGCCGTTTGAACAATTGACGAAGTTGTTTCCCCAGGAGTTACTCGAAGCCACTGTCCATATCGCCAGCAGCTGTGATTTTTCACTGGATGAACTGCGCTACGAATATCCTCGTGAGCTGGTGCCGGCCGACTATACAGCCAGTGGCTGGTTAAGAGAGTTAACCGAAGCCGGCATACGCCAGCGCTGGCCCGACGGCGCCACGCCGAAAGTTCGTAATCTCATCGAACATGAACTGGCCCTGATTAAGGAGCTTGGCTACGAGCACTACTTTCTCACCGTTCATGATCTGGTTGCTTTCGCCCGCAGCCAACACATTCTGTGTCAGGGTCGGGGCTCGGCGGCCAATTCCGCGGTGTGCTACTGCCTGGGGATTACCGAAGTCGATCCTGCCCGTATCGAGGTTTTATTCGAACGCTTCATCTCGAGGGAACGTAATGAACCACCAGACATCGACGTGGATTTCGAGAATGCCCGCCGCGAAGAAGTCATTCAATACATTTACAACAAGTACGGCCGTGATCGGGCCGCACTGACGGCTACGGTAATCACCTACCGTTCCCGCAGCGCGATTCGTGATGTGGGGAAAGCCCTGGGCCTGGACGGAGAGTTACTGAACCATCTCGCCAAATCAATCTACTGGTGGGGATCGAATCTGGAAGAGCAGCTAAGCGATGCGAATGTAGACTACGCGGACCCGCTGATTCAAAAGCTGGTGCACCTGGCCCAGTCCCTGAACGGATTTCCACGCCACCTGTCTCAGCATGTCGGTGGATTTATCATTAGTCAGGGCCTGTTGTCGCACCTGGTCCCGATCGAAAACGCCGCCATGGCTGATCGCACGATCATCCAATGGGAGAAGGACGACCTGGCATCCCTGGGCCTGCTGAAAATAGATGTGCTGGCGCTGGGTATGCTCACTGCAATACAGAAATGCCTGGACCTGGTGAGTGCTTACAGCAGCGAGCCCCTGACTATTCAAAAAATCCCCGCCGAAGATCCCAGAGTCTATGACATGATGTGTAAGGCGGATACGGTGGGGGTGTTTCAGATCGAATCCCGTGCCCAGATGAGCATGCTGCCGCGGCTGCGACCCCGAAGTTATTATGACCTGGTGATTCAGATTGCAATTGTGAGACCTGGCCCTATTCAGGGCGACATGGTGCACCCCTATCTTAATCGGCGCAGCGGCAAAGAGCGGGTAACCTACCCCAGCGATGCGGTAAGGGCTACCCTCGAGCGAACCCTCGGAGTGCCAATTTTTCAGGAACAGGTTATGCAACTGGCGATGGTGGCGGCGGGCTTCAGCGGCGGCGAGGCGGACCAGTTGCGTCGCTCCATGGCGGCATGGAAGCGCAAAGGCGGCCTGGAATCTTACCGGGATAAATTGGTCAACGGCATGTTGGAGCGAGGCTACGAGCGAGACTTCGCAGAGCAATTGTTCAGGCAGATAAAGGGCTTCGGTGATTATGGTTTTCCCGAATCCCACTCCGCCAGTTTTGCCCTGATTGCCTATATATCATCGTGGTTCAAATGCTATCACCCGGCTGCATTTTGTTGCGCCCTGCTCAACAGCCAACCGATGGGGTTTTACGCCCCGGCACAATTGCTCAAGGATGCCCAGCGTCATGGTGTTAAGGTACTGCCGGTGGATGTGAATGAGAGTTTCTATGACTGCACTTTGGAATTCGATAGGAAAAATTTGGGTCAGAGTAAAAATTCCGATAAATGGGGTCAGAGTAAAAATTCCGATAAATGGGGTCAGAGTAAAAATTCCTTTGACTCAGGAAAAAACCAGCAAAGTAGTAGCAGGAAATTTTACTCTGACCCCATTTATCGGAATTTTGACCCCAATTTTTCCTCTGACCCCAATTTTTCTCCCAATTTTTCCCCCAAACTGCGAATCGGTTTCAGATTAGTGAAGGGCATGTCAGAGCCTGGTGCCAGTGCAGTCGTGGAAGCGCGACAAACCAGTGCCTTCATTAATATACAGGACCTGGTATTTCGCAGTGGCATCAACAAGAAAGATCTGGAAGCGTTGGCAGCGGCAGATGCCCTCAGAGCTTTGAGCGGCGACCGCCATCGTGCGTTCTGGCAGGCCTCTGGCGTTGAAACAGGCGGTAAGGAAAATTGGGGTCGGAAAATTGGGGTCAGAGTAAAAATTCCTTTAAGTCAGGGAAAGGTAATAAAGACGGTGACAGGAAATTTTACTCTGACCCCAATTTTCCTGACCCCAATTTTCCTGACCCCAAGTTTCCTGAACCCCTTT
>JADFIJ010000003.1 GCA_022566775.1 Pseudomonadota bacterium | reverse complement strand
TATCGTCAGGGGCCGGTCGCGATCTGCTTCGCCGCCATCAGGCTGCGGCGGTTGGTCCACGCTCTGGCAGGCCTGTAGCAGTATGGTGATGATGGTAACTGTGAGTAAAGCGCGGGGCATCGAAGAATTGATTCAGTTCAGTAACTCGGAAAATGGAATGTATTCCAGACTATCCCCCACGGCGACAGAAGTATAGGCAGGAATGATGGCAAGGCCATCGGCACCACTGAGGGAAGAACCGACACCGGAGCTTTGGTTGTTAAACGGCAGCAAAGATTGCTTGCTGTCTTCACCGGCCTGAACCGTGACCCGGAGATACTCCTGCCTCTGTCTCGATTCGGGACGGGCAAAGGCTGCCGGCAGGTAAAAACTGGCTGGCACCAGTCTGTCGCATCCCGACATTCGCAGCAGACAAGGCCGCACTATCAGCACAAATGTGATAAACGCAGACACCGGATTGCCTGGCAAACCAAAGAACTGGGTGCCTCGCACCTTGCCACCGGCCAGGGGTTTGCCCGGTTTGATGGCGAGCTTCCACAGGTCCAGTGACCCCTCGGCTTCTACCGCCGCCCGGACATGATCTTCCTCGCCGACAGAGACGCCGCCGGTACTGATTATGCAATCTACCGATTTGGCCGCGGCGGCCAGTGCCTGCCGCGTGCTTTCAAAATCATCGCCAACCACACCGAGATCGACTACCTCGGCGCCGAACGCCTGCAGCAGGGATGACAGGCCGTAGAAGTTGGAATTATAAATTTGCCCAGGTTTTAGCTCGGTGCCGGGTTGCACCAATTCATCGCCAGTGGTCATCAATGCGATTCGCAATCTGCGGGTGAGTGTGACCTCCGCGATTCCCAGCGAAGCAATCAGGCCGATATCCTGGGATCGAAGTCTGTGCCCCGCCTCAAACAGGGTCGCTCCTGTCTTTATATCTTCACCCGCTCTGCGAAGATTTTCCCCGGGTTCAACTGCCTGTAAAATTGTGACCCGGTCTCCACTCACACTGCAATTCTCTTGCATAACCACGGCGTCTGCACCATCGGGCATGGGTGCCCCGGTGAAGATGCGCGCCGCCTCTCCTGCGCGCAGAGGATCGCCGATCTGGCCCGCCGCAATGCGCTGGCCTACGGGTAGCGTAACTTCTGCGCCGGCGGTATCGAGCGCTCTCACCGCGTAGCCATCCATCGCACTATTGTCGTGGGGAGGTACATCCATCGCTGCCTCGATCGCAGCGGCAAGGATTCGACCCCGTGCCCCCAGTATGGGAACTGTCTCTCGCTCTTCGATAGGTTTCAGGCTTGCCAGCAATCTATCGAGAGCCTGATCGATAGGCGTGAGTCCACTTTTAGGCTGCTGCGTCATAGTGGGATCCGTGGTCAAGCGGTGCTCGACTTCGCTGCAGAACCATCGGTTCCTGCCGGTGAAGCGGTGTCGGCTTTCGCCGGTAAAGAGATTTTCCTACTCCCGTAGAGCGACTTTATCGTAGCCTGCAGATTGCCATGCCAGGATTTCGGTTTAATGCCGAAAGTGTCAAATATTTTCTTACTGGACAACGTGGAGTTTGGAATTTCTGGCAATCTCGCCTCCCTGTCGGTAATCACCAGACGATCCAGCAATTGATAAATATCTTCGTCGTGGTTCGCTGCATACTTGATAGTCTGCTCCGCAAACTCCGCTTCTTTCTTGGTTTCGAGACCGCTGTAGTGATAAGTACCCCAGACATTCGCCTCGCAATCCACCTGCTGAGAAACAGCGAGAATAGCGGCGGCGAGATCGCCGGTATAGGTCGGGCTAAAGCGCCTGCGGGCAAGCTCCAGCCGTCCCTCATTCTTTTTCACACTGCTAATCCAGGATTTAATCAGGCCTTTCTTATGATTTCCGAACAGCCAGCCAGAACGAATAATGATGTGAGCGTGATGCTCCTCCACCGCCTTCTCGCCTTCCAGTGAATAGCGACCATAAACCCCCTGTGGATTAGTCCCATCATTCTCGTTGTATCCCAACTTCTTCTCGCCATCAAATACATAGCTGTTGGACAAATGCACCATGGGAATATTGAGGTGATTGCAGATTTCGGCGAGTGTTGCCGGCAGCCTGGCGTTAATTTGCTGACAACGTTGCTCGGAAGATTCCGCCCGTTTCAGGGCACTGTGATTGCCGGAGATGAAATCCGCCATATTAATCAATTGGCTGGGGGAATAGTCTGTCACCATCTTGGCAATTTCGACGGCATTTTCCGGCAGAAAATGTTTGTCTGCTGGCGCCTGAAACCGTATCTTGCGTTGCCGCAAAATATCAATCAAACCCTTACCTGTGGGGCTGTTGGCTCCTACCAAGAATAGTTTCAAGAATGGTGTTAACCCGGAAATCTGTCGAATTTGCCCTGAATTTCGAACAAAGCCGACACGAAGTCAAGCAGAAGCTGGGCTGTAGCCGACTTGAAAAATAAAGCCTGAGATAATAAGAGCTTAGTGCAGCAGCGCAAGACGCTCAAAAAGGGATATCGTCGTCGAAATTATCGAAATTGGCTGGTGCGGCCTGTGCCTGAGCGGTTGGCGCCGGCTTGGCACTGGCCTGATCCTGCTCAAATGGATTATCACTTGGGCTAGCGCCGGCGCTACTGCGGGAATCCAGCATCTGCATCTCGCTGGCCACGATCTCGGTGGTATAGCGTTTCACCCCATCCTGTTCCCAGGAACGCGTCTGTAATCGACCTTCGATATACAGCTTGGACCCCTTTTTCACATACTGCTCGACGATCTCGGCCAAGCGGTTGAAAAACACCACCCGATGCCACTCGGTTTTCTCTTTCTGTTCACCGGTGGTTTTGTCCTTCCAGGACTCACTCGTGGCAATGGAAACATTGGCAACACCATTGCCATTGGGCATCACCCTGAACTCCGGATCATTACCCACATTCCCTACAAGAATTACCTTATTCACACCTCGACTTGCCACGTTTTTTCTCCCGCTAAAACCAATTTGTCATTTCCCTAAGTCTATACCATGGACGCAAACATTAAAAATTTTACACCAAATTAGCCCCTAAAATACCTCGAAAATGGCGCTTTAAGAACAGAGCCCGAATCTAACAGGTCATCACCATTTTATGGGGGCAGGTCGGGTGTAGTTGTTCGCGACTGACTAGCGCCCAGGGACGGAGCGCGGGACGGGCCAGGGATGGCCCACCGGAAGGAGCGAATAACTACACCCGACCTGCCCTGTCACCCAAACTGAAAGAAAGATTCTGAGAAATCGATTAAGGTGTTTTTGAAGTAGAGGAACGTAGCTAATGGATGCGTTGAGCGGGGCTTGGGAAGGGGTATTATTTTTTCGTTCCAGTGGGCCATCCCTGGACGTTTTGCACATGGATGTGCGGTATGCAGGTTTTGCAGGAGCAAAAACCTGCCCCGCGTTCCCATCCCTGGACGCTAGTCACGAAAAAACAACACCCCTTCCCAATCCCCTGTCGTATTCGGTGCTCATTTCAAAGACCCTTCTTTCTATATGGTGCTCATTTCAAAGACCCTTCTGTCAATATCGGTGTGCCATTCTTTGCTGTTTTTGAAATATTCGTTGGCTGGGCTTTACTCGGGTGCTTGGAATTTAAGATAATGGGTGGTTTCGCCTTCTGCTTTGGGTTTGTCATGGATCATATTGTTGTACGGGGTGCGCGCACTCATAATCTTAAGAATATTAATATTTCGATCCCCCGCGACAAACTGGTAGTTATTACCGGGCTTTCTGGTTCTGGCAAATCTTCGTTGGCGTTTGATACGCTTTATGCCGAAGGCCAGCGTCGTTATGTGGAATCTCTGTCCACCTATGCGCGGCAGTTTCTGTCTATTATGGAGAAACCGGACATCGATCATATCGAGGGTCTGTCGCCGGCGATTTCTATCGAGCAGAAATCCACTTCTCATAATCCTCGCTCCACCGTGGGCACCATTACGGAGATCTATGATTATTTGCGGCTGATGTTTGCGCGGGTGGGCGAACCCCATTGCCCGGACCACAATATCAAGCTCGAAGCGCAGAGCGTGAGCCAGATGGTGGACAAGGTGATGTCGCTGCCGGCGGACACGCGCATTATGGTGCTGGCGCCGATTATTCGGGCGCGCAAGGGCGAGCACTTGCATGTGTTTAATGAATTGCGTGGCGGTGGTTTTATCCGGGCCCGGGTCGATGGCCTGGTTTGTGAACTCGACTATCCGCCGGATCTGGAAAAAAACAAGAAGCATTCTATCGATGTGGTAATAGACCGTTTGAAGATCAAACCTGGTCTGGAGCAGCGTCTGGCGGAGAGTTTTGAGACTGCGATTCAGTTGGCGAACGGATTGGCGGTGGTCAGCGTTGTGCAAGAACGGAAGAAAAGCAAAGACATCGTGTTTTCGTCGCTGTTCGCCTGTCCCAAATGCGGACACAGCATCTCCGAACTGGAACCCCGGCTGTTTTCATTCAATAACCCCGCGGGTGCCTGTTCCGGTTGTGACGGTCTGGGCGTAAAACAATTTTTCGATGAGCAGCGCATCATTGTGGACGAATCCCTGGCCTTGTCCGAGGGTGCCATTCGGGGCTGGGATCGGCGTAATATCTACTATTTTCAGATGTTGACTTCGCTGGCTGCCCACTACGGCTTCAAGGTGGATACGGCGTTTAACAAGCTACCCCGGAAATACCAGAACCTGGTGTTACGGGGCAGCGGCAAGGAAGTGATCGATTTCCATTATATCAATGACCGTGGCGACACCATCACTCGCAGTTATCCATTCGAAGGCATCTTGCCGAACATGGAGCGACGCTTTCGGGAAACTGAATCCAGTCATGTGCGTGAAGACCTCTCCAAGTATCTCAGTACGCAACCCTGCCCGGACTGTGGCGGCGCCCGTCTCCGGCGCGATGCCCGTCATGTGCTCATCAAGGGCCTGAACCTGCCGAGCATCACGGCGATGACTGTTGCCGAATCTGCAGACTATTTCGGCAAGCTCAAACTCAGTGGCAGGCGCGCCAAGATCGCCGAAAAGATATTGCAAGAACTGCGCAGCAGACTGAAGTTTCTGGTGGATGTGGGGCTGAATTATCTGACGCTCAATCGTAGTGCCGATACGCTGTCCGGCGGCGAGGCTCAGCGCATTCGGCTCGCCAGCCAGATTGGCGCTGGTCTGGTTGGGGTGATGTATATTCTCGACGAGCCTTCAATCGGGCTGCACCAGAGGGACAATAAGCGCCTGCTCACCACCCTCTTCCATCTGCGGGATCTCGGCAACACCGTTATCGTGGTGGAACACGATGAAGAAGCAATTCGCAGCGCCGATCATATTATCGATATTGGCCCCGGCGCAGGCGTGCATGGCGGTGAAATTGTCGCCCAGGGTTCGATCGATGACATTATCGGCGCCAAGGCCTCGCTCACCGGGAAATACCTGGCGGGCACGGAGAGTATTGCGATCCCTCTCTCTCGTGTTCGCTACGATGACAGCAAGGTCATAAAATTAAAAGGTGCCAGGGGCAACAACTTGCAGAACATTGACCTCAGCATCCCGGTCGGCCTGTTCACTTGCATAACCGGTGTTTCCGGGTCCGGCAAATCGACTCTCATCAACCAGACTCTCTACCCGATTACCGCGACCCGGCTCAACGGTGCCACCACCCTGACGCCCGCTGCCTTCGATAGTTTCGAAGGAATGGAGTTACTGGACAAGGTCGTCGATATCGACCAGAGCCCAATCGGGCGCACTCCGCGCTCAAATCCAGCGACCTATACGGGCATTTTTACGCCTGTGCGCGAGCTCTTCGCCGGCACCGTGGAAGCCCGCACCCGGGGCTACAAACCGGGACGATTCAGTTTTAACGTCAAGGGGGGCCGCTGCGAAGCCTGCCAGGGCGATGGCGTGGTCAAGGTGGAAATGCATTTTCTGCCTGATGTCTACGTGACCTGTGATGTCTGCCGCAGCAAACGTTATAACCGGGAAACCCTGGAAGTTAAATACAAGGGCAAAAACATTTACGAAGTACTGAATATGACCATCGAGGATGCCCGCGAATTTTTCGATGCGGTGCCGGTGATCACTCGTAAGCTGCAGACCTTGATGGACGTGGGGCTGTCCTATGTGCGCCTGGGTCAGGCTGCGACCACGCTGTCCGGTGGCGAGGCACAGCGGGTAAAACTGTCCCGGGAATTGTCCAAGCGCGACACCGGCAAGACCCTGTATATTCTCGATGAACCCACCACCGGCCTGCACTTTCATGACATCAAACAACTGCTCGCGGTGCTGCACCACCTGCGTGACCATGGCAATACTATCGTCGTCATCGAGCACAACCTGGACGTGATCAAGACCGCCGACTGGATCGTGGACCTTGGACCGGAGGGAGGCGATGGTGGCGGCAAGATTATTGCCGAGGGCACCCCGGAACAAGTTGCGAAGATAAAATCTTCCCATACCGGCAGGTACATTAAAGGGAAATTGAGCTGATCGCGATTCGGCACCCGGGGTCCGCGATGCCGCGTCTGGAAATTTGTTTAAGACAACTGCACTGTATTCGCGTTGGTGTATAGGATAGGCTCCCGGTGCGGGGTTGCTGTCTGGCTTCGACACTCTACCGGGACGCATATCGGGGGATTCAATTTTGACGCGTTTATCGAGATGGTTAAACTCCAGCGCATTGCGCAGCAATTTTAAACTGATTACTGCCGCAGCTGGCCTACTCTGCCTTGCAACCACAACTTCCGCCCAGAACATCGGTGCCGAGCCTCTCTACGGCACGGCAAATCTTGCCGCCGGATTTCTGCCCGATCCCCATGTCGTCGAAGTCGCCGCGGGTGGAGCCGACAGTGTTGATCATCTCGGTGATGACTGTGTCGGCTTCATCGCATCCGGGCAGCCTGATTATGATCTGAACTATGAGGCCGACTCCGCCCAGTTGGGCTTCTTCGTAGAGGCCGAAGTGGATACCACCCTGGTCATTAATGACCCCGCCGGCAATTGGCACTGCAATGACGACGCCTCGGCATTAAGCGCAACCAATCCTGGCATCCTGTTCAGCTCACCACTTTCGGGTAACTACAATATCTGGGTAGGAAGTTATTCGAATGATGGGGTTGGTAATAGCGCTAAACTCGTCATTACCGAGTGGGATGAAGACAGCTGGTCGAGTTTGAATCTCGATGGCAATGCCGCCGCACTGGCAGCTGTGTCGGGTTCAGCTGCGCCAGGTGGCGAGGTCGATTTTGGTGACGATGCCAGCACCTGGGCCAATGATGACGAGTGTGATGATCAGCGCTTCCAGGGTCGAGGTATGGCTGCCTCTTTTTCCGATGCGGACATGTTCCACGATGCCAGCGATTGCCGCAGCCTGTTCGAAGCCGGCTCTATTCGCCTCATTAGCGGCGCCAACCTGGTTGTCGGTAGCCGCATCGAACGCGGCAGCCTTCGCAGTGGCGATGCGACCCGTACCAATGACAGCTATAGCGATACCTATACCTTTATTGCCGACCGCGGCGATTCTGCGGTAATCGATCTGCGTTCCGGCGAGTTCGACACCTATCTCATTGTGCGGGCACCAGGCGGCGAGGAATTCATCAACGATGACTATGAATCCAGTTTCGATCGCTCCCTGCTGTCGCTAACACTCGCCGAGACCGGCATCTATGAAGTCGTGGTTTCCAGTTACAACCCTGGCGAGACCGGTGGTTATACGGTGCAGATAGCAACCGATGCTGGCACGCCAGCGGATATAAACACCCAGATACAGGGAGAACTGGCGGGCGGAGATGCCACCTTCGACAGCGGTGAGTTTAATGATAGTTACAGTTTCGAAGGCCGGCCCGGGCAACGGGTCACCCTCGACCTGCGCTCTGACGAGTTCGACACCTACCTGATATTGCGCAGCCCCAATGGCGAATCCCAGGCCAATGATGATGCAGAAAGTACGTCCCACAGCTTGATTGAAACCGAACTCACGGAGTTGGGTAGTTACGAGGTAATTGTCACTTCCTTCGCTGCCGCCGAGACCGGCGGCTATGTGTTGAACATTCGCGATGGCGGTGCTGCAACGAGTCAAACTGTGGCGAATCGCGATGTGATCAACCTCGACATCGGTGACAACATAGAAGCCAGTCTCAGCGTCAGCGACAGTCGTTCCGATGACCGTAAATATGAAGACAGCTACGTGTTCAGTGCCGAGGCAGGCCAGTCCATTACTGTCGAGATGACATCGACGGCGGTGGATACTTATCTGACGCTTATCACTCCCAGCGGGGAATCCATAGAGAATGATGATCATCAGGGCAGCACCGATCAATCCCTGGTCCAGCTCACGCTGCAGGAAAGTGGCCGCTACCGGGTGATCGCCTCTTCCTATGCCGAAGGTGAAACCGGCGCCTACCGGCTGTCGATCCGGGGCGGCGTCAGTGGAAGTATTGCCAGCGCATCCGTCTCCACAGCCAGCAACCAGATCTATGGCATTTTCGCCGGCATTGCCGACTATCCAGGCGAGGACAATGACCTTCCCTTTACCGACCAGGATGCCCGGCGAGTCCGCGACGCACTGATCGAAGGCGCCGGCATGAATCCGGATAATGCCTATACCCTGATCGATAGCGATGCCACCCGGCAAAACTTCCAGCAGGCTCTGAATGATATTGGCAGGACTATCGATGGGGATGACACCCTGGTCATTTTCTTTTCCGGCCACGGCAATCGTGTACCCCGTGCCGACGGCCCGGACGCCGCCGATCCCGACGGCATGGATGAAACCATGGAACTCTATGACGGGGCGCTGCTGGATGATGAACTCGCCGACATGCTGGACCATATCGATGCCGGCACGATTTTACTGGTGATGGATTCCTGCTTCAGCGGCGGCTTCTCAAAGGACATCATCTCCAAGCCGGGACGCATGGGTCTGTTCTCATCGGAAGAAGATGTGACCTCCCAGGTCGCCTTCAAGTTTCAGGCCGGTGGCTACCTGTCGGTGTTTTTCGATGAGGCAATTCGGGGTGGTTACGCCGATCGCGATAATAACGGCGAACTCACTGCCATCGAACTGAGTCAGTATCTCCACGATCGCTACCGCGCCGACGTAAAGTCTTTCGGGCAATCAGACTACGTCAGGACTTCCGGGGTACAGTCAACCTACCAGCATCTGGTCGTGGATCGCGGCGGCATCGGTCCCTACAGCGTTTTGTTTACGCAGAATTAGTGTCACAGCTCTGTAATTAGACCTCTGGTCAGAATCAAGGGGTCAGGTCTTTCCTGTTAGCGTTTGAAACAGGGAAATGCTAACAAGAAAGACCTGACCCCTTGATTCAATCGAATGATCCATTTCAGTCTTAGTATTTGAGTTATCTGCTAAGCCCAAATTCGAAGATTGTTCGGCTTGCAAACTGCTCACCTGGACGTAGCACCGTAGAGGGAAAATTCGGCTTATTGGGGCTGTCCGGGTAGTGTTGGGTCTCCAGGCAAAACCCATTCCTGTGATTGTATTGGGCGCCGCCCTTCCCGATCGCGCTGCCGTTCAAGAAGTTCCCCGTATACAGCTGCATACCTGGTTGGTCGGTGAAGACGCGCAAGCTACGGCCGGTTGCCGGAGAATAAACCGTCGCGGCCAATTCCAAAGCGCCAGGCTCTGACTTATTCAAGACGAAGTTATGATCGTAGCCCGAGCCGAATCGAATTTGTTCGTGGTCACTGCCTATATCACGGCCGATGGTTTTAGGGGTTCGAAAATCCAGCGGAGTGCCCTCCACCGAGGCGACCTCGCCGGTGGGGATCGATACGTTGTTGGCGGGGGTGTAATGATCGGCATTGATCATCATTTCGTGGTCGAGAATGGAGCCAGCAGCATGACCATTCAGGTTGAAATAGGCATGATTGGTCAAGTTAATCACGGTGGCCTTGTCGGTGGTCGCCCGGTAGTCAATGGTCAGCCGATTGTCGTCGTCCAGTGTATAGGTGACATTGACTGTTAGCGTGCCAGGGTAGCCCTGGTCGCCGTCCGCGCTGATCAGGGTCAAACTCAACCGGGACTGATGCGCGCTAGAGCTACTCGTGCTCTGCCAAATTCTCTTGTCAAAGCCCACAAGCCCGCCGTGGATGGCGTTTTCACCGCTATTAATGGCTAAGGAATATTCCTCGCCATCGAGCGTGAATTTGCCGCGGGCAATGCGGTTCGCATAACGCCCGACCAGTGTACCGAAGAAAGGATTGGCTGACAGGTATTGCTGGACGTTATCGAATCCCAGGGTAATGTCATCGAAATCCCCGTTCCTATCCACGGTGTTGAGAGTAACGATTATCCCCCCCAGATCCAGAATTTCGACCGAGCTACCCTGGGCATTTATCAGGGCGAAAATCTGCACTTCACGCCCGTCTTCCAGGGTGCCAAATGGCTTTACACTAATGCGATCAATTCCCTTATCACTCACGCATGTCAACAAAGAAAAAGAAACCCCAGCAACTAGAATCAAACCGAGAACTCTGTTCATTATTGTTCGCTCATCTTGTAAAGAGGATAGGCCTCTAGGGAGCCTCTGATTAACTATTCAATATCTCTGCGTGGTCTGAAGCGTGCTTCTGTTAGGCGCGATTCGCAGTTAATGGCCCAAGTCCTTAACAAGGATTACAACACCGCAGAAGCACGCTTCAGGCCGCGCCCGCGGGGCCTTCAGAGCAGCCGCATCACTGCAGGCCAGAGACATTGAATAGTTAATCAGAGGCTCCCTAGATATTACCCTATGCGTTCAGGCGGAAAGCAAGAAAGAACAGGACACCCACAAAAATGACCTTCTAACTTATTGATTTTATTGATGCCAGTTTGTGGGTGTCCAGTAAATCCCTACTGAAATGTGTTTGTGCACTTTCAGTTTGGCGCATTGCGACGCCGGTTGGGAGCGTCCATCTCATCACTCACGCTATGCCCACCCTATGAAATAAGAATCAGTTAATTTAGGCTCTTGATTCATTATCGAATGAATTGACATGGTAATGCATATACATTACCATCTGCATGTGTTAACAAGATTCATCAAGGAGGGCAAGATGCCAAATATTGTTTTAACTGCTGAAGCAACGCTGACTGAGCGTTATCAGAACACAGTGCCTGCCGCTATTCGTAAAGCCCTGCATTTAAAAAAGGGTGATAAAGTGCTCTATACTATTGAAAATAATGGGCGCGTCAGTTTTACTCGCGCAGAGACAACACAGGGTGATCCAGTGTTAGAAAAGTTCCTCCATTTTCTGGCAGACGACATGGCTAATAACCCAGATCAATTACAATATTTGACTCCATCACTGGGTAAGCGCATCCACACATTAGTGGGAGACCTTAATGTAGATCTTGATTCCCCTCTTTTAGAAGAAGATGAATAGGCTTGCCTGAATTACTGATTATCAACGGGTGGACTCTTTTTTCCCATCCGCTTTTTACAGATCAAGTTAAAACCTTGGTAACAAAAGTTGAAAAGCTTAAAGCCAAATATTCAAAGAATTATAAGAAAAGGAATGCGAGTAAACTATTAGCGGCTATTAATAAACTAGTCTTTAAACTTATCCCACAAGACCCTACACATGAACAATATCGGCAAGGTAAAACCTTAGGCGAAGAATATAAGCATTGGTTTAGAGCGAAATTTTTTCAGCAATATCGCCTTTTTTTTCGGTTTGATTCAGCCTCAAAGATTATTGTTTATGCTTGGGTAAATGATGACAAGACACTACGCGCATACGACAGCAAAACAGATGCTTATAAAATATTCACAAAAATGCTCGATAATGGCAATCCGCCAGATGATTGGAATGCCTTACTGAAGGTAGCAAAAAAAGGCAAATCCATATGAGCATGTCGTCCAATCAACAATCAAGGGGTGAGGTTACTTGATTCTTTAAATCTATTCCGTATCAATGGGGCAGGTTACTTGATTCTCATTAAAGGTTAGACCAATCTACTCATTAATCAAGAACTCTGACCCCTTGATTCCGTCGCCAGCATGGGCTTGGCGCCGAGCCCCCAGGGATGGGTTCACGGTGTGTCTAGTTAGACCACACCGAATTCCTGTCCCGTGCGAGATTTATAAGCGACAGCCGTGCTTGATAAGCAGAACGACCAGAGCAAATTTACTAGTTCTGTGAGGCAGCAAACGGCAACACCTTGAAGACGGGGAAGTCCACAGCCGCGGCGTCGCCTGGGTTCTGTGCCAGGGCGCTTTGCAGGTAGGAATCGAAGAAATTCCAGTAGGCGAGGCCATCGTCGGACTGGGCTTCGAGTAGATAGAAGATCAGATTGGCCAGGCGATTGTCCAGTGCGACATAGTAATCCCCGGCGCTGAATTGCTCGCTAGCCGGTCGATATTGACCCTGCAACAGGGTGTTACGATGCTGGTTTTGCACGACGGATTGGGTTTCGATCCCGGTGACGCCAAAGACCTCTCCTTCGAAGCGGGTATCCTGCTCCAGGACGGCGACGTCGATGCCATGTTTGATCAGTGTCTCTGCCACCTGGCTTAGCTCGGCGGGAAACACGTAGGCAGTGGGTACTGTGGCCCGCTTCGTGGCCTCAAAGCGATTGTAGTTAAGCACCCCGGCTATGGTCACAATTTCCGAACTCCTGACAAACTCGGTGTCACCAGTGGCGGTGGTATAGGGAATGTACTTGTAACTTAACAGGTCCAGCGGCTCCTCTAACGGCACCATCTCGAACTGTATACCATTTTCTATGACTCCGGTTTGCTGTTGCAATCGGCTTGCGGTGCGTGCATCTGCTTGCGCATTAACGCGTTGCATCTCGCGCCCATGGATATTGGTGTACTCCAGTATTTCTTCGACAAAAACGTTGGCCGCGTGTACACGTTTATAGAACCGATCGTGGGCAAAAGTCTCGGCCAGAATCGCCATGCGATTACGCAGGCCCATATTATTGGTCAGGTAACGAGGCGCATGATGATAAGTGCGCAGTTCCTTCGGCGGCCAATCGCGATAATCGAAGCCGCCGTACCAGCCAAAATCCAGGTTAAACTTTTCTTTAACCGACTGCGCGATAGCGGGCAACATGACATCCGCGGTATACGCCGACGTCGCCCTGTCACCGGCAGTGTGATAGGACGGCGCGTAGGTCAGAGAATAGCCATGCCAGGTGCCATTGGTGGTGTGTAGATCCACCAGCAATGCCGGGTCCCAGCGCTGGATGACATTCAGGTACAGGGCCCGAGTCTCCGCTGTTTCCACCGCCATGCCGTCTCGATTAAGATCATAGCCGTGGGCCTGGCGCTCACCGGCCATAAGGGGACTCATTTCCTGGGACGGCCTCGCATCGGATGACATATTGTCGTTGCCATCGGCGTTATAAATAGGCACGAACACCAAAATCTGGTCGTCCAACAGATGTTGTTTGTCGCCGAAAAGGATGTCTCTCATGACGATGAGCGAGGCTTCCTTCCCCTCCACCTCGCCACCATGAATATTGCCCTGAATGTAAATCACCGGCTTGCCGGATGCCCTCGCCTGTGCCGGCGTGGCGATCGGCGGCCTGGCCAGCACCAGCAGTGGGACATCCTTGCCATCTTCGGTAAGCAGTAAGGTCTCCCTGTGGATTAAATCAGAACTCTGCCGCAGGGCATCCACAACCGCCACGACTTCGGCGAAGGTCGAGGTGCGTTGGTAATTCGTGAGTTCCGGAATGGTCATCATTGCCGCCGGAAAAGACACCGTCTCGTCCGCCCCGTATGAGGGCGATAGCAATGCAAGAACGAGAAAAATTACTGACACTTCTTTCATCATTTGTATCCACGACAGGTGACCCTTAACCGGCAAAATCGGACTCGTCGGCTGCCGGCAAAGTAAGCGCTGGGGCTAAGGATAACAAATCGACGTCAGCCTGCTGCCAGTAACAGAATTACTGCAAAATATGAGCCTGCTCCACCGCGCTTCCGAAATATTGTAACAGTGTGTGACTTTTCGCGGGAAGATGTTCCGAAGGCTTGCCCTACGTGGCTATGGACCACAGCTTCTATCCCAGACCGGTTGCTTTTCAGGTCAAATAAATATAGCCTCGGTCGTAGTCAACTATGTGTGAAAACCGCATGCAATCGAAACGATCTGTGTGCATCCCCAAAACAAAAAACGGAGCTACGTCAGTGAACCCCAAAACTACCCGCAGACGTTTTATCAAGGGGGTAATTTTCTCCGGCGCCGCCGCTACCACCGGCACTGGAATTTACCTGGCTGCAAATGCCCAATCTGGACAATCTGCCGCCGAACGCTTGATAACTCTTAACATCAACGGTCGCAGCAGACCCGTCGATGTACTCCCGCAGGAGACCCTCGCCTACACCCTCCGCTACAAGCTCGATTTAACCGGAACCAAGATCGGTTGTAATCGCGGCGAATGCGGCGCTTGCACCGTGTTGATCGATGGTGTGCCTAATTATTCCTGCTCGGTGCTCACCCACAATGTCAAAGACAAGGCTGTTATCTCCATCGAAGGAGTGAAGGCCGCGGACGGCACATTGCATGCGGTACAACAAGCTTTTGTAGCCGAGAATGCACCCCAGTGCGGTTTTTGTACGCCTGGTCAGGTAATGTCGGCAGTGGCACTGCTGAACAACAACCCCAGACCGAGCCGGGATGAAGCACGCAAGGCCCTGTCTGGCAATCTTTGTCGCTGCGGCGCTTATGAACATTATATCAACGGCGTGATGCGCGCCTCGGGGCAATTAGCATGACTACTCATATAGGTGTCGACTTCATCCCACCAGATGTGCCTGGAAAGGTCACTGGTGAAATCAAGTATGCCGAAGACTATAAACGAGAAGGTATGGTTTTCGCCCGCTTGCTGACCAGCCCCTTGCCTAGTGGCCGGGTTATCGACATCGATGCTACAGAAGCGCTGCGAATGGATGGCGTGGTGGGTGTCTTCACCGCCGACGATCTGCCCCCAACCGCGCCTCCAGGTAATCCTTCACTGGCATCCAATTACGTAACCTATGTGGGCCAGCCAATTTTGGCGGTTGCTGCGGTTACCGAGGAAATCGCCGAATCGGCGATCGACAGAATCAAGATCGACTTCGAACGTAGGGATTTTGTGGTCGATCCGCTGGAGAGCCTGACTCCCGGTGGCAGCAACGCCTACCCCGAAGGCAACGTGCTGGTTCGAACCCGAGAGGAAGGTCCGGAAGGCACGCCCATCATTGGCGCCGAGATCAAGGACATCAAATGGCCACAGTCGGCGATTGATGCGATACGCGCTGGCAAGGAACCCGTCGACGGCGAATTCACCACCGAATGGAATTTCGGCGATCTCGAAGCAGGCTTTGCCGAAGCCGTGGCTATCATCGAAGAGCCCTTCGTTACCATCGGCTACCCGCACCACTCGCTGGAAGCCAGAACATCCATGGCCTACTGGGAAAACGGCAAATGCTATTTCCACGGTTCCTCCCAGAGCCAGAGTGCCAACAACAATGGCCTGGCGCGGATGCTGAATATTGACCCGGCAGACCTGGTATTCATCAACGAGGCAACTGGCGGCGGTTTCGGCTCCAAGATTGGACCCTATCCGGTGATGGCAATATCCGGCAATTTCTCCCGGGTACTGAATCGCCCGGTTCAGCTTCGCATTACCCGTGAGCAGGAGTTTTATATCGGTTCCGCCCGCTCCGGCATACAAGGCTGGATCAAAATCGGCGTCAAGGCGGACGGCAAGGTCTGTGCAGTTGACCTGGTTATCGTCAACGATGGCGGCGCCACCGGCGGCGGCAGCGGAAACTCCTCGGCGCAACATGTCACCGTGGCCTATCAGCCTGGCGCCATGCGTTACCGCGGTATTTCGGTTTATACCAATACCACACCACGGGGCGCCCAGCGCGGGCCAGGCCAGAATGAAATGGCTACCGTGTTGGCCCCGATCACCGACAAGGCAGCTAGAGCGGTTAACATGGACCGCATTGCATTCCGCCGCGTCAATGTTATCGACAGTGATGGTCGCCAGGGTGGCGGTCAGGGTCCGGTTACCAGCGCCTTCGTACGCGAAGCACTGGATCAGGGTCGACGTCTGTTTGGCTGGGACGACAAGATCAGCCAACCGAAGAAAAATGGCAGTAAAGTACGGGGTATTGGCGTTGGCATTGGCTATCACGGCGCCGGTGGTCGCGGCTATGACGGCCTGGTGAGAATCGGCACCGACGGCAAGCTCTACATCCATAGTGGTGTGGGCAACCTGGGTACCTATTCCTATGCCGGCACCTGCCGGGCGGCGGCAGAAGCATTACAGATACCCTGGGACAGATGCGAGATTCTGCACGGCAGAACCGACCGTCACCTGCCCCACAGCTCCGGCCAGGGTGGTTCCAATACCATCTTTACCCACACGCGAACGAACTGGGTGGCGGCACAGGACGCCATCACCAAGCTCAAGGAAATCGCGGCGAATGATCTCGGCGGCGACGCGGATGATTACGAAATCGGCGACGAGAGGGTTTTCCTCAGCACCGATTCGAGCCAGGGCCTGAGCTACGCACAAGCCGCGAGCCGTGCCATCGAATTGGGTGGCAAGTACAGTGGTCTGGAGTATCCCGATGACATCAATCCAATTACCCAGCGCGCGGTGCAAGGCCTGGCCGGCACTGGTCTGATCGGTGTCGCTAAAGACACGATTCCAGGACAGGGTCAACCGCCTGGTATTCAAGTCGGCTTCTGTGAAATCGAATTGGATACGGACACCGGTAAGTACGAGATACTGGACTATACGATGGTAGCTGACTGTGGCACCGTGGTGCACCCGAAAAACTTCGACAACGCCATGCGTGGCGGAGCAGTCTGGGGTGTGGGATTAGCCACTCTGGAAAGACATGTGTACGATCCGCAAAATGGATTGCCGGCCAATACCGGCCTGTATCAAAGCAAACCGCCGACGAATATGGATGTCAATGTTAATACCAAGATGGCGGCGACAAATATCCCCGATCCGCAGAATCCTACGGGAGGAAGAGGCATCGGCGAGCCCACCCAAGGCGCTTCAGCGGCAGCCCTGGCCAGCGCCATATCCGATGCATTGGATGGTCACCTGTTTAACACGGCGCCCACCACCACGGATATGATCATCGATCACTTGGCCGGCAACGAATACAGCACCAAGTCCCTTAAAACCAATACTTTCTGAGGTTACTATGCCATCACATGACGTAATGCCAAATATGGAACTGTACCAACCGGTACAGGTTGAAGACGCGCTTGCGATTGCTGACCGACTCGCAGAAAGAGGCTGGTTGGTCGGCGGCGGACAGGACACTTACGGGTGGCTCAAGGACCGGGCGAAAACTGCCGATGCCTTGATCGATCTGAGTGCCATCGAGTCCCTGCGCGGCGTTCGTGAAATCGATGACGGCATCGAAATCGGTGCCCTGACGACGATAACGGAAGTGGCTACCAATCCGCTGATCCTGCAGAGCTATTCCCTGTTAGCCGATGCCGCCGGAGTTGTCGCCAGCCCGCAAATTCGTAACATTGGCACCTTAGGCGGCAATGTAACCCAGGATGTGCGCTGCTGGTATTACCGGCGCGGACTATCCTGCTACCGTGCCGGCGGCAACCTGTGTTATGCCGACACGCCCCAGGGCATGAATCGTGAACATGCTTTATTCGAATCCAGCCGCTGCGTCGCAGCGGGTGCATCGGATACCGCACCGGCACTGGTGGCACTGGACGCCTCCATGGTTATCCGCAGCCTTAATGGTGAGAGAGTTGTGGCGGCCGAGGACTACTTTGTCGGGCCAGCAATCGACATCCTGCACACCACGGTGCTGCGCCCCGGTGAGATTCTCACGGCTGTAAGAATTCCATCGAGCTGGGCCAACGCCTCTTTCTATTTTGAGAAAGTAGCCGATCGCAATGTCTGGGATTTTTCGCTGGTGAGTATCGCGGCTGCCTTCAAAGTCAGCGGCGGCACCATAGAAGATTCTCGAATAGTCTGCGGTGCGGTTCAAACCACACCTCGACGCGTCATCAGCGCGGAAAATGCAATCAGGGGTCAGGCCAGGAATGCCGCCACCGCTGATTCCGCTGCGGCGGTAGCGACCGACGGCGCACGCGCGTTGGCACACAACGGCTTTAAGATTCCGTTGATGCAAAATCTGGTGAGGAGAGCCGTCAACGCGTAAAGAGCCTTCAGCGCATGAAAAGCCTGCAGCAGCATAAAGGGCTGTCAGCGCGTTAATTAGCCTCCGGCGCAGAAACCGTTAAGTCCTACAAAAAGGGGATGATGAAGTTAATAATTCACCATCCCCTTCTTCATGCCTGCTTGCTACGGCTCGAGTCTTGTTTGTACTAGCTGTTTCAACTACTAAAAACATCTGATCAATTCAATGGCCCTCTATGGGGATGTTAGCCGCACTATCACTCGATTTGATCCAGGTGACGGGAGCTTATCTCATAAACCGCATCGAACCAGGCCGGATCATCATTCAAATTGGGAATTAATTGAAATTCATCGCCGCCGGCTGACAGAAATTCTTCTCGGTATTCGATACCAATTTCATGGATCGTTTCCAGACAATCGGAAACAAACGAAGGTGTCGCAATCGCCAGCTTCTTGATGCCTTTTTTTGCCAGTTTCACAATGTGTTCATCGAGATAGGGTTGAATCCAGGCCTGACGCCCGAAGCGAGACTGGAAAGCAATAGAGTAGCGATCTTCTTCCCAGCCCAATGCCTTGACCAGGGATTTGGTGGTGGCAATACACTGGGCCCGGTAACAGTAACGATTCTCCTGCGTTATCTGTTGGCAGCAATCTCCAAAACTGCAGTAATCTCCCTGGTCTGCTTTAAGAATGTTTCGTTGCGGTAATCCATGATAGCTAAATACCACGTGGTCGACCTGCACCTCGGCAAGATGACGTCTGATCAAAATCGACCAAGCGCGTATGAATGCCGGCTCCGAGAATAAGTCGTCAATGAAGTGCAATGTTGGCGGTTGCTGCCAGTGCCTGGCAGCGGTCTTGACACCGTGAAACACAGATGCTGTGGTGACAGTGGAATATTGGGGAAACATGGGCAACACCTGAATATCTGTGACCCCACGACGCTCCAACTCAGCCATGGCCTGAGCAATGAATGGCTCACTGTAGGCCATGCCGTTAACTACCAACACCTCTTCGTTGGCTGTGTTAAAGGCCAGCTGCAGGCTCGCCTGCAATTTGTCGGCGTAGACTTTCAGGGGAGAGCCGCCATCGGTCCAGATCGAGGCATATTTTTTTGCTGTCTTCGGTGCTCTGAACGGCATGATGATCAGATTGCGCAGCAGCCATCGCCCCAGCGGGTTCATATCGAACACAAAGGGATCCGCAAAGAAATACCGGTAGAACTCGCGCAAGCCCTTCGCCGTGGGCTGCGCCGGAGTGCCGAGGTTCAGTAAGAGGACTGCTTTGGCCATCGATTACTGCTTTTAACGAGAGTGCCTTGTAAGAAGAAGGCTGTTATGTGTTGGTCTTCGTTTCAATTTTGCCCTCTGTTAAGGGCTGCGTTGTACCAGAAGCTGATGTTTCTCTTAACCAACATTGTAGACATCGAATACGATTCGGTCATATTTGAAGCCGCGCTGGTCGCGGCTTTTGCGTTTCAGGTGCTTCGCAGCGCCCAAAAGCGTTGCTATTGGTCTTTTTGTGAGTCTTTCACACCACAATTTGTAAAGGAGCCAATCTATGCTTTCACAATCTAAATTACAATCAATTATCTGGACGTCACGCCTTGCAGAGGCTGAAGCGTTCTCTCGTGACGTCTTTGGGCTTAGGTTGAAGGGCAAATCCGATATTCGATGTGGGCGGCTAACACGGCGATGGGGGCATCCTAGCGGCAGCTAAATCTAAACGAATCATCCAGTTCCAGTGGCAGAACCAGGGTATGGAAACCCCTGCCATTGGATTCTTCGCACATGCTATCGCGTCGATTGATATCGCTTACAAAAATGTCTGCATATTCCGCGTTGAATACCGGTTTTCCTGCATCGATAAATGGCTGCAAGGACTCACATTCATCAAATTCGTGACACTGTTCATTTACCATGAAGTCGAAGTAATCCACTAACTCGGGTATCTGGTCGAGATCATTTTTTAGTCCTACCGACAATCCCCTGGCATGTGCTTCATTGGCGATGAAGCGATTAAACGCCAGCTGCGCGTCTGCATCCAGATCGAATCCGGACGCGTTGACATAGCCGTCGACATTATCTGGCTCGACGCCGTCGCAGCCTTTGTTTTTGGCGACGTCCAGCCGGGAAAGCACCCTCTCCCAGGCGTTATTGGAATCGATGTCCAGCCAGCGTTCGTTGGGGAAACCATCCAGGGGCTCGCCGAGAATTGCTGCCGAGAATTGCCCCGCATCGTCCCGGAAGTCCTCATAAGAACCAGCGGAGAAGTAGCAGATGACTTTCTTGCCCTGGGATTGCAGTTCCTGGATGGTTGTAATCGGCACATCGAACAAATCGATATCGTACAGCGCGACATCATAGGAGGTATTCACCGCTCCCAATAACTGCCATTGCCAGCTATCCTCAAGTGAAGGACGGTACCAGTCACCTTCGACAATCGCGTCAATTTCCGGATCGAATTCAGTCTGTTCTATGAAAAAAGTTTCAATGTTGGAAATGGCGCTTTCGCCGCCGCCCACCAGTGTGGCAACGGCAACATAAAATGCAGATTGAACAGGCAGAATTCCAAACAGGCTGGGCTTTAAACCCAGAACCAGGCTCTCGATAACTTCTGCATCCGGATAGGGAGCATAATAGAGTCGATATGCCTCGGCGTCTGCAACCTGGTTCCAGGTGATGGAAACCAACTCGCCGTATACAGAGATGTTCAGTTGGGGCGGTTCGATAACTTGCGCCTGTAATTGATAGGCTGGCAATAGAGCAGCCAGAATAATTAATACTTTATGAACGTTGGTTGCGGGCATATTGCCATCCTTAATCTCCATATTGTGGCTGTGAGCTGGCTTAGCTGGGATGTGGGCTCTTGCTATCTTCGTCAAACAGTAATTCCAACTCTTTGCGCCCTTGCCGGGACAGCTTGAGTAATTCATCCATATTGTCTTTATGCTCGACGGCTTTCAAGAGCATAGCCTCGTCATGCTGGCGAAACATCTCCCCAATCTGCAAGGCCTGGCCTTCCGAGTAACCCAATTGTTTTAGTGTATCGGTGGCGGCTTCCAGGCTACTGGCGAAGGTATCCCGAATAACACTGTCCACATTGCGTTGGTGTAGTTCATAGGCATGACTCCGATCGATGGCTCTGGCTACAATTCCAATCCGCGAATTTTGCTCGCGGGCGATATCGATGATCTCCAGTGACTCCTTCGGGTTATCCACTGCAACTACCAAAGTTTTTGCATGCCTTATGCCTGCTGCTCGCAACAGATCCAGCCTCTTCGGATTGCCGAAGAACAACCGATTGCCAAATTTCTGCACGAACTCAACATGGACCGGATCCTTGTCCATCGCCGTAAATGGAATGGACCGCGCAGCCAGAATACGGCCGATGATTTGTCCGAAGCGACCGAAGCCAGCGATAATCACTTCCGGTTCATAGTTATCCCAATGCTGGTCTCGATCGGGTTGGGATTGACTCCGACTCTTCCAAAGCTTGCGATGCAGCATCACCAGAGGCGAAGTCAGCGCCATCGAAATACCGACAACGAGTGTTAGCTGGTCGGTGAGTTCCGTAGTAAATAGCTGTAACTGTGTGGCTTGTGCCAAAATCACGAAAGCGAACTCTCCACCCTGGGACAAGATAAGCCCCAACTTGAAACTTTCCTTGACCGGGACGTGGCGCCATCTGAGAATCCCGACTATCACTGTTACCTTAAGCGCAACCAGGGCGAGGCCACAGGCGATCATAAACAGGGGGTTCTGCAGTAATAGTGGAATATTGAGTGTCATGCCGACGGCGATGAAGAACAGGCCCAGCAAAATTCCCTTGAAGGGCTCAATGTCAGATTCGATCTGATGCCGGTAATTGGAATTAGCCAGCATGATGCCGGCGATGAATGCACCCAGACCCATGGTGAGACCGACGGCTTCCATCAACACCGCAACGCTAACCACGATCAACAGGCTTGCCGCCGTCATGATTTCGCGGTTATTGCTTTGCGCCACCAAGCCCAATACTGAATTCAGGCCATAGCGTCCAAAAGCCAGAGCCAGTAGCACCGCCAGCAATTCCAGATACCAGGAACCAGCACCTGCGCCGGCATCACCAGTCTGTGCTGCCAAGTCCACAAAAATGAGGATCGGTATCACCGCCAGGTCCTGTAGTAACAGGATAGAAAACCCAGTGCGCCCCAGCGGTGAAGCCAAAATGCGTTCCTCACTCATTAGCTGCATGGCAAATGCCGTCGAAGAAAGAGCGAATGTCAGCCCCAGAATCAGGGATTGTTCCAGAGTCAAATCCAGTAAGGTAAACAGGCCTGTCAGCAGCACGGCCGAAATTAATAATTGACTGCCGCCGAAAACAGCTATCTGTCCGCGCATGCTCCACAACCGGTCCGGTGCCAGTTCCAGACCGATGATGAAGAGCAGCAAGATGACCCCGTACTCCGCGAAATGCAGTACTTCTTCCGGATCATCAATAATGCCGAGCAGATGGGGACCGAGTACCACACCGGCAAAGAGATAGCCAAGAATGGAACCCAGGCCCAGTCGCTTGAAAACAGGTACGGCGATGACCGCGGCGGTTAAATAATAAAGTAGATGAACGAGCAAGTTATCAGAGTACATAAAATCCACAAATTTCCACGTAGTAGAGAACCGATAGTGATGGCCGGTAAACTAGCACAGGGCCAGACATTGTTCATGAACGCAAGCACCGCCAAGCTCCCCGATTGCTTGCTTCTATAAGGCAAACTTGAGTCATTGCATAGCAGCGCCGCGGATTTCAATATTCAGTAACTAACTTCAAAATGATCCCTCTAGAATAATCACCCACAAAAAATCTGGCGATTCCTCAGACCCCTGATAAACAGTGGCCTGCAGAGGATTTGAGTAGGTTCGTAACAAAAACAACAGAAATGTGCTGCATTCACCCGGAAACTGCGTAAACTGTGGTCTTCAGCCGTTTATCTTTTCCACCTAAAAATTTGTAAATGAGGGGTACTGTTTCGTGAAAAACACTATTCGATTGGCTTTTTGTGCTCTGATCGCCACCTTCGCCACCGCTATTAACGCCGGCGAGCGCGTCGGTGACTTCGCACTGATCGATCATCTGGGCGCCTTCCACAGCATGACCTGGTACGACGACCATGAAGCCATTGTGATCCTGCCACAGGCTAACGGAGCCACCGATCAAGCCGCCCTCGAGGGCCTTATTTCCCTGCAAGCAAAATACGAGGAACAAGGTGTCGTCTTCTTCCTGATGAACCCCGGCCTGCAGGATGATCGTAAAGCAGTTCAACAAGAAGCCACCGCTGCAGGGATTGAGCTGCCCATCCTGATGGATGATGCCCAGTTGGTCACGGAAATGTTGGGTATCACGAAAATGGACGAAGCCGTCGTCTACGATCCCGCTTCCTTCGAAGTCCTCTATCGTGGTCCGGTCCAGGAGCAGATGGAGCAGGTGCTGCAACAGGTTCTCAATGGCGACCGAGTTGAGCTGGTAAGCGTTGCTGCCTCAGGCACCGCAATCGAGTTTGCCACCGCTGCCGCCCATGCCAATCTCTCTTACGAGAATGATATCGCGCCAATCATCGCGGAAAACTGCGCCAATTGTCACCGTGAGGGGGGTATCGCGCCTTTCGCCATGGACAGCAACCTGGCGGTGCAGGGCTGGTCACCGATGATTCGTGAAGTGGTTATGACCAAACGCATGCCCCCGGGTCAGGTCGACAATAAAGTCGGCTACAAGATGAAGAACGAAATGAACCTCAGCGATCTGGAGATGCAGAAACTGGTTCGCTGGATCGACGCTGGCTCCATCGTGGACAGCGAAAACGATCCTCTGACTCAGTTGGTATGGCCGGACAACAAGTGGTCTCTGGGTGAGCCTGATCTCATCGTGAAGATTCCATCGCAAACAATTCCAGCTACGGGCGTAGTCGATTACATGGAAATTCCGATAGATCTGCATCTCACTGAAGATCGATGGGTCCGAGGCAGCGAAGTCGTCCCTGGCGCCCCGGCCGTGCTCCATCACATCATCACCACCGTGATCCCACCCGAAGGCCGACCCGATTTCCAGGCAATCCTGATGGAAATTCTCGATGGTCTCCCCGAAGAAAAGTCACTCGCTATCCGCACCCAACTATTCAAGTCAATCGCTTCCGGCGAACAGCCTGACATCGGCGCGATCTTCAGGGAAATTCCTGATATTGATGTGGGCGTATTCCTGGGAGGCGGCAATGGCGACTCGGCTTCGATTGCAGGCTACGCGCCCGGCAACAATATCAACCTTAACCCCGAGGGTGTGGGTGGCTTGCTGAAAGCCGGTTCTACCCTGAGTCTGCAAATGCACTACACCACTTCAGGCAAGGAAACTACGGACGCCACAGAAATCGGTATCTACTTCTACGACAAAGGCGTGGTTCCCAAGGAGCGCATGTCTGGCGGTGTTGGCAACGCCTTCACCATCGCCATTCCAGCCCAGGCCAAAGATCATGAGATGGAGCTTGTCACCCTGGTACGCGAGGAAGCCGAAATCTACAGCCTGATGCCGCACATGCACTTCCGTGGCAAGCGTATGAAGTTCACCGCAGTGTACCCCGATGGCTCCGAGGAATTACTGCTGTCAGTTCCAGCCTATTCCTTCAACTGGCAGCTCTCCCATGAGTTCGAAGAACCTCTGCTAGTCCCAGCCGGCACCAAGATCATCGCCGTTGGCGCCTTCGATAACTCTTCACAGAATGCCTTCAACCCCGATCCAAACTCGGAAGTAAATTGGGGCGAGCAGAGCTGGGAAGAAATGTTCATGGGCTTCTACTCATGGAAAAACGTAGATCAGAGCGGTTCTGATTAAGACCCGCTAGATCTGAAGAAACAGCAAGGGTGAACTCAGCAATGAGTTCACCCATTTTGTTGTCTCGATATTCCCTGCCTGCAAATCGAAGTCCTCCGTATTGTTAAAAGGAAATATCTTAACTATTGGATCATCCGCAATGCCGATATACTTTCTTAAAGCCTTGTGGATGTATTTTGAATACATGATGGCCCCGGCGATGTCATCTCGCTGACAAGCTGCGCTTGCAGGTGATTAAAGTCTCACTCTTCTAATTTTCCTAAATCAATTTTCACTACTCGTTCAATCATGGCTCGGCTTGATTTGAGGTGCTCATTAGAAAGTTTTTTATCTTTAATACTGCCTGCTAAGACCATTCCATACTTGGGACAAAGGCGCATGGTCGCAATTTGGAAATAAGTGATACACTCGAATAGCCAATAATCGAGTTTCAGAGGGGGAGTACGAATGTCGCAGACCAAGACGGGAACAAGACGTAATTTCTTAAAGAGCGCCGCTCTAGCAGGGGGCGCTGTATCCCTGAATGCCTGCGTGAATTCAACACAGAATGCAGCAACACCGACTACCGCGACACACAAGTACACCCCGAGTTTTTATCCAAAACACAATGAGCGAACCAAAGGCTGGTTGCGATTTATTTGGCAGAAGGCAACTTATCAAGATGATTGGGGGTTTAGCGGTTCAGAGGAGCGCCCCTGGGGCATAAATTTACCGCGTGGTAACATTGATTGGGAATATGATGGCAATGGTCCCCATCCATGGTGGGACCAATATACCGCCGCACCCATGTTAAGTTATCCACGTTTTGATCTTGCCGATTCTAGCTATGGTGTGATGCTCATGGCTGATCAGACGCCGGCGTGGCGCGAAGTTTATGCTCGAATTATGGATGAGCTGGCAACCAGACACACAGCTTATTGGGCTGCTATAGATTGGAATACGTTCATTGGCGAAAGCCCGGACCGAAAAAATTATCCAGCGGCTACCATGGGATCATGGCCTGAGCGGGTACGTGGAAACTATGATGCTCCCGGTTGGACTGCTAACGGAGTTGAGCCATGGGGGCTACAGCCGGATCCGATTGGCGCCGATGGAAATTTATTTTTCCGTGGATGGTTGAACCTGATTCTCTCAATTTACAAATATGTTTCTGGCGATAATAAGTGGGAACAACCCTGGCAGATTGCGGGCTACGAAAACCAACAATTTGAATGGACTCAACCCAAGATTGTAGAGCACCTGCGCCAGCAATATACCGACCATCCTGAAGGTCCTCATTGTGAGAACACGAAGATATGGCCGTACTGCAATGCAGCCGCGGGTTTGGGTATGTATTTATCCGACCAACTAGGAGTGACGAACTCATACGGTGTATTTGAAAACTGGGTTGAGTTTATGCGCGATAATTATATGGGTATCAACGATCAGCAACAGATCGAATGGATGACCATGTATTACGACCCTCTCGCTGATTTCAAAATTAACTTACCAGGAACACTCGGTCCAGGTGGTGGTGTGGCTTTTTACTTGATGCCACAGTCCACTGAAATAGCCACCCAGATCTATGAAGCAACTGCCAATGCGCAAGGGTGGCGCGATCCTAGAAGGGAAATCCAGCCGAATGCGCTTGGTCTGGTTATGGCTAAAGCGTTGGGGGATCACACGGCAGTTAGCCGCCTCAGTGCCGCAGCCGAACGCTACTCGGAGCCGCGCTGGTTTGGCGATGAGATGGATAAGTTCGGCTGGTGGTTCAACTATGGTGAACCGTGGCCACGGGGTCAGGGCTCAGGCCAATTGATGATCAGTGAAATCGCCGAGGGTAATTGGATAGACGCATTCAAGGTAAAGCATCTAGACAAGTACACTGCGCCGACTCTCGAAGGTGTAGATTATCCAAACTTGGGTGTCGATACCGCATGGAATGATAAGGACAATGGCGTTCTTAACATTGGAACTTACGTGGGCGATCGCAATCTGGCTGGTCAACAGACCAGCTGGAGAATTACCAATTTACCCAACGCCAATGAGGCTGTTGTCATCTGTGATGGCGCGACGATAAGCGACGTCGAAATCGTTGATGGCAATACGATTCGGATTCCAACTGATATTGGTCAGCATCAATACCAGATTTATACCGGGTATTTTGGGCAGGAGCTGGCAGTAACCAGGCCCGATTCCACGGCTGTTGCTAATGCGGCTACTGTCGCTGTCACGAAACGAACTGCAGAGCAGAATGCCAGAGCTGCAGAATCTGTGATGGCAAGTGGTGCGGCTCAATGCCCTTGCTGTCCATCCGTATAATAAAAGGTGTACCGTAACTCAAATGCAGTAGACAGGCGTAAATACAATCGGCTGATTACGCCAGTTATGCAGAAAAATTGCTGTAGCTCTTAACGCTCATAGTTGACCAGGAATATGTCAACCAAAAATCTCAAGCTGTTATTCTATTAGTGTCCCCCTCTAGCCCTCAGCGAGCATTTATGTCTTAAGCATTGCCTGAACTGGTTCGGTTACAGGGCTGGGGTTTTTTCAAATTCAAAAATTGAGTCTGTAGCGCGACCTGTCGCAATTGCAAGCCAGCACAGAACTGGGTACTACAAATTCCACTAAAAAGATGATCGCTGTCGGCTCGCAACTTGCCCTGGACTTAACTACTCTCTAATTCTCTTAACACCGGTCTGCACATGAATCGCTTCTTGAGGTTCGGAAATTTCAATCAAGAATATTTCAACCTTTCCAGGCGCAAAGACGTAAAGCCACGAGTTTTTATGTTCTACCTGGTATCCTTCTGCCACAGTGAGTCCCAGAAGGTTTTTAATAATCATCTTGTTAACATTGCGATGCCCGACCACTAATACATGACCGGACCTTACGACGCTGTCAACGGTGTTTTTCACCAGGGCTTGCACGCGGTTGTCCACCATAACGAGGCTTTCTCCACCGCCAGGAAGAACTACATTTACCTCGTCATCCAGAAATTTCTGATAGCACTTCCTAGTGGGTTCGTCCGAAAACTCTTCTTTGTGTTGCCCTTCGAAAATACCCAATTTAACTTCATTGAGTTCAGAGAATTTTTCGAGTCGCAAATTTTTCTCGACACCGATGGGCAATGCCGTCTGTATGGTTCTCTGCAGTTCACTACAGATTACTCGGTTTAGACAGACTGTGTCTAAGAGGAAGAACAGGTTTTTCCGTTGCTCGAAACCAGTCAAATTCAAGGGTCGATCCTGCTGACCCTGTATGATTTTCATCGCATTCCAGTCCGTCTCACCATGCCGAGCCAGAAGAAGACAGTTCTCGTTCAGTTCAGTCAAGAAATCCTGTAAAGAAGGGTAGAATCGTTTTCCCATTTAATCCGCGACGGTTAAGCTGATGTCATCCTTATCACTATTTATTTTCCAGCGGAAGTATAGATATCTTCCATATTCGGAATAGGAAGTTCAGTCCAAGCAAGAAGGACAGTGCCATAATCAACCACTTAATAATCGCAGTTTCGCCGGTAATCGAATATCCAAGAATTGCTATACAGAGATACAAAAACCGAGTATCACTCCCCGCACAAAGCCAGCTGAAGACGGCTTCGTGTTCACTCTTTGGATAATTTTCATGATAGACAGAACGAAACTTCTCAGAGGATGCTGTGATCAGAAACACCATCCCTATATAACAAAAGAAGAGAGTTCCCCAGGAATAATCGCTAGCGGCTAACGGTAATGAATACAACACTCCGGCAAAAATTAGAAATTCAGCCGAGCGATCTGTCATCGTGTCATAAAAGTCGCCAAGCTTACTGGGCATTTTTGACAGCCGTGATACCTCCCCGTCGACACAAGACCATAGGCCAAACACTTGAATCAAGATCACTCCCAAGAGATAGTAGCCTTGGGATAAACTCCATGCAGCGAGAACTGCAAAGACCATATCAATGCCGGTAGCAACATTGGCGCTAATCCCTTTGCGTACGCAAAAAATCGAGATATAGAGCGATATCCTACGTTGAACAAGATAACAGTACATACCATCGCTAGCTTTCTTAGCAAGCTTCGGATAGCTAGCCTCCTGCTTCAGGGTATCGGCTACGGTGGTTGTTTCAGGGCTACTATCTTGGTGATTCAATATTATTTGCACTCTCCGGGTAATCGCGATACATCGTGCTACTAGCGATACCCTTACTATCTATCAGGGGCCTGCAGCACTCAAGGATTCTTATCCAAATAGGCCAACACATCTGCCAGGGGGAATTTCGTTTCTGGAAATCCGGTAGCTTTGTATTGACGATGGTCCAGATTATGAAGCATACAAATTGTCATGCAATCATTCCCGTAATACTGTTTTACAATTTCTTCCGAAAGCCTTGGCACGCTCACTGTAAAATCCAGAAAACATTTCCTTTCCAATGGGAAGAAATCATCTACGGCATAGGAAAATACCTCCGGCGGAAGTGTCATTTTACTATTACAGACATCTGCCTCCCAAACCCCTAGCCACGGGAATTTCCAGGATTGTCCAGGTATAGGAAGTCCCTTTTCAGAGTGAATACGGTATCCGCATCGCTTTTCTATTCCGTCTATGCTACGTACATCGTCATAGACAACATATCCTCTGTCTTCAAACTGATGTCGGCATTTTTTCTCGAAATTATCGCTATCGAAAATGATAATGTCCATATCATCATCCCATGGGATCAAACCATCATGGCGTAACAAACCAAGTAGCGTGCCAAACATGACACAGTAATCCACGTCTGCCGAAAATAGTATTTCATCGGCATCCCTCAAATGCTGTAAAGCAAGTTCCCGTTCATCAAAGAACCCTGTTTTCTTGAACAAATGAAGTTCATCATTATGGTTGCTGATATTCATCAATTTTTCATTGCCCTAATTATACTGCCTGACATTTACTAGGCGTGCCCGGTGGCAATAACTTCACCTAACAGGTTCACCAAATGTTTGTTTTCATCGGGCGTTCGACTGGCAATACGAACATAGCGATCCGAATCTGGCATGCTTTTACCCTGGCAATGCTTAATATAGATATTGTGTTCAACGAACAAGCTTCGAGCGACTTCCGGGCCCGATGGCGCATGATCGGGAAGTCGACAGAAAACAAAGTTGGCATCGGGTTTAAAGACGAGCAAACCATCAATAGAACATAGGCTATGATAAAACAAATCCCGATCTTTGCGCACCTGGACACAGCTTGATTCGAATTCTTCGCGGTACTCAGGAGCCATTTTCAAAAATGTTTCAGCGAAGCCGTTCAGGTTCCAAATATGAATTCCCGCCCGTACTTTCCCCGCAAAATCCTCGTTCGCCGTGAGCATATATCCAATACGCAAGCCACAGATACCGTAGGCCTTACTCATGCTTTTGAAAATCGCCAGATTTGGATATTGCGCAATATCTTTTTCAAGTGTTACTCGCTCACGATCACTAACAAAATCAATAAAAGACTCATCAACAATGAGCATACAATTATGATCGTCCAGTTTTTTCAGCAACCGAACCAGATCTGCTTTTGGCACCGACAGTGAAGTTGGGTTGTTAGGCGTTACCACCACCGCTACATCAGCCTCGCAACGTATCGCTTCGGCAGCAAACTTATCTACATCGAGCTGGAAAGAAGGTATTTCCAAAGCAAATTCAACAACTGTGCCTTCTGGAGCAGCATTGGCATATTCATTAAAAGAAGGTACGGGAACAATCAGTTTTTTTGCGACACTTCCAGAAACAATTTTTATGAGCTCAGCCGCTCCATTCCCCACTACGATGCGTTCGGCTGGCTGATCAATCAAATCACCAACCCAGCCGGCTAATGTGGCTTGAGCAACAGGATAGTTTAAAACCAGCTCATGAATTTGACTCTTGATGAGCTCAAAGAATCGCTCTGGTGGGAAGTGGAGATTATAGAGATAGGCATGGTCAATAAAGCCATAACGCCAATAGCCACCATGGGCATCGGCCAATGCCTCATATTGCCTTTCTCTGGCTTTTTGGTTTTGCATTAAGTTAATTCTTGACCTCTCAGGATTAGTAAACACTGACGCATTGCAATCAAACAATCTATTTGGGAAATGGAGAGCAGATAAAAAGCAACTACTTTATCCTGCGAGTGCTTCTCCAGTAGCATTGATATCAGCAAGACCCGTAGACAAAGCGTGTTGACAGTCCTTAACAGGTGTAAGCCGTAGCGCCGAGGGAAATATCAGTTCTGCACTGCTTAAATCTTGTATTGTATCAACCTCATACCATCGATCTTCGTCGAAGAAAACAGGTTCAAATGCAATCGCATTGTCCAACACCATATCGGCGAATACGGCCTCATAGTACTCGCCAACCCTGCCATCAGTGATATAGCGATCTAACCGCGCTATCATCCTATGCCAACTCTGTAATGAAAGGCTATAAATATTAACGGTTTTATATCGTTCGTTTCCGTTTTCGCTACGTTTGGCATGGAACGCCGCAACTACTTGCTGAGAATTCAGTTCAACCGTGGTTCCGTTCATCCAGGGAAGTATATTAGAAATCGCAATTTTATCTGGTATCAACATGTCCGCCAGCATTGATTCTTCAAATACCAGATCACTCTCTATCAGCACAAATGGCTCCTGGACTTCTTGCCGCGCCAACCATAGAGAGTAGATATTATTGGTTGTCTGATACACGGGATTGAATACGTAGTCTACTTGCATATCGGCCGCATTTTCTTGCAGATATTCACGGACACAATGTTCCAGATATCCTGTTACTACCACCAATCGGGTAATACCCTGGGAGCGGAGATTATCGACCAGTCGACCCAAAATTGGTTTCCCACCAACCTCGGTAAGACACTTCGGAGCATCTAGAGTCAAGGGGCGCAAGCGAGATCCTGTGCCTGCAGCTAGCAGAAGTGCCGTTGTTATTCTTTGGGTTAGATTGGTCTTGGTTATATTAGTTATAATTGGGTTAGTTGCATTGGCAACCTGTATGGAGCCATTTTGTGTAATCCTACTCATATACCTCCTTTCTCCTTTGTTTATTCAATAAATGATTTTTCTAATAAAATTTTTCGTTGACTCCTTTGAAGGCGCCGTGATCGAACGTAATGATACTTTACAGTTAATAACATCATTGAGAAATTGCCTTCGACCTTTGGTTTTTCATTCAACGGTTTATCCCATACCGATCTAAGCTGATGAGGAAGACAAAAGGGGCCTCTTTCAGGCCGCCCTATCCAACCTGTCCAAGACTCTCTGCTGGCTATGCTTGATTCGGCTGATTTCCAAGCTACCCAGTCAAAAACACACCCTCGAATTCACTGGATTACAGTCATCCACTATGAATTCCACGTCAGGTTCATAGATCTAGGTTGAATCACCGACTATCGGTAAGGTCACGTATTGTGGACCTGTAAGTTCGAAATGGTAACTGAGGCTTTTCCCGTCTTCGCTGCGCGTCAAACGCTCCTTCAAGTATTTTAGGGAGCCTGAAGGCATCTCCCAACCCCCCCCATTGGGTGATCGGCAAAGACGTTGGTGTCGATAACTAGGCTTGCACCTTCTCACTGACCAATGGAACGACCTTGCTCTGATGGGGTAGCGTTTGCATGGGCATCAATGTCCATATGGACTGTCCACACTAGACCATCATAAACACCCTCAACTATAACTACGTCGTTGCTCGGTGTAATGCGTTTGCAATAGGGTATTACCATTGGCACTGGAGATGTAAGCCGAGCGCAGTCAACAGCTGGTTTTTTTTAACTCCTCCCAACTTGCTTTCGCTGTGGTACCAAATGCAGTAAGATCTTGCCCGGCAGTTCCATCTAATACTGAGAGTAGTTCCAGATTCAGATTGGAGGTCCACTTCCCTGCCAGAGTGTCGGTAGAAGGCTCCGGTTTCTGACCATTTATAGGGTCAGAAAGGCCTTTCTCATTATAGAAAGACACTATTCTCGCATATACGACGGCTGCGGGGAAGATGTCATTTTTTTGTGGATTTCTGGCAAGATTTCCATGGACCGTCAGAGTTCCTCCCATGCCAACGATATCTCTGGAAAAGCCCATCTTCCGCATGCCGCCGGGCCCGATGACTATTTATGCAGCTTCTGGAGCGCAGATATACTCGCCAAAATCACTAAAATCACACTCGCATAGATCCCGAAACACCTCATCACCTGCTTCAAATTTTTTTATGTTGCTGCCCACTGCCTCGATCTGTCCTGTTATTCACAGCCGAGTAATTGCAGCTTCGATTTAAGAAGACCGCCAAAAAAGCGAATAATGTAAGGCTTGCTTACTACAGTGGTTATCATTCTGATCGTTCCGGAAACACTCGAAAGCTCGGTGGTTCCCTAAAACTCCACGATATTGATCAATCTAAGGATTTAGTCTGCCCGGTCCAAAATTGGAAGTAAATTGGGACGACCAGAGCTGGGAAGAAATGTTGATAGGCTTCCACTCATGGGAAAATGTGGATCAGCGCGATCCTAATTAAGACCCGCTAGCTATGAAAAAACAGAAAGGGTGAGTTCGTCAAGTACATCGACGACGCCGCACTGCGCGCCAGGCCCTGCCCGAGGGGATACGGGGCCGATCCCGCTCTCATCGTTTCACTTCGTTGACAGCTCGACACATGCCTGGGAAAGTGCGCCTCGATAGCGGAATTGGCGGCAACTTTCAATGGTCATTAAATTGATCGGAGATTGCCTAAGACTCACTGCCCACGGGGCGGTGGCGGAGTCCAGTCACAGCCTGCGCATTCGGCGGAGACATCGTTCTGATCGAGGACTTCGAAGATGAAATCGCGCCAGACTGCGTTGGGTTGCCAGACGGTGTTCATATCGGCCTTGGCGTCGGCGATGGAAATGTCGTCATATAATACGCGGTAAAGAAAACTGAAGGCTGTGGCACGGGCGTTTACCTGGCAATGGAGCAGAGTCTTCTTGCCGGTGTTGCGTCGCATGGAATCGGCGAAGGCGTAGAAGTCGTCCGGCAGGGGATTGTCGAAGGCGACGGGTACATGCATGTATTCCATGCCCAGCCCTTTGACCAGTTGATCCGCATCGGCGGGCGCGTTGTTGTTATTGGTGAAGGCGATGTAGACAATACGTTCGAAGCCCTGGTCGGCCAACAGCTGGAATTGCTCCCGGGTGGGTTGGCCGGCGCTGGCGAAGGTGTCGCTGTATTGTCGAAAATTGGTGATCTCGGCCAGAGCAGGATCTACTTCTTGCACGGCGTAAACGGCCGAAGACAGTAACGCGGCGCCGATCAGGGGCGCTAGAATTTTTCTCATGATCATTTCGAACCTCAATCTGATGGCTGATGGCTGATGGCTAATGGCTAATGGAGCCAGCTGACTATAGCAGACGAAACCGCGATCACCCTATGGAATTTGGCTGGGAGGCTGGGTCACATGGGATGGGATTAGACGGAATTGATTCAAGATTATTTATTGGTTTCATGCATCCAAATCGCTTCTACCACGCATCATAAGAGCAACAAACAACGAAATGAGGCACTAAATATGGACGGAATAGCTATCGGATTTGCGTCGGTTATACTAACTTTGGGTGTATTACCGCTTAGTCTGTTGTTTTATCTACATAAAATAAAAACCGCGAAGATGGATACATTGCTGAAACTCGTGGAACTGGGTGGGAATGTCGATCCCGATATGATGAAAATGTTGAGCGAAGGCGGCGGTAATTACAAGACCGACTACAAAATCGGCATGATCTGGTTGGCGCTCGGCGTGCCTGTATCTCTGGGCATCTGGCTTGAAAGCGGGTACGAGGAAGCCGTTTTCGGTACAATTGCTATCTTCATCGGCATCGCGTTTCTGATATCCGGGAAATACCGCTTGCGGGAATCTTCTTGAGAGAGACTGGATTTTAGTCAGTTTGAATGACGAGAGCTCATTAATCCGGCGCACCCTGGCGCTGCGTGACAATGATGCATTTTCTACCCTGGTGAAAATGCACCAGGGCAGAGTGCGGGCATTCCTGGTAAGACTCTGTAAGCAATACGATGTTGCAGATGATCTGGCACAGGAAACATTCATCAATGCCTTTCGCAAGCTGAGTAGCTACAAAGGCAGCGGGTGTTTTTCGGGATGGTTGTATCGCATCGCCTATCATTGCTTTCTGCAACATCGACGCAGTGTCAACCGGCGTCTGGAAGTTACCGATGACTATAGCGGACAACTCGAAGTACTAAGCGACAGGTATGATTCAATTTCTACCGAGCAGATGGATATGGAACAGGCCCTGGCCCAACTCAATACAGATGAAACCGCGACGATCACCCTGTGCCACAGCTATGGTTTCTCACACCAGGAAGTATCGGACATTCTGAAGATGCCCCTGGGAAGCGTGAAGTCAAATATCAGCCGTGGTAAGACCAAATTGCGCAAAATACTGACCAGGGAAAGCACCCAGGAACAAAGATTGGAGAAGGCTTCGTGAACAACAACTCAGGTTTTGATCCCCTGGACCGCATGCTTGCACAACCGGCCCTGATTGCGGATAAAGGCTTCAGCGAACGCGTTGGCAGCAAATTGGGAACCGGCATTTCACTGCGCAACAAACTCTTTGCAGGGGCGGGAGTTTTCTGGCTGACTCTGATCGTTGCCGTGGTCTCACCGCAGGCAGTCTATGAAGACCTGTACAGTCTGGCCGCGATGGTGGATTTTTCAGAACAGCTCAATCTCCTGAGTACGCAGATTCGCTCGATTGACTATACCAGCATGCAATCAATAGATTACACAGTCTTGCAATCATCCAACATCGGCCTGCTGGTTGCGGCGATGTCGATTGCCGCCGTATTTAGCCTGCTGTCGAGAAATTAAAAGAGAAAACCACGACGGTAACTTTCCCATTGGCGGATTTTCTTAAACCTTGCTCGGAAGCTCCCTAAACCGACCCCCACTTCAGGAAGTTCATAAACTCCCGCCGCGTCTTCGGGCCATGGGTTAAAAAAGATGGCTGTGGATCTTGCTGGTACGCCAGTTTTTCCGAGGCGACAAAGTCATTCGCAGTCAGCGCGCGAATTTCAGCCTGATCGATCTGGTAGGGAATAGCGGCGTTCAGTCCAAACACCTTACGTCGCATTAGCGGGGAAATTGCGCTGTAGTTATATCGATCCTGAAACTCCTGTGAAATCTGAAAGGTTCTGAAGGCCTGGATCTGATCCTGGGGTGATCCGTACCAGATAGAGTCCGTACCCCACAGCACATTGTCCTCGCCGATGTACTTGAACAACTTGCCGAGGGCGTGGGCGGCATTGTCCGGGTCTCGCATCAAAAAGCGCCAGGTGGATCCCAATTCCGCGTAGACGTTGGAATTAGGCGCCACCTCATTGTCCAGCACCGATTGAATCAGGGTGTCGATACCGTCACGCCCTGCCCCCTCGACAAATTCCTGTTCCTGCACGCTGGCAACGAAGCCAGAATGGTAAACCAGAAAATTCATATCCGGATATAGCTTGGCAACGATGCCAATATCCTGGCATTGGCTGTGCTCATAGGACCGGGGCCCGAATGGTAGCCCCTTGTGCACGCAGATATTTCGCACACCCAGGCGACGTGCACGCTCGATCATCGCCAGGCCCGGATCATCGTGCAGATAGAAGCCGATGCCCCCGGGTCCGTACTGGGTATAGGTCTTGAAGGCTGCGATGTCCCAGTTTTCTGCCAGTTCGTCCATGCCTTCGAGGTCACCGTCCTGGTTTGGATTGACACGGCCGTGCACCAGCAGTCGTTTGCTGCCCTCCAGCTGGGCGACAATATTTCGGGTCTCGGTGGCATCCTCAATCGTTACCGGCTCGTTTTCACGGGTAGAAGGCACGAATGACAAGACCATGATGTCGGTATCGCTGTCGAGGAAGATGTCTTTTATGAACTCATTGCCGCTCAAGCAATTCAGATAACTTCGATCACCGCCGGCTTCTCCCGCTTCGCAGGCGGCTTTTTCCATGCCGGCGTAGGGTCGGGCAGCGGGTGGAATTCTGCTGAGCCAGTCTCCCTCAGGATTGACGTAATGACCCTGTACATCGAAGATAAACTCCTCGCCTTCGACTTCTGCCAGGGCTGAGGCAGAATCCAGCGCGCTCTCCGCCCTGACATCAAAAAATCCGCCACGCTTCTGGTGATAGGCATTGGCCTGGTTAAAAGCCAGCAAGGTACTGGCGGCGCCGCAACTGGATATAAGAAACTTACGCCGGGATTGGCCACTGCGTCTGGCGTTCTCGCCGGCTAGTTGCAAGGCGAGCTTGTTCGCGCGTTCGTTAACTGGTGAAATGGGAATCGGCTCATATTCGCCATTGGAAGTGCTGTCAATTTTTATGGGGAGACGGTTACCTTCTTTGTCTATTTGATCCATTGCCTTGCCTCTGATTATATTCTTACTGTTATGAAGTCTGAAATGTCTGTTGCCTAGTTGGCCGGGACCAGATCGAGTCTCTCGAACAAAACGGTCTCAATTTTCTCCCGGGAATAAAATACCGGAAATACCTTGTCATTTGCCCACAGCTCGAACAGGTTATCGTAAAGCGGGCTATCGGGATCTCCCACCTGCCCCGGTGTGTTCATGCCCAGGGTATTATCCCAATCCCGGGTATCCACAAAGATTCTGAAGGAGGCGCCGGAGGTTTGGTTATCGCCGCTGCCGTTAGCACCCACGGTAAACCCGTTGCCTCCACGTGGAGCCGGCCCCACATTGAGTCGAGACCGTACTTCATCATTGACTGCCGCCCCCAGCAGATGACGAATCTCGGCGTGCTTGTAATCTGCCTGGCCATAGACCCAGTTTTGAATGTCAGGCCCGAGTTTCTCGCGCAAGTTGGCTATGCCCTGGGCCAGGGTCGCGAGCAGGAATTCATCCCGGCCCCTGATGGGATCGTCACCGAAATCTCCATCCGGCGCCAGCAACATATCGATGCTGGTCTTCATGCCCAGGTTCAGATAACTGGAGGCGATTTCCGGTACCTTCAAGGCTTGCATGTTATCCAGTAACTGGCGCTCGAAGGCAACATAGATGCCGGCTTCGATGGAGTCTTTGTCCAGCACAAAATCCCAGTTCATCAACATCTGTCTCGCCGTTTCCACCTGGGGATCCGATGCCTTCAAGTCTTTGAAAAAGGGCATCAGCGTGCGCGCGGGAATGGACAGATAATCGTGCTGCAACTGCACCATATCCATCATGTTGAATTTACGACCGGAGGCCAATACTTCACTGGCGCGGGCCCAGCGGTAGGGATCGGTCCAGGTATAACCGATGGCATCGAGATAGGGATAATCCGGCGTGGTGTAGTTGCTGTTGGAGGTTTCAATATAACCACGGTCCGGATTGAATTCGTTGGGCTTCGCCGTTATCGGCAAATAACCGTCCCACTCGAAGCGACCATCGCCGGGCACCGGCACCATGCCGCTGAAATTTCTTCTTAGCGGCGCGATACCCACTGCCTGCCAACCGATGTTGCCATCGCGGTCGGCCCAGATCATATTTTCACCGGGGATATTGCTGTAGTTCGTCGCCGCCCTGAATTCTTCCCAGTTCGTGGCCTGGTCCATGCGCAGAGACGCAAGATAAGGTGCCCCGCCTATTTCCATCCAGGCCGGTCGCACCGCATAGGCCAGGTTCTTGTCGCGGTCTTCGAAGGTCACCGGACCATGGCGCGTGTATTTCAGTGCCACCGTTACCGGGGCACTGCCTTTCACATTAATCGTCTCCTCGATAATGCGCATCTCCTCCCACTGACCCTGATAGCGATACTGGTTGGGATTGTCCGGATTGATTTCATACACGTAGAGGTCTTCACCGTCGGTGGAAAACACGGTCAGGCCCCAGGCGCCATATTGATTATGACCGATGGAAATACCTGGAATCTCCGGTTCGCCACCCCCGAGGACATCCCAGCCGGGGCCTACCAGATGCGCCCAGTAGCGCAGCGAGGGCACGGACTGCGCGCGGTGAGGATCATTGATCATCATCGGCCAACCATCCTGGGTCAGATCTCCACTGATGACCCAGTTGTTACTGCCAATATCGTCTATGGAACGTTGCTGTAAATCCATTTCCTCCTGGTTCAAGGTATTGGCAATCTGCTGAAAATTGGCGTCTGAATTGCGCAACTCCGCCACCACAATATCAGCAGGTTCGATTCGCAGACCACGCCGGTAGGCGTTGTAAAGATGCAAAATGTCGTTATTGAGCAGCGAGTCGCAGTCGATCATCGGATCCAGTGTCAGATCAGGTTCATGAGGATGGAAATATTGTAATTCTTTAACCATCGCCTCACCGATGGTGCACACCGCCCTGCCAATATTGAGTTCCCTGCCGATATTGCCCAGCAATCCCTGGTGCCGTGAGATGACTACCTCCTCAGTCCAGTGCCTGGGTTGAATGCCCAGTAGCTTGAATGGCAGTGGCAGATCATCCGGTTTTTGCAGGGCCTCATCTATGTAGGCGTTAACACCGTGGACGAAGGCGGTGATGATATCGACGCCGCGGGGATGATAGTGATTCATTTCCTGGGCCATATAGCCCCGAAACTTAAACAGGCGGGTGCCATGATCCCGGTCTATCATCCGCGGGCCGAAAATCTCGGCGGTGGTGCCGGTGGCCTGGGCCCGCCAGATTTCAAACTGAAACAAACGATCTCGCGCCGCACTATAACCCTGGGCAAAAAACAGATCGTGCTCGGTTTTGGCATAGATGTGGGATATGCCCCACTTGTCTTTCAGTATTTCAACAGTTTGATCCAGGCCCTCGAGGCGGACTGTGGTCGTGCCTTGTCCCACCACGGGCGCGGCAAGCACACTGAACAGGGCCATCGCAGCGGCGGCGCCGGAGAGTCTGGAGAGTCGATCAACTGTCATGGGATTACCTCTTGGTTCGGTGCTGGAGATCGGGGAGATGGGTCCAACTATACCCCAGAATTCGGGAAATTAGTCCTGAGGGGGGCTGCGGGCTTACGCGGACATAGCAGCGAGCAATTTCAGGGCTTGCTCGGCTTTATCTCTGGGCACGAAAATGTGATCGTGATAACTGGCGGCGACTACATTGGCACTTATGCCGTGCTCTGCAAGTTTGCCGGCCACTGCAGCGGTCAGGCCGATGGCGTCCAGGCTGGAGTGCACCGTCAAGGTAATCCCCTTGAACACGGATTCATAGATGAGCCCGGCTTTGTCAGCCGCTGTTTGTTCCAGAATCAGGCTTAGACCCTCATCCTCCTGAAAACTTGCCAGGGGCTTTAATCCGCGAATATCGACATGCGTTGCGTGGGCGACGGTGCAGAAAACGTAGTCCGGCTTTAACAATACCGGTGCCAAGGAAACGAGCAGACGCCTTAGATCAGTTTCACCGCTGGCGTTCATCAAACTTCTTCCTGGGTGCGGGTCTCCTGGCTCAGAATATTGCCAACACATTAACCGGGGAGCCGGTGCCGCCCTCTACCGCCAGCGGTGCGGCCACCACCAAAAACTCCCAGCGATTCAGTCGCGCGGCAGTCTCGGCGAGGGCTTCGAGATCCTGGTTGTCGAACAGGTCCACACCCATCGCCACGATGGTCAGCTGGTGCACCGGGAGCTGCACGCCTTCGATCTGGGATGGGACCACATCGCTGGCTACGTCACTGCCGAGAAAGGCGACATCACGGGCCTTGATCCAGGGCATCGCCGAGGCGTGCAAGCCCGCCGCCCCCCGCGCCACAACCCAGGGACCGAGCGCGGCGCGGCGAGCCCAGCGGCCGGTGCGCACGAAGACCGCATCACCGGGGCGCACAACCACACCGGTCATCTCCTCGAATGCCTCCAGATCTTCCTGGTAGATGGGCGTACCCGGCTCCAGGTAATCGACCCCCTTGAGAAGGGGGATGTCGATGAGCACACCGCGGGTGACGATGCCCCCCTGCAGATTCGCAATCGAGTTGGTGGCGCAGCCAGCCTCGGTAACCGTGCTCTGATCCTTGCCGTTATACATCTTCCCCTTGTAGAAGATGTGGCACAGCGAATCCACATGGCTGTGTGAATAGCCGTGGTAGCTGATGCTGTAATTGTCGCTGACGGCGCCGAAGAAGTCCGGCTCAGCGGTTGCTTCGGGGACGGCCAATATCCGACGCTGGAACGGCTGCGGGACATCGGGCGCCGTCTCGGTCAGCAGCAGATGCTCAAGGGACACGGTGATGCCCTCGGTCACCGTGGCGATCGCCTCCAGCCGTTTCGCGGCGGTGATGAGATTGGCTGCGCCAAGCTGGTCATCGGCCCCCCAACGACCCCAGTTCGACAGTTCCTCCATCATCCGCTCGATGTCGGCCTGGGTGAGGTCGCGGGATTCCGGGGTGACGGTGGGTGGCATGTAGGCTGTGGCCGCTGGCGCGGCAGCCGCGCCGTCATCAGTCACAGGTGCGCAGGCAATGCCCGCGACAGCCAGGACCAACAGCGAGGTAAAGGTTAGAATTCGAATTCTCATTGCATGCATCCTCGTAGTGGTGAGGTAACAGTGGGGAAGGAACAGGAAGAATAATAGCTGCGCCGGTCGGTGTCTATCGGCCTAATCTATCGGCGCTAGCTATCGGCAATTCATCGCAATTCCTGCGCTGGCATTTAGCCAGCCAAGGCCTTACGCGGCGGTTCATTTAACCCATGCGCCACCGCATTCAGCATAGTCTGGCTGTGTACCGGTGCCTTAGTGGATCACCACCGTCGCTTGCATCTCCGGGTGCAGGGCACAGAAGATCTGGTAGTTGCCCGGCTGGTCGAAGGAGATGTCGAAAGTACCACCGGTATCCAGCACACCGCTGTCGAACTCCTCGGGGTGGGGATCGATGGACGAACCTGCGGTGACAGTATGTGGCACGCTGTCGGCGTTGCCGAAGCGGATGATCTCGCCCACGCTGGCCTCGATGTTGCCGAAGCTGAAGTTGATGATG
>JADFIJ010000106.1 GCA_022566775.1 Pseudomonadota bacterium | reverse complement strand
CAGGTCGGATTGGCTCAGACATTGCCTGCCGATGTCCACGACACTCAGGAGGCGACCCTCGAACGTGTCTCTATCCAGATTGCCCTGCAAAGATTCGCCATTGCTCGCAGCGACCCCGCAAACGAACTCACCTTCCTGATGGTTCAGCGCATGCACGAAAAGCAACAGATCTGCGCCGCTGTTGATCCTGATAGATTCCAGTTCGGAGAATGCCTCGTGGCTCTGAGCAGAAAATTTATTGAATGTTTCATTCAAGGAGGCGTCGCTATCCCTGTACTCAACTTCCACCATGGCCACTACACGTATGGTAATTCCAACATCATTATTGCGGTAGAATTGATTGGTTGCGGTAACCAGGTGTTCGATGCGGTTGGTAATCTTAGTGCCGTAATAGTCACTGGCCAGGCTGGAATACAATACGGCGACATCAATTACGGCAGACTCCAGAGAAAACGAATTTGGATTCTGCGGATCTGTTCCCATGATGGTTTCATTTATATCGGGGACGCCATCGCGATCCACATCAAACAAGACGTCTTGCAGCACCAAAAGATCCAGGGTTGCACCTTCGATGCTGCGGTCGCCATCGGCTAAGCCAATGCTAGTTGCGGATTGTTCGTCGATTGAAAAACTGCCTTCATTACTCGACACGCTGATAGTCGAAGAAAAACCGGGTTGCAAATCCAGATCTCCAACGATGTAGTAGTCTAGTTGCCGGGAGGACCCCGCCTTCACCCTCGGTATGATACACACCATTGCGGGCAAGCCATTGGGCAGCCACATCGAGCAATCGTCGTCTAAACCACGAACATCTACATCGGCGGAAAATTCAATGTCGATTCGCAGCAAATTCTCATCAGCATCCGATGGATTATTTATCTCGATATAAAAGGGTAGCTCTTCATAAGGAAATATGAAGGATTTCGACGTGTGATAGCGAATGGAGGGTTCTGCGTCAGATTGTGAATAGCCATAATCTGCAGCAAGCAAGCTACAACATAAAACGAAGAAACGAATTGCCTTCAGTAGCCTTACTCTGCCCGCCACTACGTTGTCCTATGAGGTTCGAATTTTGAAATTATTGCCCTGTTTCTAGTATCGACATCTAGCCGGTCTAATTTACCTTCAGCTGGCGAATTACAGGCGATTTTTCTTGCCGACAGAGGCCATTCAGTCTGGCAAACGAGAGATAGCAGAATTTCATCTGCACGTTGCAAGGAGATAAGCTGTGCGCCTTAAAGAGTGGTCCCGAAGCGTCTAGGGCTTCGGCAGGAAGCGCTTCCAGGGCTTGCCTGCAGGACTGTAAAAAATCCGACAGTCCTGCAGAGTTAGAGCTCAGAGAGCCTGTTTACGGACTCGAGGTGGTGTTTACCTTCTTGGTCCAAAAAATATCGATGGAACCCAGGCTATTATCCGAGCGGCTTGAAAACCAGGTAAATGCATCTGCTCCCGGGGGCAGTGACGGGCACATATCAGCCGCGGCCGTATTTACCTGCGGCCCGAGGTTGCGGGCAGGTCCCCAGCTATTGGCAGCCAGTTGCATCGCGCCCCAGATATCCATGCCACCGTAACCGCCGGGTCGACCGGAGGTGAAATAAACCATGCCGTCCGCATCCTGCGTGAAATGAAACTCTTCCGCGGCAGTGTTGATATTCGGCCCCTGGTTGATTGGCTCCATCCAGTTTCCATTCGCGTCCTGGTTGGAACAATAAATATCGGAACCTCCGTAGCCACCTGCACGTCTCGATGCGAAACACAGGGTCTCGCCGTCATTCAGTATGGCGGGACAGTGTTCGTCACCGGCATCGGTACTGATGGGATAACCGATGAGCTCAGGCACTGTCCAGGTTCCATTTACCTTGTGGGTGACAAAAAGGTCGCTGTTATTGCGAGGACTGGTGGTGGCGAGTCGATCTGACTTGAAGTAAATGGTATTGCCATCGGCAGTAAACCAGGGCTCTCTGTCATCGCCCAATCTCAGGGGGTCGACATCGGTGGCGGGTGCTGCATTGATTGGAATACCCATGTTTACGGGCGTATTCCAGCTGCCGGTAGTCTCATTAAAAGTGGCGATGTAGAGATCCTTGGGGTCACCCGGTGCTACTGCCATATCCTGTCTGGCGCTGCAAAACACCATGGTGCCGTCAGCAGCGAAGGAGAGTTCGCCTTCGGCCCACATCGTGTTGATCGGGGCGCCAAAATTATGCACGGCCAGATCGACCCAGCTCGATTCCGCAGCGTAGGCCGGATTGAGAAGAACGATAGAGACGAGAAATGCCGAAGCACCCATGGTCTTGAGTTTGAATCGAATTGATCGAATTTTCACGTTATTGCTCCTATATCTCGTTCCGGCATATTCAGCATAAACTAAATTGCGGAAACAAGGTTAAAACTCCACCAGCGATCGCCTCGCTGGGCGCCGGGGGCCGGTGCCGGATTGCCGGGTCCACCGTGAATTTGCAACTTTGACACCCGCGCCGCCCACGCGCTGTCCAGCTCAGCAGGGTCGAGTACGCGGTTGAAGATGACTCGATAGACGATGCCATTGAGTTTGAGTCGGCCGCTCTCATTTTCACCCACTTTACTGGCCCAATACTTGGTGTCACAGAAAGAACAGCTCAGGTACAGTTTACCCTCCGCGGTGGCCATACAATTGAGATTGACCGAATGCGGTCTGATTCCCGCCCAGATTTGTATCTGGCACAGCGGCACGTCATTGGCAAAAGACCAGTCGCTTACCGGTTCGCTGGCCCGTTCGCCCATCAACAGGCCTCCCGGTGTGCGCTCGCAGGGGCAGACAGAAGAATAGATGAAAAATCCAACGATGGCGGCCACCGCCAGCGTACCACCTAGTGCCAGGATTATGGTCCGGATTTTTGAGCTCTCTGCGGCAGCTGCTTCTGACATGGGCTTTCTCCGATTATTGTTCTTCTTCATCGATGGGGACTTGCTAGGGAGCCTAAACCTTTCCTTCTGAAAATCAAAACACTTTTCGAAGTTCGAGTGGGATGAAGATACCGTAGTGATCAGACATTACTCTGTCTGCGGACAAGACCCGTCTGCGTTCGAGTACGGGGAAAGGGAAATTATCGGGCGCTCGCACCACGATGTAGTCGCATATCTGCCTTAATTTTCGCCGGCGCTTGGTTCCACCTCGAGGGCAAACAGGGCGCGCAGTATTTTCCGCCACTGGGCGTACTGATCTGCCATGGTGCCGTCGAGTCCGTGCACATTGCGATTCAACTCCAGAATTGCCGGCGCGATTTCATTATTAAAACCGCTGGCCAGTTCGGCAAACTCAAATTCGTAAATCTTGGCCCATCGGTAACGATCATAACGCTGAGTCAGGGTTAAAAAATTTCCCGCATTGCCATAGACACCACCCTCGTAGATCTGCCTTTCGGCGGATTGATTCTCCAGGGATTGATCGCGGGAATAATGCCTCCAGGTAGCGTAGACTGGCCGCATTTCATCGAACAGAGACTGGTAATACTGATCTACGGTGTCGATAAAAGTATGATGACGCAGCTGCATATCTCTCACTCTTCTCATCATCGGATCATCGCCTGCCGGCAAACTGGACACAGTGAGCAATCTGTCAGGACCCTCTTCCAGGATATGTACAAACGATTCTGGCGACAGCTCTGTGGCATAGACCATCTGTGATACTCGGTGCAGGTTGATTAACTCCTGTTCGCTTAATGAGTCACGCATCGATAACAAGTCGTTGTTAATTTGGTCATACAGATCCTGGAAAGGATCGACAAAATTTACCGGGTCAAAACGATTACTTGCCGTGAAGCGAGAAGATTCCGGGAAGTCATCAGATTGGGTAATGTCGGCGTAGGTTTTATTAATCCATTCCCGGCCGGTACTGTCGAATGCCCTGATTTCAATTTCCAGCGCCAGGCCATCGGATGCCACAATTGTGCCGGTGATCACCAGGTCAACCGAGGGGTCAGATTCCGGAAGTACCCTGACGGCGCCCCAATGATTGGAATCGATCAGGGTGTTTCTCAAGACATAGGGGAGGTATTGGGTCTCGTTTTGCCTGATTTCGGCGAATGCGCCTGCATTGATCTCGGTCGAATTCTGCAGGGTGAATTGATCTGGCAGGTTGTGGAAAATGACCACGCCAATATCGAGTAATTGATGTTGGGCCGGTTCGATCGGGCTGCGAATAAGGCTGACTTCGCCTACGGCAGGGGCGGGTATTCTTCTTGGCGCTGGCGGCACCGACGTCGCACACGCCGCCATCAATAATGCAAGGGCCAGACCCACAGCGATACCGCGAGCGCCAACACCCTGACGCTGGACCGTCGCCGTTAATCTTGAAGTGAGCCTTGACTGCATACTCTTCCCCGGCTAAGCGTCTGCACGCAATCGAATTCGTCGGCAGGTGCATCGTAGCGATTGTAAACCGTAATCAGGGTAAATGAATTAGTGCCCTTGCTGATGACGCTGGTCACCATTCTTAGGGAACGGGCATCCGCGGCGACGCTGAAGCGGTGTATGATCATCAGGTCGTCGGGCAGAGTGATTTCGAACACCAGCTGTTGCCGCTCCCAGCCACACAATTCTGCGCCATACCTACCGGTATAAGGTGTCATGGTGGCATCACTCAGACCACATACCAGGTCAGCATCACCGTCGCGCTCGATCCTCACCTCTTCCCGGTTCTGGGAGATGGTGACGGTGGACTGACGGCTGATATACTCCGCCAGCCTGGCCAGATCGACGATATTGGCACCGCGCCCACGGCCCCGATTCAATCTCAGATTTCCCAGTGTCACCGCCGGTCCCTGGTTCGCTCGACGGCTGTAGGGCGTGCTCCTATCACGATTAGCCGCTTCCTGCCGCAGTCTGAAGATGCGATTCAGCTCCTCTTCCCAGTTGTCGCTACGGCGAAAATCCTTCTCCCAGGATCCGGAAAAATCCATTCTAAGGGGATTGTCCAGATTGAGTACTGGCAATTCATCCATAGCCAACACTGGCACTGCCGGTAGCGCAGACAGGATCAGCGTGGACAGGATCAGCCCAGACAGAGGCGCAGAAATCCCTCGATTCCATCGGATCCGTTGATATTGCTCGCACAAAGACAGCATCGAGGGTTTAGCCATGGTTTAGGTACAGATCACTCTGATTTATTGATACGGCCTCGGGGAGGATATCATGCGGGCGTGGGTCTAATCACAGGCTCCGTATTCAATATTGGAAATAATAGGACGCGCCCGGGAGCCGGTACTCGGTGTGGACTTTCGGCAAGGGGGCTCTTATGCTTCAAGCAAGGAGAAAGCCACAGAGAAAGAGGAAGCCAGCATGCCCCAATTGAAACGTTTTGGAATCGCGATCGCATCCCCGTTGTCAGCTTTACTACTTGCCGCTAGCGCTCATGCTCAAATTGATTTCGCCGCCGTAGAAATCGTGCCGCATCATGTAGCCGGCAGCGTTTACTACCTCGAAGGTGCCGGTGGCAACATCGGTCTGTCCGTCGGCGAAGACGGTATCGTCATGATTGACGACCAGTACGCACCCCTGACCGACAAGATCATGGCAGCTATCCGGGGGCTGAATAGTGGGGAGATTCGTTTTCTCATCAACACCCATGTGCACGGCGATCATACCGGCGGCAATGAAAATATGGGCAAGATGGGTGTATTGATCCTGGCGCGGGACGAGGTTCGAGTGCGCCTGAGCGCACAATCGCCGCAGGCGGCGCTGCCGATTCTCACCTATAGTGGTGCCATCACTCTCCATCTGAACGGGGAGGAGGTCTACGCTTTCCCGGTGCCGCCTGCGCATACCGATGGCGATACCTTTATTCATTTCATGACCTCGGACGTGATTCACTCCGGCGATGTGTTTCGAACCACAGCCTTTCCGGTTATCGACACCAATAATGGCGGAACCCTGGATGGCACGCTGGCGGCATTGGGCAGGCTCATCGGCCAGTCTGGACCCGATACTAAAATCCTCCCCGGCCATGGCGTCATTTCTACGCGGGAAGACGTAATAGGATTCAGGGATATGATTCTCGACGTCAAGGCACGGGTAGCACCAATGGTTGATCGTGGTATGAGCTACGAGGAGCTTACCGCCGCCGACCCGACTGCCGCCTACAATGACAGATACGGTAATCCGGACAGGTTTCTGCGAGCGGTCTATACCGAGCTGGGCGGAGAGCTTTAGTTTATGCACGGCGGTCAATGATTCGATTAGCCATGAAAAATCTGTATCGACTCCTGTGTGGTTTGACCTTCACTTGTTTTCTACAGTACCCGCTGCTTGCGGCCGACGATGGTGAAGGCAAGCGGCTCGTCACCGAATTTTGGCGGGCCACTACCCCCCAAGCGCAGCGAGAGAGCCAGGAGCAACTTGTTGGCGCCGCCCCCGATATAGAGACATTGTACCGGTGGTTGAAGGACGGCCCCGCCTTTTCGGCCGAGGTTGGCAGAGGTCAGCTCGAAGACGCGAGAGTCGCCGAAGATGGTACCCCATTCCCCTACGTTTATTTGATCCCGGACGACTATGATCCGGCCACCAGCTACCCGCTCGAGTTCATGTTGCATGGGGGCGTCAACCGCCCGCAATGGGAGCCCGGAGGAGCCTGGTGGCGTCGCGGCTACGATTCTCTGAAACAGGCCGACCGCATCATGGTAGTGCCGGCATCCTGGAATGGCGCCTTTTGGTGGCATCAGAATCAGGCAGAAAGCATTCCCGCCATACTCAAAACCCTGAAACGATTCTATAACGTGGATGACAACCGGGTCACTCTGACGGGCGTTTCAGATGGCGGCACCGGTGTCTATTTCTTCGCTTTCAAGCAGCCGACGCAGTGGGCCGCGTTCCTGCCTTACATCGGCCACCCCGGGGTCTTGCGAAATGCTCAAAGCGGTGGCTATCGACTCTATTTTGAAAACCTGTTGAATCGACCTCTGTATATCGTCAATGGAGAGAACGATCGACTCTATCCGGTTTCATCGGTACAGCCATTCATCAACATACTCGAGGAAGCGGGTGTCACTCATGTATTCAGGGCGATCGAGAATGGCGGTCACAACACCAATTGGTTGCCGGATGAAAGGCCGATGATCGAGCAGTTCAAGCTGGATAATCCCCGGGACCCCCTGCCCGAGACGGTGACCTGGGTGGCGGATCGCACGGATCGTTATAACCGTAACTCGTGGATACGCATAGATGAGTTAACTGGCGATTCCAGACCTGGAATACTGCAAGTGAACAGAGAAGGCAACAGGATTACCGTTTCCGCGGAAGCCATCTTGGCATTTACCCTGTTGCTAAATCCGGAAGAGTTTGATTTTGACCGACCGATTACGGTAGTCGTCAACGGCACCCCGCAGGTTGAAGCGATTGTCACCCAGGAGATGAACACGCTGCTCGATTGGGCGCGTCGGGACCTCGACAGATCCCTGTTGTTCACGGCTGAATTGAACCTGAAAGTCCTGGATTAAGATTCTTGCATCGGGTATTTACGGAGAATGTGATCGCATCTGCAGTTTCAACAGAATCAACTGTACAGGCCTGGGCATTGGAATTATTTTTATTGTGGTACTGCTCAGTGACTCCCTTACTCTGCAGGTCCAGATGCCACTCGCCGTATTGGGCGTTTTACTGATGGAAGCGGGTGTGTGGGGCATGTCCAACAAGTTTCTGCCCAACGAGCGTCGTTTTGCCGGACTGCGCGAAGAAGGCGACAGAATGCTGGATCTAATGAGAGAGCTTTGTTCCGCTGCCGTTGCCCGGGACGGGGAAGACACCAGCGCTTTCAGGCCGCCAGGGAAAAGATGCACGCTTCGGTAGAGGGCATGGCTGCTATCGCTTCCCATGACAGCGAGTCAGGCCCATTACCGTCCGCACCGCCATCGACTCAAGATGCCTAGCGCCCTGTAATCGCTTCGTAACTGCTCCAGGTCCAGCCCCTGTATGCGCATGGATGATTTCCACGTTCCAACGCCCGGTAGTTTGCTTCCAACCATATAGTATCTATGGATGAATCTTACGTTATTGTTACTCTCGTGCTAACTACGTTACTCTCCGCGTATGAGCAATTACATTCAAGTCGGCGACCTACAGGTAGCCAGCCAGTTAGCCGATTTCCTGAACACCGAACTACTGCCGAAGATTGACCTGGAGCAGAGTCACTTCTGGTCCGGGTTTGAATCGCTAATTACAGAGTTCACCCCACGCAATCGCGTGCTCCTCAGTATTCGCGATGAGATGCAAGCAAAGATCGATGCCTGGCATTCGCAGCAGGGTTCCACACCACATGACCCCCACGCCTATGAGCAGTTTCTAAGAGATATTGGCTATCTGGTTGAGACCGGCGCCGATTTTGAAATCGGCACGAAAAATGTAGATGATGAGATTGCCTTGATCGCTGGCCCACAGTTGGTGGTGCCGGTAAACAACGCCCGCTTTGCTCTCAATGCTGCCAATGCGCGCTGGGGTAGTCTATACGATGCGCTCTATGGCACCGATGCGATTCCTGAAGATGGGGGCGCGGAGCGGTCAGGGGGTTATAACCCGGTCAGGGGCGATCGGGTGATCGCCTATGCGCGCGGCTTTCTGGATCAGGCCTGCCCGCTGCGGCAAGGCAGTCATGCCGACGCCAGCAGTTATGCAATCATCGATGGACAACTAAAAATACAGACAGGCGATGCGGTGACCACCCTGGCGGATCAGTCACAGCTACGGGGTTTTACTGGTATGGCCGCCGAGCCAACTTCCGTACTGTTGCAGAACAATGACCTTCATATCGAAATTCAGATCGATGCCCATTCTGAAATTGGCCAAACCGATAAGGCCGGTATAAAGGACGTCATACTGGAGGCGGCAATCACCACGATCCAGGACTGTGAAGACTCCGTCGCCGCGGTGGACGCTGCAGATAAGGTAGCGGTGTATAGAAACTGGCTGGGATTGATTAGTGGCGATCTTAGCGAAACATTTATCAAGGATGGCAAGCCACTCACCCGGGTATTGAATGCCGATCGTGAGTTCGAAACTCCCGGCGGAGGCAAACTGCGGTTGCCAGGCTGCAGTCTGCTGCTGGTGCGCAACGTCGGTCACCTGATGCGTAACAACGCCATCCTCGACAGTGAGGGTGAAGAAATCTATGAAGGCATCATGGATGCTGTAATCACCAGCGCGGTTGGCGCCATCGATGTGAATAATGTAGAGCGAACGGGTAACTCACGCACCGGCAGTATCTATATCGTCAAACCGAAAATGCATGGCCCGGATGAGGTCCGCTTCACCTGCGACTTGTTTGCAGGAGTCGAAGCCCTACTGGGGCTTGATGCCAACACCATCAAGGTCGGGATCATGGATGAGGAACGCCGCACTAGCATCAATCTTAAGGAATGCATCCGCGTTGCCCGTGACAGGGTGGTGTTTATCAACACCGGCTTTCTCGATCGCACTGGCGATGAAATTCATACCAGCATGGAAGCCGGTGCCATGATTCCAAAGACCGAGATGAAGGCTTCGTGCTGGATCAAGGCTTACGAAGACAACAATGTAGACGTTGGGCTCGCCTGTGGTATGCAGGGAAAAGCCCAGATCGGCAAGGGTATGTGGGCGATGCCGGATCTGATGGCGCGGATGTTGGAAGAAAAAATTGGACATCCGCAAGCCGGTGCCAATACGGCCTGGGTACCATCACCCACGGCGGCGGTTCTCCATGCCATGCACTATCACCAGGTAAAGGTGCGAGATCGACAGGCAGCAATCAGGTCGCGGACGCCGGCGAGGCTCGATGACATTTTGACGCTTCCCATTCTGGCAGATCCATCGACTCTGGCGCCAGAAAAAATTCAGCAGGAACTGGATAATAGTGCACAGGGCATTCTGGGTTATGTGGTGCGTTGGATCGATCAGGGAGTGGGTTGTTCGAAAGTGCCTGATATTCATAACATTGGTTTGATGGAAGATCGAGCCACCCTGCGGATATCGAGTCAGCACATCGCCAACTGGTTACTTCATGGAGTATGTACGCACGACCAGGTACGAGAGACGATGCGACGCATGGCCGGTATCGTTGATCAACAGAACGCGGATGACCCCCTGTATCAGCCGATGTCAGCAGATCTGGATGGTTCTATCGCCTTCAAGGCAGCTTGTGATCTGGTGTTTGAAGGGACGGCGCAGCCCAACGGTTATACCGAGCCTGGACTGCATGCCCGCCGCATAGAGCGAAAATTGCTTAACAGCTAAGGACGTCGCTGCCGGTCAGGCCCACGCTCATTGTTCGGATTCAATCTGCTCCAGTTTGCGAGCACCCGCCAGGATACCGATCATGCCGTAGTTGCCTTCATGGCAGGCATATTCATACATGGGCTCATCGATTCGGGAGAGGGGGTATTCCCCGGAGAACTGCGCGGTGAACACACTGGGATCGTCTACCGTGAATCCGTAGATTAATTTGTTACCGCTTTCCCGGCGGAAGGTCTCAATCACCGTCATGTTTTCCACCGGCATGCCACGCAAGGTATGCCAGTTGTTGAAGTACTTGGTTTCGACCACCAGAGTGTCGCCCTCCCAGCGGCCGATAGAATCGCCCATCCACTTTCGGTGCATTTTCCCAGCAGGATTACGCGTGTCTGTAATTTTTATGATGCGGGTGTCGTGCACCATCTCGGCGGTGATGGCGATATAGCCTGGGGACTGTACAAATTGCAGGTGGCTGTTGTAAATGACCGGACTCATCACCGGGCCTGATAAATTCCCGAATGCCACCAGGCAACGCTCACCCAGTCCGCGGCCCTCGGGACCATCGCTGCGAGCGGGGAGATTTTCGCGCCGCGCTCGCAGTTGGTCGGTCAAGCCGGCAACTCGATCGGGCATGCGCCCATTGGCCGGGTTGGTAATCGCCGAAGTTCTGAATTCGCCACCGATGGTGGGGATGAATTTGGCATCATCGCGCCAGAACAGGTCATAATTTCCTATCGGCGGAAGCGATTCGGCGACCACCGGCGGTGGCCGGTTTGGATCCAGCGGTTCATTGTTTGCTTCAAACTTTTGCTGAACCGCGCTTTCCAGCGCAATCGCTTCGGCTTCGGTATAGGCACGCTTTTCACCCAGGTCTCTGGGTCTTTCGAATGGCGTTACGGTGGCATGCTTCCAGACGCCCTGTAAATCGGGCACACCCCATTCGGTTTTCGGTATCTGGTAATCTTGAGCGAGCAACGCGCTGCCTGACAGGAGTGTCGCAAGTAATATCAGAGGGCGATTTTTCATTGTTGTTAATCCCCGGGGTTCCTCAACTAACGGTTTTTCACAGCCTATCATGCCGCCGTGACAAGTCAATTCACAGGTAGGCCGGAAAGTCAGAGTTCGCGATATGAAAAGCTATCCTCGACTAATTGATGCTCACATCTGCTGCCACCTGCTTGATTTTTCAATGCCTGGTTGAATCTTCTATCACTTATTTGTCATGATAGGCCACACAACAAGAATTGGATCGTCTGAATCCGCGAATTTCAGCCCCATCTTTACCAGATCCACCCATAATTAGATCCACTCACAGAGGTCGATTGATCATGCATAAATTCAACCAGCTAGCCGCAATTGTACTGGCATTCCTTGCTGCCACCACTGCGTGGGCACAGCAGGGCAATGCCCGTGGCCCCATCGGGGAGAGCCCATATAACATCATCTCCCTCTGGCATCAGCCCTTTGCAGAGCGCGGCTTCGCCTTCGGTGGCAATTCCGGCATATTCGCCGAATCACCGGATCGTATTTTCATCGCTCAGCGTGGCGAGACCGTTCTGCCCTATCCTATCCCGGATGATTTCCCTGGATTCGCGGGTTTTTTGGGCCTGAATGTGTTGCGCGATACGACTCGCCGCACCTGGCAGAACTGTCTTTACACCGTCAATGGCGATGGAGAGCTGCTGGAGCTCTGGACCCAATGGGACTATCTCTGCGAGGGTTCAGACGGTCC
>JADFIJ010000105.1 GCA_022566775.1 Pseudomonadota bacterium | reverse complement strand
GTATTCACAAGACCGACCATAAGACCATATTCAAGACATTTGAGAAACTGCCATCTAAGCAAATGAATGCTACCGGTATTGGTTTGGGACTACCCCTGGCAAAGCGTATGGTCGAGATGCATCGTAGCGAACTAAAATTGAAAAGCGAACTGGACCTGGGTTCGACTTTTAGTTTCGATCTTCGCGTGTCCCTGGATCAGACCAGGGCGATAAAATCTCCGGATGTGCACAAGCAGATGATTCGCCGCGCCGACTATCTGGAGCAGGCCAACAAGGTAGATGACATTCCCAAGTTACGTAGCGAACAGGAGACAACCATCCTGATCGTCGATGACGATGAAATAAATCGCGTGGTGATGGGTCAACAATTAGCCGAATACAACGTGGTGAAATGTTCCAATGGACTCGATGCCTTGACCGTGGTCGAGGAACACAAACCCGATCTGATATTGCTGGATCTAATGATGCCGGGTTTGAATGGCTACGAGGTCTGTCAAAAATTGCGGCAGAAATATAGCCAGATAGAGTTGCCCATCATTCTCGTTACCGCCAAAAATCATCTCGAAGATCTCACCCAGGGTTTCAAGACCGGCGCCAATGATTACCTTGCCAAGCCATTTCACAATGAAGAACTGCGCTCCAGGGTGGAAAATCAGCTGCGCCTGAGTCTGCTACACAAGATTAATGAAGACAATATTGTGCTTCGGTCTCAGATTGAGTCTTATGCCAAGGCAGACACCGAACTGCGTAGTTCGCGTTTTCACCTGCAGCAGGTATTGGAGTCTATCGAAGCGGGTTTCATTGCATTTGCTTTTCCCGGCACTATTTTTAGTCTGAATCATCGAGCGGTAGAACTGCTGGGCACCGATCGCAGGACGATCCTCGAAAGTAATATCAATTCAATACTCACCGAAGCCGATTGCAATCAAGAAATCCGATCGCTCCTCAGCAGTTGGGAAGCCGGAGAGCACGACGGCGCGCACGCTCAGGATTCTGTGGTCACTTCATCCGTCGATATCGAAGTCGTTTATCCTTACAACAGTGCAGATAAGGCTTCAAGCAAGACTGCCACATTCCACTGCAAACTCAATTTGTTCGGTAGCGACGCAGGAACCGGGGTGCTCTTCCTCGAAGATACCGAACCTTTACAAAATCTTGGCGACAGCGATATCGTCAAGGACACGGTCGAACTGGTTGGCTTCCTTGGACAGGCACAACAGAACATCAGGCGCATTGGTATCCGACTCAATGTGATGACAAGCAAGGAAATCTCTGAGCACCCCGCCTTGTTAAACCAGTTGTCGGGACTGGAAAAACTGGTCACCTACATCGATGAACAGTTACCCGCAATCAGCACTGAGGGTGAGTACCGACAGCAACTGGTGACGTTGATGCGGTCGACATTGCTCACCTGGGAAGTGACGACACAAAAATCCAAGATCGAACTGGCCGAGGAGAGTAATATTTGGGCCGTGAGTATCGATGATGGCCGTCTGCGGACCAGGACTTTCGATCGATACCTGCGCCTGGAACAACTTCCAAAAATCCCACGCTGGCGGGAAGTAGTACGCACGGCGTATTTCGTACTCTCCAACCCCGCGATCGAGCCAGGAACCCGGGCCTCGCTGGAATCCGAACTGGAAAAAACCGAGGAACAACTGAAGAAAGCCGCCATTAACTAGCCCGTATGTATCGCTTTCCCTCGTCGTATATGGAAACATTTGCCCGAGCTTGCCGATAATAAGGGTATGTGAGTGCCGTGTTCCACCATTTTCGTGGGATTTATGCAACTGAATTCACCGCTGCAATGAATCGACGCTGCAGTCAAGCAACTATGTACATACAACATTTTGGTCTGGCTCAGTATCCGTTTTCTCTTACGCCGAATACGCGGTATTTCCTGAAATTACCGAGCCATCAGCAGGCATTCGATCTATTGATTGCGGCACTGGATGGAGAATCCAGTTTCGCCAAGATAACCGGTGAAGTCGGCACCGGCAAAACGATGCTTTGCCGCAAGGTGCTGAATTCACTCGAGTTTCACAAAAACAGATTTGTCACTGCCTACATCCCTCACCCGATTCTTAGCGAAGAAGGCATGGTACGCGCCATCGTTGAAGAATTGAGTATCGAGCGGGAATCCAACTTGAGCTACTACGAGTTGCTAAAAGTGCTCACCGAAGCGATCGTTAATTTTTCCAGGGAGGACAAACGGGTCATCCTGTTCATCGATGAGGCCCAGGCTATGCCGGAGGAAACCTTGGCGACTGTGAATTTATTGACCAACATCGAAACACAGAATCCTAATCCTCTGCAGGTGGTCTTGTTCGGTCAACCAGAACTGGACGAATTACTGGAGCGACCGATGCTTGACAAAATAAAGCGAGACCTGGCCTTCTCCTTCGTTTTGCCAGCGCTGGATCGAGATGGTGTTGAAGCTTACGTGGCGCATCGGCTTAGGAAGGCAGGATATAGTGGACCCCATATGTTCACAAAAAAAGCCGTGAACTTGCTTTACGACGGCAGTCAGGGGATCCCACGTCTGATTAATGTACTCTCTCACAAAGCCCTGATGGTCGCGTTTGGCAAAGGCGAGCAGGTCATCGACGAACAGTATATAGGCGATGCCATCAAGGACACAGAATCCGCGCGACAGAAGCAATCCTTCGCCGCACGCCTGCTCAAAAAGTAAGCGATTGTGATTGTAGCCAACCGCGGCGCGGCGACGGCGAACCCTGTCGCTCCAGCTTAGTTTTACTAATAGCTGTTGAATCAGTATTAGCAGCCCTTATAATCGGCCCTGATCCATCGTTAGTGGAATATTGAGATGATTGACGATCTATGGCAACAGTTAAAAGATGAAGCCGAGCGGGTAGTCAAGGAAGAACCCTTGCTGGCAAGCTATGTTTACGCTTGCGTGCTCAATCACAAGAATCTGGCATCGGCATTGAGTTTTATTCTTGCCAACAAATTATCCGACGATGTGATGCCGGTGGTGACCGTCAGGGAGTTATTCGACCAGGCATTCGCTGCTGCACCAGAAATTATTGAGCAGGCCAGCTGCGATATCAAGGCGGTGTTTGAACGCGATGCCGCTATCAGCGCATACCTGCCGGTCATCCTGTATCTCAAGGGTTTTCAGTCCATACAGGTGCATCGCCTCGCCCATTATCTGTGGGCAACCAATCGCCGCGAGCTGGCACTGTTTATTCAGAGTAGGAATTCCGAATTTTTCGGCGTCGACATTCATCCTGCATGTGTAATGGGCCGGGGTATCATGTTCGATCACGCGACGGGCATTGTTATCGGAGAAACATCTGTGATCGAAGATAATGTCTCTATCCTGCAACAGGTTACGCTCGGTGGCACCGGCAACGAGCAAGGTGATCGCCACCCCAAGATCAGATCCGGGGTGTTAATCTCTGCAGGGGCCAAGGTGCTCGGGAATATCGAGATTGGTGAGGGCGCAAAAGTAGGAGCGAACAGCGTGGTTTTAAGCGATGTCGCCGCTCATACCACGGTGGTGGGTGTACCGGCCAAGGTGGTAGGTAAGCCGCGCTCCGAGACGCCTTCAGAGACTATGGATCAAAGTATCTATAACGACGAAGCATAGATGACCAGCAACATCGGCTTCATTGAATCTGAAAGATAACTCCTGACGACGCGGTCAACTCACGAACAAATCCAGCTTCTGCGGAGATACGCAAATGAATTCGAATCCCTACTCTATACGCCCCTGCCCCTCACTCATTGGCCTAGTCATTGCCAGCTGCTTTTTACTCGGCACGGTAACTGCCCAGGAAACGTTTCTCAGTGAGGGGAATCTAAATCGCCTGCAAGAACTGATAGCCAGTACTGACAGATCGGAAGACCTGCGCGCGAGAAACCAATATCGTCACCCCCTTCCCACCCTGGATTTTTTCGATGTGCGGCCGGAGTTGACGGTGGTCGAAATCTGGCCCGGAGGGCAAGGCGGCTGGTACCGGAGTATTTTGGAACCCTACATTGCTGGAACCGGCACCTATATACCGGTACGGGAGAGCTCAAATTTCCCTGCTGCCGTCGATGCCGTGCCAGCGAATTCTGCCGATCTGGTCCTGGTTTTTCGGGCTCATGGTTTCATGATCTACGACTTACCTGCGCAGGAATATTTCGACTCAATCTATAGAATGCTCAAAGCAGGCGGCATATTCGGCATAGTAGACCACCGCGGAGATGAATCCATTGCACAGGACCCGGAGGGTGAAAACGGCTACGTGAACCAGTCCCACGTCATGATGCTGGCACAAAACGCGGGATTCGAATTAATCGCCACAGCGGAAATCAATGCCAATCCGGCGGACAGCAAGGACTATGCCGACGGTGTCTATTCCCTGCCGCCAACACTTCGCGGTTCACTCCTGAATCGTCGTTTTCGCGCGCGGATGCGTGAAATTGGCGAGAGCGACCGCATGACCTTAAAATTCATCAAGCCGCGTTGAGACGGTAATCTAAAATCCGAAGCCCAGCAGCCGCTGATTAAAGATGTTCTTCGGCAAATTTGGCCAGCGCCGACCGTGGCACCCCTCGCAGCAGGATATTACCGCCATGCTTGAAGTTCTTGAATCGTTCCGCCAGATACGTGAGGCCTGAACTGGTCGCAGTAAGATAGGGTGTATCAATTTGGGAAAGATTGCCCAGGCAGATGACTTTCGATCCGTTCCCGGCACGGGTGACAATCGTCTTGATTTGATGAGGGGTTAGATTCTGGGACTCATCGATGATGATGAAACTGCTCTGAAATGATCTGCCGCGAATGTAGTTTAGCGATTTGAAATTTAGCGGCACTTTATCCATTACGTACTCGACGCTGCTGCTGCAATTTTCATCATCCCAATGCAAGGCCTCGAGATTGTCGGTGATGGCGCCGAGCCATGGCTCCATCTTCTCAGCTTCGGTCCCCGGTAAAAAACCAATATCTTCGTCCAGACCCTGGGTACTCCGGGTGACGATGATACGACGATAAATTTTGTTCGGTACAGTTTGTTCGATCGCTGCAGCCAATGCCAATATGGTCTTTCCGGAGCCCGCGGCTCCGGTGAGATTGACCAAATGTATGTCGGGGTCCAACAGCAAGTTTATCGCCATCGCCTGATAGGCATCTTGTGGTTTCAGACCCCAGGTCTCAGTCTCCATCATCTGCGGCAGATCGAGGTGCAACAATGTCAGTTGTTCCGCATCCACAGCAATGATACGGGCGAGAAACCCGGTGGAATCATAGACAAATTGATTGGGATACACTTCATGATCGAATAGTGCCCGCGATACCCGATGCAATGTACGCACATCCTGCTGAACAGTTTCCACCTTATCCACTCGATCCCAGAAGGAACCCTCGAATTCGATATAACCCTTGTTTAATAGCTCAATATCACTGAGCAGCTGATCACTATGATAATCCTGCGATTCGATGCCGCAACCCCGGGCTTTCAGTCGCACGTTAATATCTTTCGTGACCAACACCACTCGATGACCAGGGTTTTTCTGTTTGAGATAGCCAACGTTATTCAAAATCTTATTGTCATTCAAATGTGTGGGAAGCATGATCAAGTTGTCTGGCATTGCAGCCATCAACACCGAAAGTTTGCCTACCCCTTCGTTATTTTCACCTCGCCGAATTAATACTCCCGACTCGACATCATCGCAATTGGCCCGGCCAAGCAGTTTGTCCAGTTCCCGAATTGCCTGGCGACAATCGGCAGCAACTTCATGCCTGCCGGTTTTCAGGGCATCAAGCTCCTCGAGAACTGTGATGGGAATTACAACGTGGTGTTCGTGAAAATTGAGAATGGAGGTGGGATCGTGAATCAGGACATTGGTGTCGAGAACATAGAAAATCGAGTTTGGGGAGGTATTGCTATCAATAGAGTGGCTGACAAGTTTCACTTCGCTCATAGTCTACGGAACCTCTTACTGAATCGAATGATTTGAGCTCTTTATTTTTTCATACTTTGGCCGAAGCCGATTTCAACCTCCCTTTTAGCTGGTGAATGAAAATACCTACACTTATCTAATATCGTCGGCCACAATCTAACAAACCTTAGCTGCAGACTAATCTAAGGCGCTCCTGATTCTGCGGAATTTATCCGCTTGGTGATAGATCCCGAGCCGCACAGGCTCGGAATTGAGTACAGAACGGCAGGCAATTAGTCAGAGGTGCCCTAACCAACAAATTGTATGAGGACACCGGCAGCGACAGCGGAGCCAATGACACCGGCGACGTTTGGCCCCATGGCATGCATCAACAGAAAATTGTGCGGATTTGCTTCCATACCCACTTTATTGGCGACTCGCGCAGCCATTGGCACCGCCGACACACCCGCGGCCCCGATCAAGGGATTGATTTTTTCGGTGGAGAATACATTCATCAACTTCGCCATTAACACACCCGCGGCGGTACCTATAGAGAATGCCACCAATCCCAACATCAGAATACCCAGCGTGCTCATCACCAAAAATTGATCGGCGCTCAGTTTAGAGCCAACCGCCAAGCCCAGCAGAATGGTGACAATATTGATCAAGGCATTTTGAGCGGTGTCCGATAGCCGCGTCACCACCCCGGATTCCTTCATCAGGTTGCCAAAACAGAACATACCCAATAACGGTGCCGCACTGGGTACCACCAGCGCAACCAGAATCAGCAACACCAGGGGAAACAGGATTTTCTCAGCTTTCGAGACATCACGAAGTTGAACCATGGTGATCTCGCGTTCAGCTTGAGTGGTAAGCGCCCGCATTATGGGAGGCTGAATCAGTGGTACCAGCGCCATGTAAGAATAGGCCGCTACCGCGATCGCGCCGAGAATTTCCGGTGCCAGGATGCCCGCAACGTAAATGGCCGTGGGGCCATCGGCGCCGCCGATTATACCGATCGCGGCGGCCTGCTGAATGCTGAAATCGAATATTCCCAGATCCGTAAGCACCAGGGCCCCTAGCAAGGTACTGAAGATTCCGACCTGGGCCGCCGCCCCCAATAGCAAGGTCTTCGGGTTCGCCAGTAATGGACCAAAATCGGTCATGGCACCCACACCCATGAATATCAGCAGCGGGAACACTCCGGTCTCCAGACCCATGGTATAGAACTGATGCAGGATGCCGTCGCCGACCGCGATGTCGACGCCAGGTATGTTGGCGAGAATGCCACCAAACCCGATCGGGATGAGTAATAAGGGCTCGAATCCCTTTTTTATGGCGAGATACAACAGCAAGAACCCGACCACGATCATCGCGAATTGAGGCAAGGTAAGTTGATAGATGCCTGTGGTTTGCCACAGCTCCAGGAGTCGGCTCATCGCTTTAACGCTTCCCTGTTATGCCAGAGCCATCAGGCTGTCACCAACTTTCACGGCATCGCCAACACCCACATTCACTGCCACCACCCGACCGGAGGCCTGGGAACGGATTTCCGTTTCCATCTTCATCGCTTCGAGTATCAAGATGACATCTCCCGCTGCCACCGTGTCTCCCACATTGACCAACAGCTTAATGACATTGCCCGCCAGCGGCGCTGGAATCGCGGTGCCGGCACTACTGGACGCAGTCGCCGGGGCTGGCATAGCAGTGGGTGCGGGCGTCGCAGGGGTGCCGCTAGCAGCCAATTGGGTCACATCACCACCGCTGGTAACTCTCACCACATACGCTTGGCCAGCTACCTCGACGGTGTAAATATCCGGGTCTGTGGTCGCTGCGGCGACTGGCGCCGCCACCTCAGCTTCGAGGCCAGGCACCGGCTCAAACGCATCCGGATTGTCACGATTTTTAAGAAATTTCAATCCAGCTTGAGGGAACAACGTGTAAGTCAGGGTATCGTCCTCTTCGTTCGCAATTCTTATGCCCTCTTCCTTAGCGATGCGCATTAATTCTCGCTTTTGTTTTTCAAATTCAGGCTCCAGCAGATCTGCCGGTCGACAAGTTATCGCCTCGGCGCCGTCGAGCACTCTGGCCTGGAGCGCGGCGTTTACCGGCGCCGGTGTCGATCCGTACTCACCCTTCAACACGCCGGCTGTTTCCTTGGTGATGGTTTGATAACGCTCACCACTCAATATATTCAATACCGACTGCGAGCCCACGATTTGTGACGTCGGCGTCACCAGGGCAATAAATCCTAGCTCTTCCCGCACCTTCGGTATTTCCTCCAGCACCGCATCGAACTTATCGCTCGCATTCTGCTCCCGTAGCTGGTTTTCGAGGTTGGTGAGCATGCCACCGGGAACTTGTGCCACCAATATTCGAGAATCGATACCTCTCAGGGAACCCTCGAATTTCGCGTACTTTTTTCTGACCTTGCGAAAATAGCTGGCGATCTCTTCCAGTAACTCGATGTCAAGACCGGTGCTGCGGCCGGTGGCATCCAGCATCGCCACCAGCGACTCCGTCGGTGAATGGCCATAGGTCATGCTCATGGACGAAATGGCGGTATCGACATTGTCGATGCCGGCCTCTACCGCTTTCAAATAAGTAGCCGTGGAGAGCCCGGTGGTGGCATGGCACTGCATATGGATGGGGATTTTGACGGTTTGCTTGAGCTTGGTGATCAGCTCGTAGGCCACATAGGGCTTCAGCAATCCTGCCATATCTTTGATACAGAGGGAATCGGCGCCCATGCTCTCTATCTGCCGCGCCATATCCAGCCAACCGTCGATGTTATGCACGGGGCTGAGAGTATAGGACATCGCCCCCTGGGCATGTTTCCCCTGCTTGCGCACAGCCTTGATCGCCCGCTCGAGATTGCGCGGATCGTTCATGGCATCGAAGACCCGAAATATATCGACACCGTTTACCGCAGCTCGCTCTACGAATTTGTCAACCACATCATCGGCGTAATGACGATAGCCCAGGATATTCTGACCTCGGAACAGCATCTGCTGAGGGGTATTGGGCATGGCTTCCTTGAATTTTCGGATGCGCTCCCATGGGTCTTCTCCCAGGAATCGAATACAGGCATCGAAGGTCGCTCCACCCCAGGATTCTATAGACCAGAAGCCAACCTGATCAAGTTTATCGGCGATTGGGAGCATGTCATCGATGCGCAATCGGGTAGCAAAAAGTGACTGGTGGGCATCCCGCAAAACTAACTCGGTAATGCCGAGAGGTTTCTTGTTTTCGCTCATTGATACAAACTCATAAAGTCAGATTAGTTAAATACCGAGGGTCGGCAGCTTAGGTGGTGTTTATTGATTTTTATTTCGATGCCGCATAATCGCTGCGCTTATGACAGCAACCAATTGCCCATCTTCGGGTGTCAAACTAGATCGTGTTGCTACAGGGGCAACCGTGTCCGCCAGCGCCGGCTGAAACTTCAGAACCAGTGCAGACATGGTTTTGGTAGCAGCAATCAGCAGAGCCAGGAATACAAACACCGTCCCCATACCAAACATGGCGAGTTCGAGTCCCTGATTGAGTAAATTGTCCATGGCCTGATTTCACACTAAAAACGGTTGGCGAGAGCGAGATCATACTAGATGAAGCCCACAGAATCTAACCCGATTCTCGGCATCGAGTCGTTAAGAACCAGAACCAAGGAGAAGTCTTATTGTTCGCTGCGGCAGCCATATCGCAATTTGACACCGCGTTGACTATACTCGGAGCCGGATAAAGCAATAAACCCGACTCCCAGGAGAAAAATGTGAATAAGTTACTCAAAATGGTGGGAATATCCCTGTTTTCGCTCAGCATCGGCCTCGGTGCCGGCATCCTTGTGACTACTTCGGCACAGGACATGGGCAAGGTCTTCGAATTACGCATTTATACGGCTACACCGGGTAATCTGGATAATCTGCACGCACGCTTTCGTGACCATACCACGCGCATATTCGGCAATCACGGCATGAAAGTAGTGGGTTACTGGACACCTACCAGCGAAGAAGAATCAGAAAATACGCTGGTCTATATGCTGGAACATGCCAGCCAGGATGCCGCCGACGCCTCGTGGCGGGCATTTGGACAAGACCCCGAGTGGGCTCGAGTTGCCGAGGCGTCCAATGCTAACGGACAAATCCTGGGAGGAATCGAGCGCAGGTATATGAAGGCCACCGATTATTCACCGATGAAGTAATCAGCTCTGACCGAGAAAATAAAGGGTCGCCAGGATTTCCCGGCGACCCTTTTTACTGTCTCACTTAACAAAAGGGCTAAAAGTTATTCACTCTGACAAATTCAAACAACTCGCGCACCGCCTGAATTTGAAAAAACCAGTAAATTGCAAACCACAACACAAATACTGATGAAGACACGATGGCGGCTATCTGAATGTCGTCGAGTTTGGCTTCGGTCTTGTTTTCATCGTTCATCACACAACTCCAATATTGGTTAATTACTACCGGTCCGGATATTTATCCGGAATAGCCGATCCAGCGACCCAGTGCGGCAACGGTAAACCACACCATGATAGAAGCAGTGGCGGTGAGTTTTAGCACCCAGGGATTAATACCTGCTGGTTCTTTCGCTAGCAGTGGTCGTCTGATGCCGTATTCAAACAATATGCCGGCGCTTAATGCCAGCATCTTGTACCAGAACACCTTGAGGAAATAAATCTTTCCCGCCACGGCACATGCCATAAAAACGCCGGTGCCCAGAGTTAATATGAGCGCCCAGTTAAATATTCGGTAGGTCCGCGGTGCGATGGCGCTAACAGCTTGATCCGGGAACATCAGACCCAGCAGACGACCATCGCTGACTAACACCGTGCCGCCTATTACCGCAAGTCCAATCATATGAAAGGCTTCAATGAAGGCGAACGCCGCGCCCCAGGTGGTTCCGATATATCCAATCCAGCTCGCTGTCATCCAGTCAAAGAATGGTTCAATACTGGTGTGGACGCTGACTCTTATTGTGAGAGAAAATACAATCGTCAATGCAACAAGTGCAACAGCTACGATAGTTCTGGTATAGGGACCCAAGATCGACGTGGGCATAGTTTACTCCTTAACTCGTTTCCGGATCTAGAACGAAAAATATCGGCTCAACTCAATTTTCCAATTATTGCTTACCACTGTGTCTGGCCATCGACGCAACCGGCGACGAATGAAATGAATGCGGGTTGACCGTATTCACAATCGAACCAGTCGTAAGCAATAAACCGTCCGAAAATAACGATTAAGATCCAGAATCCGAGCGACAATGCGGCACTGGTTCGAATCTGCTTCGGCGCCCTGGCATCATTTTCCCAGGTTGATCCGGATTCCTTCATTTGCTTATGCAGCCAGTAGGCGTTAACTGCAGCACAGACCAACAAGACCATCTTCAGGCGAAACCACACGCTTTGGACGCTTCGTACCGGTATCGCGTAGACCAGCAGGAGGCCGGTAATGATCATGACGCTAAAACCTATCCACATCGGCAGGTTAAGTCTATGCGCGATGGTAGTGGCGGGAACATTGGGAAATGCAATGCCCAGCATGCGTAAGTCGATCATGAACAGCATGCCCAGACTTATCATTAAGGCGAGCACGTGGGTGGACTCAATCCAGTTATACATATAGTAGGACTCATGCAGTGACGTGCTCCACTCGAACCCATCCACCCAGAGCGCGATATCATAAATAATTTGGTTCACTAATCTCATCCTCCACCAGCTTGGGCACCTCTGAATAATGGCATATGGTCTCTGGCCTTCAGCTTGACAATGAAACACCCCACCTCAATTCGGAGGATGGCGGTTCCGTGCAAGCCCTGCCCATACAGCACTGGTTCAACACTATAGAGAAAATATAGGATGAAATATTGAGATCGATCAAAGATAGGGTACGATGCCAGGGTGCATCGCAAATTAGCCTCAAGGGGCTATGGCTATGAGAGCGCTGAGTTATTCAGAGGTGCCCTAGTCCACTAGCTAACTCTCAGCCGGCACAGTACTGCGTTAAGATATGGCTCAAAATGCTCATTTACACCGTGTAAACTCCGCTTTTTCACCAGATCTTGCCTGGTCTTGCACTCGGTTTAAAGCTTTTTAACA
>JADFIJ010000104.1 GCA_022566775.1 Pseudomonadota bacterium | reverse complement strand
CAGTTTGATGCTCTCGAGCTGCTCCGATTGCAATTTGATTTGACGATCCCAATTTTGAGCGGCTTCGGTGGTAACAATCGGGGATTCCTGAGACACGGCGAGCTGGTAGCCAAAATAACCCAGCGCAACGGGTGCACCCAGAAAACAGACGGAAAGCAGGCCTTTCAGCCAACCCTTGAGGACGATGGTTTTAGTGTGACCGTGACGTTGGTCGACCAGAATAACTTTCATAATTACACGTTGTCTAAACTAGGCTGTTACAGCAATTGGGGCTAATGCAGGAAACATCAAGGCCTAGGGAACCTCTGGTTTATTTCTATATGAAACAGAGTGTTAGGGATGTACCAGCTATCTAGGTCGCCAGCACTGGTCTCATGTAGGAAATAGGTATATTGGTTTCGCTATCGAAACTGACAATTTCCCAAGCATCTTCATTCACTTCGAGCATTCTTAATAAAGCATTATTGAGGGCATGTCCAGATTTATGTCCCTTGAACTCGCCAATCAGGCTATTGCCCAGGAGATATAAATCACCAATAGAATCGAGGATTTTATGCTTCACGAATTCATCTTCGTAGCGCAAACCGTCTTCGTTCAGAACCTTGTAATCTCCCACGGCAATGGCGTTGTCCATACTTGCGCCAAGCGCCAGGTTGCGATTTCTGAGTTCTTCAAACTCATGCATGAATCCGAAAGTCCTGGCACGACTTACTTCTTTGACGAAGGAGGTGGTGGAGAAGTCGACAGTTGCGCTGGTGGTGTGCTTCTTATAAACGGGATGGTCATAGAGTAATGTGTAGCTTACCTTGAAGCCGTTGAATGGCTCCAGACTCACCCACTTGTCCCCCTGTTCGAGCTTGATGGGGCGTTTAATTCTGATAAATTTCTTCAGTTCCGACTGTTCTTCTATACCCGCGGACTGGATCAAAAACACGAAGGGCCCAGCACTACCGTCCATTATGGGGACTTCGGGCGCGCTCACATCGACATAAGCATTATCGATACCCAGGCCGGACATGGCAGACATCAAATGTTCTACCGTAGAAATTCGAACCCCATCCTTGACCAGGGTGGTCGACAGGTTGGTTTCTCCAACATTGCAGGTCCGAGCCGGGATCTGCACCACCGGGTCCAGGTCGATACGGGTGAAGATAATGCCTGAGTTGACTGGAGCGGGTCGCAGGGTGAGATACACTTTCTCACCGGTGTGCAGGCCAACACCTGTGGCCCGAATGACATTCTTGAGTGTTCTTTGCAGTAGCATAGGTTTATGTGGACCTTTTCTTATCCAGGGCGGGTTCCGGCACTGGGCGTAGCTGGGACACAAAGCCGAATTATCTTCCCACGAGGGCTACCTAAGGAGCCTCTCAACACATCAGCAGACCGGGCAATCGGCACAGTTCCCGACGCAGACAACCGTTCCTGCAGCAAAACTGCCGCATAGTATCAAATATGGGAGCAGAACCCAATAACCGGGTGCCAGTTGCCCCTGCTTACAATCCCTTAATCTGTCTGTTTGCGTAGAAAAGCAGGAATATCCAGGTAATCCATGTCGGCCCCGGCACCGATGGCTTGCGCCATCAAGGGTGCCCGCTCTCCCGCCTTTCGTTTCCTCATAATGGTCGGGGTGTCGAGTTGTCGATAATCCGTGGTGCCGTCCAAATCGGTATTATCCACCACTTTCTTGGGTCTCTCATGGGAGCTTGCAAGCCCGGTCGCAACCACGGTTACGCGCATCTCGGCATCCAGAGAAGGATCGATAACAGTACCCACTACAACCGTGGCGTCGTCGGAGGCAAATTCTTCGATGGTATCGCCTACTTCAGAGAATTCTCCGAGCGACAAGTTTTCACCCGCTGTTATGTTGACGAGAATTCCCCGTGCACCCTGAAGATTTACATCTTCCAGCAAAGGGCTACGAATCGCTGACTCCGCCGCCTCACGGGCGCGGCCCTCACCACTAGCCATGCCGGTACCCATCATCGCCATGCCCATCTCTGACATCACTGTCTTAACATCGGCGAAATCAACATTGATCATACCCGGGTGCATGATCAGATCGGCTATGCCCTTAACCGCGCCTAACAAGACATCATTGGCGGCCTTGAATGCCTCCAACAGGGTTGCGTCTTTACCGAGTACATCCAGGAGTTTTTCATTGGGAATGGTAATTAACGAATCGACATTTTCGGACAGCAGTTGAATGCCCTGGTCGGCGATCGCAGCGCGTTTCTTGCCTTCGAAGGGGAAAGGTTTGGTCACCACCGCAACGGTGAGAATTCCCATCTCCTTCGCAACTTCGGCTACAACCGGAGCGGCGCCCGTACCAGTACCACCCCCCATGCCGGCAGTGATAAATACCATGTCTGCACCGGATAAAATTTCTGCGATTTTATCACGATCCTCCAGCGCAGCTTGCCGACCTATCTCGGGATTGGATCCCGCGCCCAGACCCTTGGTGATATTGCTTCCCATCTGCAAAATGGTTTTCGCTTTCAGATTGCTGAGAGCCTGCGCATCAGTATTGACGCAAATAAACTCCACGCCTTCTACTTGATTATTGATCATGTGGTGAACGGCATTACCGCCACCGCCACCGACGCCTATCACTTTTATTACTGCGTTCTGCGGTATGTTTTCGACTAATTCGAACATATAGCCCCCTTCATCCTAAATTCTACAAATGAGTTGATTGTTAAAACTACACAAATTTTGCCTGAAACCAGTTCTTCACCCTGTCCACCATTTGAACTTGCGGTTCTTTTTTCGCTCCGAACCCACCCCTCTCCTGATGCTGCTTCAACCCATATAGCAATAACCCAACGCCTGTAGAATATATTGGATTCTTAACAATATCGGCTAATCCATTGACTTTATGAGGAGTTCCAATCCTTACCGGCGCATGGAAAATCTCTTCCGCCAGTTCGACAACGCCCTCCATTTTGCTGGTGCCTCCGGTTAATACCACACCGGCCGCGAGCAGGTTTTCAAACCCGCTACGCTGCAACTCGTCCTGTACCAAGGTAAACAGTTCGTCATAACGCGGTTCAACAACTTCGGCCAGTGCCTGACGTGATAATTCACGAGGTGGCCGGTCCCCCACACTGGGTACCTTGATGGCTTCATCTGCACTCGCCAGTTGGGTCAGTGCACAGGCATATTTAATTTTTATTTCCTCGGCATTTTCAGTCGGAGTGCGCAGTGCCATCGCAATATCATTGGTAACCTGATCACCAGCGATTGGAATGACACCGGTGTGCCGTATCGCGCCTTCAGTAAAAATTGCGATATCGGTCGTTCCACCACCGATATCGACAAGACATACGCCCAGCTCTTTCTCATCGTCGGTAAGCACGGAATAGCTTGATGCCAGCTGTTCGAGAATAATCTCGTCTGTCTCCAGACCACAGCGCTTAATACATTTCTCGATGTTCTGCACCGCATTTATCGCACAGGTCACGAGATGTACTTTGGCCTCCAACCTGACGCCGGACATACCGAGAGGCTCTTTGACGCCCTCCTGGGAGTCGATGATGTATTCCTGGGGCAAGATATGGAGAACTCTCTGATCGGCGGGAATGGCGACTGCCTGGGCCGCATCTATTACCCTTTCGATGTCTGGCCGCATTACTTCGCCATCGCGAATGGCGACGATGCCGTGTGAATTCATGCTGCGAATATGGCTGCCGGCAACACCGGCGTACACGGAATGAATCTGACAACCAGCCATCAATTCTGCTTCTTCTATGGCCCGCTGAATCGACTCGACGGTAGACTCGATATTCACTACGGTGCCCTTCTTGAGACCCCTGGAGCGATGACTGCCGATGCCAATAATATCGAGACTACCATCGGGTTTGATATCGCCCACGATAGCAACCACCTTCGAGGTGCCAATATCCAACCCGACTATCATATTTCCGCCGACTGCTTCATTCATAACCTGTAATCTCCAGGTGGCGACGCCCTGTCAATTGGTATAATGTGTGCTAATCGCAACAGATTCACCATATTGCCACCGATGTTAATTCCTGATTTGCACTCGCTATTGCAATGCCGTTACCGTACCTCAAGTCGATCGTACGGAACCGTTCCGCCTGCAGTACATCCTGGCTGTCATAAAACCTGACAAAGCGCTCCAGTTTCTCGCCGACTTCTCCTCGACCCGCACTGACATGCATATGCTCATTCAGCGTTAAGTTCCAGCTGCCACGAGAGCTAAGAAACAAGCCGTTTAGTCGCAATCCCGCTGGAAACAAAATCTGGTTCATCAACTGGTACTGTTCCATCACCTGGAATTGGGATGCATCTGGCCCCCTGAGTCGAGGCAGTGCCGCGTATTGATCGACGGCATGGGGTTCGAAAATTTCTCCGTACTGATTTAACAATTGCCTGTCACCCCATCTCGCAATCGCAACCTGCTCGGTGATGTTGAGGGCGACACTGTCTGGCCAGATTCGTTTTACTGAAGCCGTAGCAATCCAGGGATGTTGCTCCAGGGCCTGCTTTACTCCTGCCACATCAAAATTGAAAAAGCCGGTACCGATAAAGGGGGCGAGCAAGGACCTCACTTCCGCCTCGTCAAGCTGTTGCCATTGATTTTCAATTCGTACTTTTGCTATCGGGCGATTAACATATGCGGCGATGCCCTGGGAGTTTTGCTGGAATAGCAGACCCGCACTCAGGAGTAATACAAACCACAGTAGCTGTATCCTTTTTTGCGAATATCTGGGTTTAAGCGGCCGATTACCACCCAGGGACAGGCTGCGGCTTGCATGAACACCACTGCCGGTACTTTTGAATCTCGCTTCAGCTCTCATGTTTTCCCTAGTTCACTCACTGTGTCGGCACCGTCGACAGCACCCGCTTGCCGTTCGTTCTGATTGCGCTCACGATTGCCTGCTGCACGCCGAATTCTCTTGCTCAGCTCGCCTTCCAGAATCCGCAGCAACAACTCATCAAAATCCATTCCAGCCCGTTTCGCGGCCATCGGCACGAAGCTATGACTGGTCATGCCCGGCACCGTATTCACTTCCAATAAAAAGAAATTTTCATCTTGATCCTGCATCAGATCAACTCTGACAAGACCCTCACAATCCAAACTCTGGTAGGCCTTGAGTGCCAGTTCATCCAATTCTCGCAGCTTGTTCTGCGACAAGTCAGGCGGACAGATAATGTTAGTGCCTGTATCTACATACTTGGCATCGAAATCGAAAAACTGTCGCGTCGTTTCCAGCTGTATCGCAGGCAATAATTGTTCGTCAAGCACCGTGATAGAGAATTCCTTACCTTCGATATATTGCTCCGCCATCACATCTGGATCGTATTTTCTTGCAATTTCATATTGTTTTTGCAGTGAATCCGCATCACTTACAATTGCTATACCAAGACTGGACCCACCGCTTACAGGCTTTACAACCACCGTGCCCAACTGATCGAGTATCGATTGCCAGTCACTGCTCCTGGTCAACTTTAAAAACTCTGCCGTATTCAAGCCCAGTCTCTGCCAGATCAACTTGCTCTTGATCTTGTCCATGGCCAGGGCCGAGGACAATACATTGCTACCGCTATAGGCGAGGTTCATGGTTTCCAGAAAACCCTGAATCACCCCATCCTCTCCTCCGGCCCCATGCAACATGATAAAAACCAGGTCGGGGCTGGTCTCGGCCAGACTAGCCATGATGTTTCCATCAACATCGATGACGCTTGAGCTGACACCAAGGCGTTGCAGGCCCTGAAATACTGCGTCACCACTTAACAGGGAAATTTCCCGCTCCGCGGAGTTGCCTCCCTTCAACACCACCACATGGCCAGAATTAGTGACTATTTCCTCTCTATTTATCGTTCTCATTTCTCTTTTTCTTGACCAAGTTTGGTAAAATTCTTCCAATTAAATCAATCAATTACTAGGCACCTCTGAATAATACAGTGATGCTCAGGCTCTCAGGCGGGTCTGCAATCAAGGCAGCGTCGCGCAGTAATGTAGGCCACCTTTCAAGCAGTGCTACCGGCGAAGTGTGTCTTGCAACTGAATGCTTCAGGACTCGCTGAGACATCACTGTACTATTCAGAGGTGCCCTAACTATCTAAAGCCCTTCTCGGCCAACTCCTTCGCCAGCAAGCCAACACTACCCGCTCCCTGAGTCAAAATGATGTCCCCCGGCCTGATCAAATCGATCAAAATACCGTGTACATCCTCGTCTTTTTGCACATAAACGGGGTCTACTTTGCCCCGCAATCGAATGCTGCGACAGAGGCTGCGCGAGTCCGCTCCGGCGATTTTCTTCTCCCCGGCCGCATACACTTCCAGCAGTAACAAAACGTCAGCCTCAGACAGCACATCGACAAAGTCTTCATAAAAATCCCTGGTTCGACTGTAGCGGTGCGGCTGGTAGATCATCACCAGTCGGTGGTCCGGCCAACCATCTCTGAGCGCCTCCAGGGTCGCTGCCACCTCGGTAGGGTGATGCCCATAATCATCGATCAGGAGCACCTTGCCATTTTCCACTTGAAATTCTCCCTGCACATCGAAGCGTCTGCTGACGCCGGAAAAATTCTTAATGCCGCTGCGTATGTGCTTGCTGGCAATGCCTTCATCGCTGGCAATAACGATGGCAGCCGTCGCATTCAAGGCATTGTGTCGGCCTGGCATATTCAGGGTGATCTTGAGGGTTTCACCGAAGTCCCGGCGTTCTACCTCGAAATTCGTGGTTCTGCCGTTCTGTACCAGATTTACAATCCTGAAGTCTGCATCTTTCGAGAATCCATAGGTAAGCTTCGGTCTGGAGATGGACGGCAGTATTTCCCGTACCGTTTCATCATCGATACACAAAACGGCAAGGCCGTAGAAGGGAAGGTTGTGCAGGAAATCGATGAAGTGCTTCTTCAGGTTTTCGAAGTCTCCGCCGTAGGTGGCCATATGTTCTTCTTCGATATTTGTAACCACTGCCACCATCGGTTGCAGATGCAAAAATGAGGCGTCGCTCTCATCCGCTTCTGCCACTAAATATCGGCTTTCACCAAGTCGGGCATTGGTACCGGTGCTATTCAACAAGCCGCCGATAACGAAGGTGGGATCGAAGCCAGCCTCTGCTAACAGGGAAGCCACCAGAGATGTCGTAGTAGTTTTCCCGTGGGTGCCTGCGATCGCGATGGCATGCCGATAGCGCATTAATTCAGCCAGCATTTCCGCCCGGGGAATCAAGGGAAGTGATCGCTTCTTCGTGGCCTTGATCTCGGGATTGCTGAAATCGATCGCGCTGGAATAGACGACAACATCCGCATCTTCTACATTGCCCGCTTTGTGGCCGATAAAAATCGTCGCCCCCATGGCGGCAAGCCTGTCCGTAGTTGAGGATTGCTTTAAGTCTGAACCGGTGATGGCATATCCCTGATTCAACAATACCTCGGCGATGCCACACATGCCCGCACCCCCAATGCCAATAAAGTGAATGGTATTGATTCGCCGCATCTCTGGAATGGCAACCATGGCGCCGGCGTTAGACATGATCCGACTCCAGGCACTCTGTGGCTATACGCTCGGAGGCATCTCGCACCGCGATCGAGCTAGCTCGCTCGGCCATGGTGCGTAATCGACTGCGACCGCCGTCCAGATCCTTCAAGGTTTTCAGTAATAAATTAATCGTCAGGTCAGCCTGCTGAATCAACACGGCGGCTCCGTTATCACTCAACCATTCGGCGTTTGCCGTCTGCTGATTATCGCTATGGTAGGGATAGGGGATTAATACAGAGGGTAGCCCCACCGCCGCAAGTTCGCACACGGTGCTGGCGCCGGAGCGGCACACGACCAGATCAGCCCATCGATATGCCGCCGCCATATCATCGATGAACGGCACGAGTCTGTTGCCATTGCCAATTTCAATGCTCAGGGACTGGTATAGCTCCCGGGTTGCATCGAAGGTTTTTCTACCCGACTGGTGATATATCTTCGGTAGATTGTCGCTGCCCCAGCGCGCCAGCATCTCAGGAATGACTGCGTTAATAGCCGCCGCTCCCTGGCTTCCGCCGAGGACAAGAATCTGCAAGGGCGCGTCCCAACTCGATGCAGCAGAACTCGATCCCTGCTTCCCCTTCACTATGGCAACAATATCCTCTCTCAGCGGATTGCCGGTATGAATCACTTTTTCGTTTTTCGCAAAGGTATTGGGAAAGGCCTCGAAAACGCGATCGGCAATTTTCGCAAGAATTTTGTTAGTCGCACCGGCGACGGCATTTTGTTCATGAATTAACAATCGCTTCCCCATTAATTTTGCCGCGACACCACCGGGGCCAGAAACAAAACCTCCCATGCCCAGTACACACCGTGGTTTTACCCGGCTGATAACAAAAATCGACTGAACCAAAGCCTGTGCCAGCATAAACGGCGCCATCAGTTTACGAGCGATGCCCTTGCCCCTGAGTCCTTGCACGGAGATGGTATGAATCGCAATGTCGGTATCGGCTAACAACTCATTTTCCATTCCGCTCTCGGTGCCCAGCCACTCTGTACGCACGCCCTTGGCCGCAAGTTTTTGTGCAATCGACAGGGCCGGAAATATGTGGCCGCCCGTCCCCGCCGCCATAATGAGGATGCTGGTATTATCCGCAACCGGGTTCAGACTCACTGAGCAACTTCCCTTGCGGAAAAACATTCCGTCTCATACTGAATACGCACCAGTAATGCCACCATGAAGCAACTCACAATCAGACTGGCACCGCCATAACTCAAGAAGGGCAGGGTTAGCCCCTTGGTCGGTAACAGGCCCACATTGACACCGATATTGATCATCGCCTGGCCGGCGAACAGCAAGCCCAGACCATAGGCAAAGAATGCCGCGAACAATCGATTCTTAAGATGCGCGGCTTTACCGATGGCAAAGGCGTTCATCACCAACAGACAAAAAAGCAGCACGATAACGGCAACACCAAACAAGCCCAGTTCTTCGCCGATTATGGCGAACACGAAGTCATTGTGCGCCTCGGGCAGAAAATAGAGTTTCTGAATGCTGTTTCCCAGGCCTACTCCGAACCATTCGCCGCGTCCAAACGCGATCAAGGCCTGGGTCAGTTGATAGCCGCCAGCGTAGACATTTTCCGCCGCCCAGGGATTCAGAAAAGAAGAAAGCCGGACGATCACATAGGGCTTCATGATGGCGAGGGAAACCACTGCACCGACACAAAGAATCAACATCAGGAAGCATCGATAAAGTTTAGCGCCAGCCAGAAAAATCATGCTGAATGCAGTTAGCATCAGTATCACCATGAGCCCGTGATCCGGTTCGAAATGCAGGAGTACCACCGCCGCGAAAATTACCGCCAATGGTTTAAAAAATCCCGACCATTTCTCGCGCACTTCATCCAGATGACGCTCGAGGAAAGAAGCCAGGTAGATCACGATAAATACCTTGGCAAGCTCGGATGGTTGCAGATTAAAGAAACCCAGATCGATCCACCTGGCACTGCCGTTTACAACCTTGCCGACACCGGGTACGAACACCAGGAGCAAGAGTCCGTAGGAAGCCATTAGCAAAAACCAGCTATAACTGCGCCAGGTTTTAATCGGTACATGCAAGGTGATGATCGCGACCAGCAAGCCAATCACCGCAAAGATGGCCTGTCGCTTAAGATGATAGAAAGGGTCACCAAACTGACTGCTGGCAATTTCTATGGACGCCGATGTCATCATCAGCAATCCGCCTAGCAATAGAATTCCAGTGATTAATAGCAAGGAATTCAAGGACTGTGGCGCTGTCAGTTTCAGCCCCGGCATTCCCCGCCCTTGGCGCCGGTTTACCGTGCTAGCCATATTCATTGCAGGCCCTTCACGGATTGAATAAATACCTGGCCGCGGTGCTGAAAGTTATCGAACATATCGAAACTCGCACAGGCAGGCGAGAGCAGGACCGCATCACCAGGTTCGGCATGGTCCAGCGCAACTGCAACGGCATCTTCCATGTCATTGGCAAAGTAGGTTCGAACGTCGGCATCAAAACTCGCAGCCATCTCCACAGCATCCCGCCCGATAAGAATTACCTCCTTCCCCCATCGATTAATTACTGGCACCAGGGGTTTAAAATTAGCACCCTTGCCCACACCCCCCGCAATCAAGACGATGTGTCCTGAGATTCTTTGCCCCAGGCCCTCAATCGCAGCCATGGTCGCACCCACGTTAGTGCCTTTTGAATCATTGTAAAATTCAATGCCTGACACATTTCTTACCCACTGACAGCGATGGGGCAGGCCGGAAAATTCTGTGATGGCAGCCTTAATTTGCTTGAGGTCTATTCCCAGTGCTACGGCTATTGCACTCGCCGCGAGCACATTCGAAATATTGTGTTGGCCAAACACTTTCAACTCATTAACCGACACGATCTTTTCAAACTGATAAGCCAGGTATTGATCGCCATCTTCTTCCAACACCCCCAAACCGTTAACACCCGGTCGGCTAAACCCATATTTCCACACCGGCACGTTCATTTTATTTAAGGGGTAGCTATAGTGCTCGTCACGATTGACTACGATCTGCTTGCAGCCATTGAAGATCCGCTGTTTCGCCGCGTGATACTCAGTCAGATTCTCGTAGCGATCCATATGATCTTCGCTGAGGTTTAACAATACCGCCACTTCTGCGCCCAGGTTTTCGACTGTTTCCAATTGAAAACTCGATATTTCCAACAGATAAAGATCCCTGCTGTCTTCGGTCAATAAATCCAGCACGGGCTTGAAATTTACCCCATCCAGGTTTCCACCCAGGCCGAAGTTCTTTCCTGCCTTACGTAAAATTTCAGTCAGCAACGCTACCACTGTACTCTTGCCATTCGAACCGGTAACCGCCACGATTGGCGCCGTCACAACTTTCGAGAAAATATCGATGTCCCCGCTGACCGCAACCCCGGCATTCTGTGCGGCTACGATCTCCGGGGTTTTTAGACTTACCCCCGGACTCACAAGCAGCTCACTGGCGCCTAAAAATGTCTGCAGCGAAAACTCACCCAGTTCGCATTCAACCTCGGGCATTAGCCGTTTTAGCTCCGCCAGGGAGGGAGGATCGAGGCGACTATCGACCACCTTGAAGGCGTGCCCCCGGGCAGAAAAATACTTCGCGCAGGATAGGCCAGTGCTGCCTAAACCAACAATTACGCTTGCAGATTGTGTCACTGAGTGAGCCACCTCTGAGTCCACCATCCGGATCTGTCCCGTCTGCCGTTAACGAAGCTTCAATGTCGCCAGTCCAAATAAAACCAGCATCACCGTAATAATCCAGAAGCGTACAATTACGCGGGGCTCTGGCCAGCCTTTCAATTCAAAATGATGATGCAGCGGTGCCATTCTAAAAATTCGTTTGCCGGTTAATTTGAACGCAGCCACTTGTAAAATTACTGAAGCAGTTTCCATGACAAAGATGCCGCCCATGATGAAGAGGACAATTTCGTGGCGTGAGATCACCGCCATCACGCCCAGTGACGCACCCAGAGACAGGGCACCGACGTCACCCATAAATATTTGCGCCGGGTAGGTGTTAAACCAGAGAAAACCAAGTCCCGCGCCCATCAGGGCGCCGGCAAAAATCACAATTTCACCGGATCCAGAGACATTGGGAATATTCAAGTAGGCGGAAAACTCACTGTGCCCGGCAAGATAAGCAATCAGGCCCAGCGCGCCACCCACCATTACCGTCGGCAGAATCGCGAGTCCGTCCAGGCCATCGGTAAGATTAACGGCGTTGCTAAATCCCACAATCATAAAATAGGTAATGACGATATAAAGCACGCCGACATCGACCGCTACATCTTTAAAAAATGGAATGATGTACTGCGTTTCGACCGGACTCTGCGCGGTATAGTAGAGAACGATAGCGGCAGTTAATCCGATCAGGGACTGCCAGAAATATTTCCACCTGGCGGATAATCCCACGGTGTTTTGTTCAAACACCTTGCGATAATCGTCCACCCATCCCACCGCCCCGAATGCCACCGTCACCAACAATACAATCCAGCCA
>JADFIJ010000103.1 GCA_022566775.1 Pseudomonadota bacterium | reverse complement strand
TCAATGGTGTTTAAAACCCTATGCTGCAGGATTTCACTGAATTGAGGCGAAGATCCTCTACCCTGCTTGCCTTGCAAATCAGACCATGCTTTAGCGCTTTCATTTTTTCAGGTTGAGCGAGGACTGTTTGAGAGAACACGCTACCCGGAGACTCTGAAGGCGGTAGAAGCATGCTTCTATTCGACGTCAGAGATCCTCCTGGAGGAACAGAGTTCCGCAGCGCTGAAAAAATGGAAGCGCGAATGGTCGCAAGGAAAGTAGGGTAGAGGATCTTCGCCGGGAAAGTTTCCTACCATCGGAGGCTCCCTAAATATTGTCTGAGGAAACCTCAGACTTTGGCCCCATTTTATTGTGAACCCTCTGCTGCAAGCAGGTCACGTTCCTCCTGGCGGGCGCCGCGCAGGGTATTCAACAGGCCGTAGTTACCTTCGTGGCAGGCATACTCGTACAGCAAGCCGTCCACCTTCGCCATCGGCACCAGCACCGAAATCTTGTCGGTAAAGGTGGAAGGGTCTTCGATGGTGAATGCATAATTGAGGGTAAATTCATCGATTCGGGTAAACCGCTCGGTTAGAAATTTGTCATAGGCGGTTCCCAGCGGAGCGGCACCGAAAGAACCGAAACTCTGGGTCAGATCGTTAAAGTTCCTGGTTTCGACCACCAGCGTGTCACCCTCCCAATAACCCCGGGAATCACCTGACCAGAGACGGATATTGTCATCGACATGGGCACTGCGATCGAGGGGTACGATCCTGGCGTCGTGCACCATTTCGGTCATGATCACAATATTGTCTCTGCTTTGAAATATCTGCACGTTGTTGTTATAGCCGCTGGGTATGAACGGCGGTCCGGCGTTGAAGCCCACCAGACAGCGCTCGGAGAGGCCGCGATCCTCCGGACCGTCCTTGGCGATACCACCGACCGAAAAACGCACCGGGCGGGTACCCGTGACATCATCTCCCAAACCGCCCGTTATCGCCTGTACGCCTTCGACTGCCGCGGGAAACCTGCCGTTGCGCGGGTAGGTGATTAGTGAGGTGCGGTAATTATCGCCGCGACCCGCCATCTCAAACCAAAACGTGTTGTAGGCGCCAACGCCGTCCCCCGAATCCACACCCGTCTCCGTCGCGGCTACGGTTTGCTCCCGCCTCGTGGCGATTTCCTCTGGCGTGAAAAACTCTTGTTCACCCAGATTTTCTGGTCGCTGCAGGGGTGTATTTGAACTGAAATTCCAGACGCCTTGAAAATCGGGCTGGTCGTACTCGGTGCGCGGGACGGTGTAATCATCGTCAGGGGCTGCGGCGGAGGAGCCGGAAGCAACTGCAAGCATGGAAAATACAAGAAACAGAGGTGATTTCATGATTTAACTCCCAGAGTTCAAAGGCGCCCTAGCTTGCAAATCTAATCTTATTGTGCCAAGTGTTCAATACTCTGAGCAAACAATATGCGCTACGGGCAAGGTGTTGACTTCGCGCTTCCTACTTAACAGGCACAAAAGATTGATCTTTTTCTGCCTGAGACTTATGTTGTTACTTCCATTGGCCCCTCGATCCGAGCGTCGACATGTCAAAATCTTTTATTCCTAGCCTGGCACTAAGTATCCTATTCGCCTTGTTTCAATCAACACTGCAGGCGCAGTCGGCAGAGGCAAGTGAATTCCCCCCGGTTACGGATGCCATGTTGAACAATCCACCGGCAGAAGATTGGTTGATGTTCCGCCGCACATTAAATGGATGGGGATACAGCCCACTGACTGAAATCGACAAGACTAATGTTGCCGATCTGCGTATGGTCTGGACCCGGGGCCTGACTGACGGCAGTCAAACCGGTACGCCGCTGGCGTACAACGGAGTTCTGTACATGCCGAACCCCAATGACGTTATTCAGGCGATCGATGCGGCTACCGGTGACCTGATCTGGGAACACAGACGAGAGATTCCAGAAGACGCTGCGGAGAGTCTGGGCTATTTATCATCGAATAATCGCAACATCGCTATTTGGCGGGATCTCATTATCGACACCAGCGTGGACGATCATCTCTTCGCTCTCGATGCGGTGACCGGCACCCAGGTGTGGGAAACTCAGGTGCTCGATTACCACACCCATCCAGCGATTCAGGGTGCGGGGCCGATAATCGGCAACGGTAAGGTTTTTTCCGGGCGCTCCTGCAGGCCCATCGGTGGTCCGGACGCCTGCGTGATCACAGCCCATGATGCGGCCACCGGTGCCGAGTTGTGGCGGCGGCGCACCATACCGGCGCCGGGTGAGCCCGGCGATGAAACCTGGGGCGATGTGCCGTTCGAAGAACGGCGTCATGTCGGAGCCTGGATGCCACCCAGTTACGACCCGGAGTTAAACCTTGTCTATATAGGCACATCCGTCACCTCGCCGGCACCGAAGTTCCTGCTCGGTGGTGTGGATAAAAAACACCTCTATCACAATTCCACCTTGGCGTTGAATGGTGACACCGGTGAAATCGAATGGTTCTATCAGCATCTTAATGACCACTGGGATCTGGACCACACCTTCGAACGTATGTTAGTGGATACCCGGGTGACACCCGATCCGGCTACGGTCAGCTGGATCAATCCGGCGCTGGTGCCCGGTGAGCAACGCAAGGTCGTGACTGGCATTCCCGGGAAAACAGGCCTGGTGTACACCCTGGACCGGGAGACTGGAGAGTTTCTGTGGGCGCGCCCGACCGTATTCCAGAATGTCATCGATAATATCGATGGCGCAACCGGCATTGTGACCGAAAATCCCGACGTGGTATTCAGGGAAATGGGTGAAATCGCGACCATTTGTCCCAATATGCACGGCGGCAAGGACTGGGAGGCCGGGGCCTATAGTCCGCTTACCAACACCATGTTTTTTCCCCTGCGTAATATGTGCATGCCGACACTGGTGAGTGACGATGAGAGCGCCTCTCATCGCATCTATGCGCTCAGTGTGCGCCATGAAATCACCGAGGGCGAAACCAACCTGGGCGCGGTGTACGCGATATCTGTTGAAACCGGGAAAATCGAGTGGCGTTATCAGCAACGGGCGGCGACAGGCTCTCTCGTAGCCACGGGTTCTGGTTTGTTGTTCGGCGGTGATGCCAATGGTCGATTCAAGGCCTACGATCAAGCCAGCGGCGAAGTATTATGGGAGATCAACCTGGGCTCACCGGTTACGGGCTACCCGATCACCTTCGCCACCGGTGGCAAGCAATACGTGGCGGTCAGCACCGGCTCCGCCGCCACCACCGCAAGTTTTCTCAGTCTCACGCCCGAACTCAGACCGACCTTTGCCAACAATCTGTTCGTGTTCGCACTACCTTAGTAAATGCTGAAAAGAATGAACTCAGACACACAGCCTGCTAGGGTTTGCGGCTTATCTCGATCAGCGCCAACTGGTCCTCGTCGCTGCTGAGCTCCCCATCTCCAGCTGGGAAGCCGTTGCTGAAAAGCAGGAATGCGGTAAGGTCGGCGTATGCTCGATTGCTCAGACTACCGGGTGCAGTCTGCGGCATGCCATAGCGCATGCTGGCGTAAAGTTCCTGAACATTCCGGCCCTGCCATTTGAAGGAGAAACCCACACCCACCAGGGAGGGCGACATGTCTTGTCCGGTGAGATCTTGCCGGTGGCAGCTCGCGCATTCAGCCTGATATACACTCTGTCCCCGTGTGGCCTGGACCTCGGTGTAGATGCCTTCCCAGATGCCCGGAGACGATTGTTGTTGGTCTGAGTAGAGCGGCGTCATAAGGAATAGTAAAAATGAGGTCACCGCAAACCTACGATACCTCACGTTTGTACTGACCCCGTTCATCCCTGACCCCGGTTGTCGTTCTATTGAACCACGACTGTGACGTCAGAGGATCGGGTGAAGGCGCCGTCGTCCGCGTAGGCGCGTAACACGTAGGTACCGCTTTGACTGAAGCTCGCCGAGACCACGGCCTCTTCTCCGCTGGCAACCAGGCTGGTCACGGCGGAATCGAACTGCACCTGCCCCGGGCCGCGGTATTTGATCCAGGTAATGGCCAATCCGGTCTCGTCTGCGGCGGTGTAGTTAATGATGCCCTGAGATTTTGGCGAATTCCTACCCAGGCCCCCGCCGACTACCGGGAGATCGTTTGGAAGAGGATCCTGCTGCGGGCGTCTGCGCGGATTCTCCCTGGCCCCGGGAAGCCCGTCATCGCTGGCGAAGGTCCGTAACGTAACGGGACGACCTACAGTTGTATACAGCTGCCCCTCGACGCCGACCATGCGCACCGTTGGCGGTTGATTTACATAGACCAAGCCGGTGCGACCGCCGACTCCCCGGCCACGATTGGCACTCCACACGCCTTCGTCGACACTCCAGATATTGCCCTGCTCCAACGTCCCTACGGCGGTGTGGGTTTCGCCATTGTGAGTCAGGTGCCAGACCAGTTCCTTGCCGACGAAGTCCATCGGCACCTGCACCCCGAATACGAACTGCTGCCGCCGTGGGTAGAAGAATGTGGGCTGCCCCCGATCGGCGGCGCCGGGGTCGTCAAGCACCAGGTCTTCCCTAACCGGTCCTGCGTCGGTAACGCCATCGGCCGCGAGGAAGGCGTTGTTCGCGCCGATGGGAACATTGGGCAATTCATCGTAGTTACGGTTCAGGTAGCCGAACCACATCGTGAAGCTGCCGTCGGTGTTCTTCTCGAATCCCTCGAAGATCGGTTGGATGCTCTGGCCGAACCGGTGCAGGATCTGCGCCGTCGCAATACCACTGATACTCGTTAACGACAGGGCCAATAGCAGCGCCAGCAGCTTGTTGTTACGCCTGTACCTGCTTCTGATCATCATCGTCGCCGGGCTCCTCTTGATAAATGGGGTCAGAGTAAATATACAGTAGTTTCACCACTATCCATGAGCTTACAGAACTACTGTATATTTACTCTGACCCCATTTATCACCCCATTTATCCTAGTCGTCGCTCGAAACCATCTGCGCCATACGCTCGCTTACGGCCTCTTCATATTCCTCATCAGTTAGGTCGTAATAACTGATCCATGAGAACGACATATCATCCGTGGAACGCTGGCCAAAACCGACCCAGTTGCGGGAATCTGACGCCCAGGGATTGCTGTTGGAATTGTTGTACCAACTGGTAACGTGCAGCATGGATCCCTTCGGGATCAGCGGCTGTACCTCCTCCGCGTAATGGTAGGCAATGTGCCAGCCGAAATCCCAAAACGCACAACTTAGTGTTTGTCTGCGATTGTCCTGGTAGATCACCTCGATACACTGTCGAGTGCCCAGGTTGTGAAGATGGGGCTGGAAGGTGGTAATACGGATATTCTTGTCGAGGAATTCATAACCGTCGGTACGAATAGACTCTTCTCCACCGGGAAGATCCAGGTCCTCGTTGTCTGCCATGTGAGAGCGGACCAGAACGTGCTCCGGTTCTTCCCCCTCGGGCAGAAACCACAGTGCCAGCCTGGTCATGTCGGTATGGGCCTGGCCGTCAGGGCTGCTGGCGTAATGAATATTCCAGCGCAGCCTCGTGCCTGCCTTGATCAGCTGACCGGTCCCGGGTGGGTTGATGTCGGACGTCTTGCCGAGGGCGTACTCGCTGAGAAATCCTCCGCCACCTTCGGGGAACTCCATCGAGGTTACCGCATGATGTACTACCGGGAATCCCTCTGCCGAGGGCTTGGTCTCGAAGGCCTGTATCCAGCGATCTTCGGTGAGACCCGTATCGCTAAAAAATGTCATCCACCAGTTGGGGCTATCCGGCGGTACCGTAAACGGTTCCGGGATGGGTACGATCAAGTCCGGTGGACGTCCCATCTCACCCTCAATCGTCCAGGCCAAATCGTCCGCGAAACTCGGGACCGGGGGCAAATTATCCGGATCTCCCTCCGATGCGCCGCTATCCACCCAGCGGGCGATCGTGGCAATCTGCTCGTCGGTTAATGAACGGTCGTCCTTGAACTGCTGAATCCCTACGGTCTTATCGATGAAGTAGGGTGGCATCTTGCGATTGATGACTCTGTCCTTGATTATCGGCGCCCAGGCTCTGACCGTCGCGTAATCGATCAGGGACATGGGAGCGATAGAGCCAGGTCGATGACATTCCACGCATTTGTCATAGATGATGGGCGCGACATGATCGGCGAAAGTCAGAGTTGTGTCGCTCGCCTGCTGGCCGAAAACAGGGAATGCCGTTGCCAGCATGATGAAGGTGGCTCCGACTGCAGCTGATAACTGGCTCCACCACTGCTTTGAAACTGCCTTGCTTCCTATCCTGAACACCTGACAACCTCCTGCATATTTGCGGCGCTATAGACCCGTTACAGAAGGTGGCGGCGTCTAGATATGCTTGTTATTGATAAATGGGGTCAGAGTAAATATACAGTAGTTTCACCGTTAAGCCATGAGCTTACAGAACTACTGTATATTTACTCTGACCCCATTTATCAAACTGTCAAGCAAATACACGGCGCCTAGGGCACAGGAAAACCTTCGAAACCTTCTTCAAATTGCACGCCGAGACTGTTGAGATACATCGCCACCAGGTTGTATTGGCCCACCGTAAAAACCGTTTCCATGAGCTGACGCTGGGTGTAGCGTGCGGCCAGAGCATACCAGGTGGAGTCCGAGATCAGGGCGCTGGTGTGCAATTCATCCGCCGCCCGTAACAAGGTGGCGTCCCAGGTACTCCAGCCGGGAGCGTCGGGACCTGCCATAATTCTGCGCAATTCCTCATCCGTAATCCCCACGCTGCGAGCCAGACCCGTGTGCGCCGCCCATTCGTAGGCCCCGCCATTCAAATATCCAATGCGCAATATGAGTAGCTCGCGGTCTCGGGTTGGTAGCGTTGAATCCTGTAGCAGGTAATCTGTGAACACTAACCAGGCACTGCAAAGCTCGGGCGCCTGAGCACAGGTGGACCACACCCCAAGGACCTGTCCGTTGCGTTCTCGCGGCTCGAGAATTTCCCGCTGCGCCGGCGTCCATGGTTTTACCACCCGGGCGATGCGAGCCTCATCCAGCGGTGTGCCACCACTGCGCCGATCCTGGGCGAGCGCTGGGCTCGAACCCAGAATGAAAAGGAGAATAAACACTAGCGAACGAACACCTGGTCTGACCGTGCACATAAACTCACCTCCAGCTCTTGAGCTGTTCAAGCGTGAAATAGACGGGTGTATCCGCATGGGACACCCACAAAATTCTAATACACATGTGTCGAATTGGATACCCACAAAATCCAGATACACAGGCTGCGGGATAAAAGGCGGGGGGGAAGGAGAGGGAGAGAGCGGGGCAGAGTTACTAATTACAGCTTCTAGGAAAATAATTCAGCCGCCTCGTTTAACTGGACCTGGCTTTAGAATGGGGTCTCGAGATGACTCGCAGACATTTTTCCAATGCGCTCTCAACATCCCTGATCGCCCGCTCGTCATCGCCCGAAAATCTGTGCAGATTGTAGCTTCGCAAAAACTCCTTTACTGCCAGCACCGAGGCCGCCGGCCAGCTTGCTGGCAAATTCTCGGCATAGGTGCTAGCGGTCCAGGAATTACGTGCCGGTAATTTGGAATTGCTCAAGAAGCGCTGCCATAACTTCTGCCATTGTCGATGTTTACCGTCGGTCCCGGTTTTCTTACCGGCAACACGCCGATATTCCCGTACGAACAGAAACAGCAATACTAACAAGCCGCCATAGCGTACGACATTGGCAGCGAGTTCGTCGGCGAGAATTCTGTCTATCATGATTTGCCACTGGCCTGCGAGGTAGTGATACCAGGTGCTCAGTTCGAAGGAGTCGTAGCCTCCAAAAAAAGCATTGATGCTGATCGGGGTGGGGTCTACGGTATGCCAATATCCGCTGTCGTCCTGCCACTCCACCCAACTATGAGCGTCCCGTTCTCGCACCAGCCACAGTTGTGAGGAGAGGCGTTCGTGAACCATGTAGCCACTAACCAGTTTACTCGGAATCCCGTTTGCTCTTAATGCCAGGGTGGTTGCGGATGCAAACCAGAAACAATAGCCGGCTTTTTCATTGAGGAAAAAGTCATGGAAGGGCTGGGTGGAATCGAAGTTGGTCTGCAGTGAATATCCTCTTCCCTGGAAGTGCTCTAACACATTGCCTACGGTCTGGGCGCGCCCACTGCCGAGAAATTCCTCACTTTTTTCCTGCAAGGATTGATCCCAGAATTCTGGTAACTGCAAATTCTCGGCGTTGAGGGTCTGGGGTACCGAATCGCCCCCTGTCTCCAGACGCCAGCGTCTGTCGGCGCCGCGTTCATAGGCCGGGGTCCATACACCGGCGGCGTCCTTGCTCAACGCAGAAAATGCACCGGTGACGCGATGGGTGCCGGGGCTAAGGAAAATATAGCCGTCTCTTTTCAGACTGTGAATTGTCAGATTTTGAACAGCCCCGTTTACCGCAACGGCGTGGTGATTATCTATGGGATAGCGCAACTCCCCCGTGGGCAGGCTCTGAGCATCAAAATTACTGAGAAACAGTCGCGGCTGCAATGGGGGTTGCCAAACCATGTTGGCATCTAAGCGTACCAGGCGATTCCCCGCCAGGTAGCGGCTGGGCAGAGTCGCCGCTTCGATGCGCATGACGGGGCTGGTGGAGGGGCGTAAAAACACCGATGCGTCCAGCCGCTGGTAGGGCGAGAATCCAATATTTGAGTAGCCACCCGAATCGGGGAATATGGATCCCAGCGCGGCAACCACGGGTCCTTGCACAGTCCCTAGAAGCACCAGCATCACCGGGACCACCAGAAATAAGGGCAGCATTAGCAACAGCCGGGACATTAAAACGCCGGCGCACCGGTCTGCAAGCAGGACCATGCTAGCCAGTAACATTCCAGCAATGCTTAGCATGGCAATGGGTATCCCCAATAGACTAACAACCGTTGCCTGGGGTGGCGGGATCAGGAGCAGGAGGACCAGGCCCATCACCAATATTATCTGTGTATCCCGTTCCAATGGCGCTTGCGCGTTGCTGCTCCTGCTTGCGGCGAATAACCAGAGCAAATAGACACCGATGGCCAAAAGGAATGCGGCGTAAAGACTGGAGGTTTGTACCCAGGAGCCTTCCACGGCCCAGTCTTCCAGCAACTCGCTGCCCACAAAGCCTACGCTTGCGACCATGACGAAGACCAGTCCCCAGGTCGGTCGCTCGACGGCAAAAAGCTTGAGGCCACCGAGGACGCTCAAGCCACAGCCTATGAGGGTGACGACGGTCATTTCCACATAAAGCCCGAGTTGCAGGGAAAGCAGGGCAAGGAACAGGGCAAGAAATAAATTGCTCAGCATAATCAACGCTGCACCTCGATATATTGACCGCCGCTCGGCAAGCTGCCGCTTTCCGCCTCAGATTCTGCCAACAGAAACACCAGCACCAGCACGCCCGCCTGTTGCCATCGTTCCACCAACTGCCGGGTATCATCTTGCCAGCGCCCGATCACCAGTATGTAGAGTCCATCGTCTGCTATGACTGTGTCTGGCAGCGATTTGCCGGTAGGGGCACTGCGTCTGCGGGGTTTGCAGGTAGCGATCTGCTGATAAAATTCCAATAAGTTTTCTATCGGCTGCCATTGCTCTGAGGTAGCAAGCGCCGCCAGGGTGAAGCCTTCGTTCTGGGCCGACAGACCTATTTCCACCGCCAGTGCGAGGCGCTCATCCAGCACCTCCTCGTTGCGGGGACGTCGCTGCCAGGGTTCAAAATCTGCCAGGGTCAGATCGACGAGGAGGTAGACCTTATCACGGCGAATCTCATCGGCGCCTTCGAAAACCTTACTCATGGGCTCACCGCGCCGACTACTGGCTCGATGGTCGAGGCGCCGGAGTGAATCCCCGGTCTGATATTGCCGTGAATAGGCATATTCCAGCGCCGCCCCCTGGCGCGCATTATCACTACCCTGGGCCATGCGCTTGCTGGCTTGTTCAGCAATATGACGCAGAGACGGCACCGCGACCTTGAGGCCAGGCGGTAACACGTAAACCTCTGCTGTATCTTCAAGCCTCTGCGAATGACGACTGAGAAAGAACGGGAAGTAGCTTTGGACCGCCAGCCCCGACAGCGATAGGACGCCCCGCTTCTGCGGTTCGAAACTGACCGTGAGAGTCGTGTGCTGACCCGGCGCCAGTGTCATTCGGTGGGGTCGCTGCCACTCCCGGGGCCAGCGCCCGGCCGGCACGACCAACTCCCTCACCGAAAAATTATACAGCCCATGACTGGCTTCATTGCTAACCCTGATTTGTGAAATTAATGGCTGGCCTACCACCGCGGTTTTGGGTGTCTGGCGCTGGACACTGACCCTGGGCCGGTAGAAAAAACCCAGTAACGCGCTCCATAGCAGCAAGGAAATACCGACAGCGGCGGTGAGAAGCAGGAAGTCACTATCGGCGCTATAGCTCAGCAGAAAAATGAGAAGGGAGCAAACTAGAATTATCTTGCCACTTCTGGTTAATCCATCGTAGAAAAACCGCCGATACACACGGGTTAATGGTTTGCTGGCAATCTCGTAGCGGCTGGACCAGCGTGGAACCAGGCGTAAATTCGCAAACCAGCGCGCCATGCGCCACCAATGGAGATAGTTGGACTCGTCGGCAACTCGCAGCGGTCGGTCGGCCATTTCATACATAGTTGCTACCCGCTGCCGTGCCGAGGATGTTGAGGGCGAGTGTCGCTATCGTGGTACGGCAATGTTTTCGAGGATAGTCTGTAATAATTCATGGGCATGGATACTGTCATTGTCGCGCCCGTGTCGGGGCAAGATGCGGTGATCCCATACCGGGGGTATCAATCGCTGTATATCTTCGGCGATGACCTGACGCCTGCCCTTGACCAGGGCGAAGGCCTTGCATGCCATGGCCAGGTGCATCGAGCCACGGGGTGAGATCCCCAATTTAATTTGCGGGTCTTCACGGCTGGCTCTGGCTATTTCGATGATGTAGCGGGCCAGGTCTTCATGCAAATAGACTTCTTCACAGGCCTCACGCAATACCGAGACCGACTCCCGGGTGAGCACGGCGGCGGGATCATGGCGCACGCTGTTGCCATAGTCATTCAGCAGGTGCAATTCATCATCGACACTGGGATAGCCCAGCTTGATGGAAGTGAGAAACCTGTCCAGTTGTGCTTCCGGCAATGGGTTGGTGCTATCGAAGTCGATGGGATTCTGGGTCGCGATCACCGTGAATAAGGGGGACAGCGGATGATTCACACCGTCGGCTGCGACATAGCCTTCTTCCATGGCTTGCAGAAAAGCCGATTGGCTGCGGGTAGGCCCCCGGTTGATTTCATCTGCCAGCAAGAAATCCGTGAAGATGGGTCCGGGGGAAAAGGTAAATTTGCCTTCGGCTGAGTTATAAATGGAACCGCCCAATATATCTGCAGGCAGAATGTCGTTGGTAAACTGGATGCGGTTAAAATCGAGACCGAGAATCTGCGCCATGCTTTTCGCCAGCGTGGTCTTGCCGACCCCTGGCACATCCACGATCAGCACATGTCCCTTCGCTATCACACTAGCCAGCAACAACTCGATAGCAAAATCCTCTCCCAACCAGTGCCGCGCCAGGGCCTGGTGCGCCTGCGACAATAAAGACAGCAACTCGCTGATATCGTCATGCGCTGACTGTTGGGTCGTATCCACTGCTTGTTTCCCGGAGTTGTGCTACTGCGTTGCGGGTAACGGCGCCATCTTACCATCATTGGGGTCAGGTCTTGCGTGTTAGCGTCCCCGACAAAGCGATAATCATCGCGTTAACTTGCAAGACTTGACCTGCGGTGCCTATGGGGGAATAAGCTCCATACCGCGGTGTCCGCCTTCCATCTGCCAGCAAAGGCAGCGACTACCGCGTGGCGTAGACATGAGCACGGCTAGCTTCTATGATCTGTCTACTCAACTGGAGGGACCTCCCATGAAGCACCTCGCGATTTCGCTATTCACTCTCACACTCCTGCTGCCGACCTCCACCTCCGCGCAACAGGAGGAAAGCTACGATTACTGGCAGCCCCAGCGGGCTATGGTGCAGCGGGGCCAGCAGGCGGTGTTCAT
>JADFIJ010000271.1 GCA_022566775.1 Pseudomonadota bacterium | reverse complement strand
ATGCCGGCCAGTTATGATGCCGAGCTCAACCTGATTTTTATGGGGGTGGCGGTACCCATTCCCTGGGGCTCGATCCAGCGCGATACCAGAGGGGGCGACGTGCTGTATACCAACTCTACCCTGGCGCTGGATGCCGATACCGGGGAAATCGTCTGGTACTTTCAACACATCCCCGGGGGCAACTGGGATCAGGATCATCCCTTCGAACGCATCGTGGTGGAAACCGAGGTGGTACCCAAGGCAGACGCCGTGTCCTGGATCAATCCGAATATTACTTCCAGCGCGCGACGTAAGGTGATCACCGGGATTCCTGGCAAACCTGGCATCGTCTGGACCCTGGACGCTGCCACCGGGGAATTCCTGTGGGCCAAGGAGACCAATTATCAGAATGTCATCGTCGGCGTCGACATCGAGGGACGCAAGGGCATTACCAATCCGGATATCGACATCACGGAGATCCGCCAGCGCAAGCTGGTGTGTCCCACCACCACCGGTGGTAGTAACTGGTTCTCCGTGGGCTATAGCCCCCAGACCAATTTCCTGTATGCGCCGACCAATAATACCTGTATGACCTTCTACCTGAACCCGGTGAATCCTGTGGTGGGGGGTTACCACAGCTCTGCTACATCTATCATGGTGCCGCCGCCGGATTCCGACGGCCAGGTTGGCCTGTTGACTGCGGTGGACGTAGCCACCGGTGAAGCACGCTGGACCTATCGACAACGGGCCGGCATCGCCGGCTCAGTATTGACCACGGGCGGCGGCCTGGTTTTTGTGTCAGACGATGCCAGGCGATTCCGGGCCTTCGATGCCGACAGCGGTGAGATTCTCTGGGAACAAATTCTTAATTCTTCCGCCGGCGGCTTTCCCGTCACCTACAGTGTGGACGGTGTCCAATACATCGCCATCGCCGCGGGCGGCGGCATCAACTACCGCACCCTGACGCCGGAGATTCGGCAGCGCAGTGGTGGAAATATGCTGTATGTGTTTCGATTGCCGTAAGCAGGGCAAGAGACCGACATCGGGGTCAGGTCTTTCCTGTTAGCACACATATCTAATTGGATTCGACCAACGCTAACATGCAAGACCTGACCCCGTAACATCTGGAGGGCACATGAGTTTACCCAAGATTGCCATCAATGGTTTTGGCCGGGTAGGCAGAACCATAACCCGTATCGCCAAAATTCATGGTGGTTTCGATGTGGTTGCGGTGAATGACCTGGCGAACCCGGATCAGCTCGCCTATGCATTCAAGTATGACAGTAATCATGGCACCTTCGCCGGTGATGTCAGTGTCCATGGGCAGATCATGGAAATTGACGGCGATTCGTTTCGAGTGCTTTGCGAAAGAGATCCGGCAAAATTACCCTGGGGAGAATTAGAAGTTGACTACGTGATCGAAAGCTCCGGTGCCTTTCGAAAACTGGTGGATTTACGCAAACATCTCAATGCCGGTGCCCGCCGTGTAATTTTAACCGTGCCTTGCAAGGACCCGCTGGAGGCGACGCTGGTAATGGGTGTCAACGATCACGTCATCACCGAGTCCAGTCATATTATCAGTAATGCCAGTTGCACGACTAATTGCGCCGCCCCGCTGGCTAAAGTCTTAGACGAAGCATTTGGTATCAAGCGGGGAATGCTTACCACTGTGCATGCTTATACTTCCGACCAGCGCCTGATCGATGCCCCCCATAAGGACAAACGCAGGTCGCGCAATGCCGCCACCAATATCGTACCCACATCCACCGGTGCCGCCAGGACCATCGGTCTGGTGCTGCCGCAGTTGGCAGGTAAGCTCGACGGCCTGGCCATGCGCGTGCCGGTGGCAGATGGCTCCCTGGTAGATCTAACCGTAGAAGTGGAACGGGATGTGACCGTGGCTGAAGTGAATGAGGCAATGATCGAGGCGGCTGCCGGTTCCCTGAAGGGTATACTGGCCTATACCGACGAAGCGCTGGTAAGCAGCGATATCATTGGCAATTCCTATTCCAGTATACTCGATTCCCAGTTAACCCAGGTGATGCAAAAGCGCATGGTGAAAGTGGTGAGCTGGTATGACAACGAATGGGGCTACAGCACCCGGGTCGCAGAACTGATTGGCCGTCTCGCCGCGATGGACGGGATTACGGCTGCAAACTAGCAGGACAAATATCGCTTGGATTTTTCGAATAAAAATGTACTGATTACGGGTGGCTCCCGCGGCATCGGCAGGGCGGTCGCCATCGCCTTCGCTAAGGAAGGAGCGAGAGTAGCCATTGTATTTCGCTCTAATCGAAAGGCTGCGGCTGCGACCCTGGAACTGTTGCAGGGCACCGGGCATACCGCCCTGCAGGCAGACCTTGCCATCGCCAGCGAGGCAGAGCGCGCCGTTGATGAGACGCTTGCCGAATTCAAACGGCTGGACATCGTCGTCAACAACGCCGGCATTGGCATCTATCACCCCTTGGAATCCACAAGTTTTGAAGACTGGCAGACGGCCTGGCGAAAAACCCTGGACACGAACTTATTGGGCCCTGCCAATGTCTGTTTCTGTGCAGCCAGGCACATGATCGCAAGTGGCGGTGGTCGAATAGTCAACATCACGTCCCGCGGCGCCTTTCGTGGTGAGCCCACCAAGCCGGCATACGGCGCCAGTAAAGCGGCCTTAAACTCTCTCACCCAATCCCTGGCGGTGGCCCTGGCACCCCACAAAATATTCGTCGGCGCGGTGGCGCCGGGGTTCGTCAACACAGAACTTACAGCCGATCGATTGAACGGCCCGGAGGGCGAAGAAATTCGTGCCCAGAGTCCCTTCAATCGTGTAGCAGAACCGGAAGAAGTTGCCCACGCGGTTTTATTTCTGGCATCCACGGGCGCGGAGTTTTGTTCCGGCACCATAATTGATGTTAATGGGGCATCCTATTTGCGTAGTTAGGCCGGGTCAGAGAAATGGGGTCAGAGTAAATATACAGTGGTTTTAAGATAAACCACTGTATATTTACTCTGACCCCATTTCTCCACCCCATTTCTCCACAGCTTCTTTCAAGGAGAAAACATTACCAGATTGTAATGTAACTCCCATATACCTGATATTAATACGGTGACATGATCTTCCACAATGAAAACGCATTTCGGAGGTCATGCAATGAATAAAGCAGCCATATCCCTGGCGGCAATGATTACACTGTTTTC
>JADFIJ010000270.1 GCA_022566775.1 Pseudomonadota bacterium | reverse complement strand
CGGCTTGCAGCCGTCTGCGGCGCTGACGCGCCTTTCGAACCAGAGAATCCTCACCCGACCTCTTCGGCGTTAATTAAAAACCCGACTTTCAGTCGGGCCTTTAATTAATGGCGGTGAGGGAGAGATTGATTCAGGGTTTAGCTATGCTAAATCCTTCACCCCTACGGGGCGGCTTGCAGCCGTCTGCGGCGCTGACGCGCCTTTCGAACCAGAGAATCCTCACCCGACCTCTTCGGCGTTAATTAAAAACCCGACTTTCAGTCGGGCCTTTAATTAATGGCGGTGAGGGAGAGATTCGAACTCTCGAAGCCTTGCGACTTACACACTTTCCAGGCGTGCTCCTTCGACCACTCGGACACCTCACCGTATTCTGTGCTCTGACACCAAAAACGGCCGCAACCTTAGCCCAGCAAACTCCAGATTGCAAGCTCATCATTGGCGCAATAATCGCGCCTTCACCACCTCCACACCCACCGGTTCCGAACTTCGGTAGACGTTGATATCCAGCCCTCCCCGGCGCAGGAAGTTTAAGGCGATGTTCAACTCATTGGGTTGGCACACTTGCATAATATCCCGATAGATTCTCTCGGCACATTCTTCGTGGTAGCCCTGGTGTTCCCGAAAGGAACAGAGATAGGCCAGTAGACTCGCCTCGTTGATCTTGGTTCCAGTGTACTGAATCTCGAAGCTGGCCCAGTCTGGCTGATTCGTCACCGGACACAGAGATTTAAACAAGTCGGAGTATAGCCGTTCATCGAAGACAGCATCATCTTCTGTCTGCAACAAAGCCGGATCTGGCTGCGTGCTCCCAATCGAAATATCAAAGCTATCGATGGATTTTCCCATTCGGGATTGAACCGGAGCGGCATGCATGTCAGCCAGTAACTTAAGAGAAACTTCCACTTCGGACTTACTCACCGCAGAAAGGTCATTGCTGATTATCGCCGCCAGTTTCTCCACGGAATCGAATCGTTCCCGATTGAAGGAGTATAGATAGAATTTGAGTGATTTCGACTCGACGATATTTTCCGAATCGGAACTGAAATAGAACTCCCCTATTGCCACCTGGGGCTTGCCCTGTCCATTCAACCAGGATAGTTCGTAAGCATGCCAGTGATCCAGGCCATACATGAGCAGCCTCTTATCGATGTCGAGTAGGGATCGTGCTGCCCACCTGGGGATCGGGTATAGAATCCCGGGGTCATATTTGCTGGGAATTGGAATTTTCTCGCCAAGTAGCTGGTCTGACATATCGCTCTTCTCGAGGCGGGGGAGCGCTCAGCTCCTGATCCCGGTACCCCGGCGCAGCAGCCAGATGCAACTGCTATACAGCACCGCGATGAACACTCCCAGTATCAAGAAGGCCCAATAGACGTTGACATCCGAACTTCCCAAGATGCCATACCTGAAGGTATTCACCATGTAAAAAATGGGATTGAGACCGGATACGAATTGCCAGAACGGAGGCAATAGCTGACTCGAATAGAAGACGCCCCCCAAATAAATAAGCGGTGTCAGCACGAATGTCGGAATGATAGAAATATCATCAAAACTATTGGCGAACACCGCATTAATAAATCCGGCCAGGGAAAACACAATCGAGGTCAGCAAAATTACCGCGATGGTTATCCAGGGATATTGAATACTCAGATCGGTAAAAAACATGGCGGTGATCGTTACGATGGCTCCCACGGCTAAGCCCCGGGCCATGCCCCCGACAATAAATCCAGTCAGGATCACGTAGTTAGGCACCGGCGATACCAGTAGCTCTTCGATGCTGCGCTGAAATTTGTGGCTAAAGAATGAAGACACAACATTGGAGTAAGAGTTTTGAATAACTGACATCATGATAAGGCCAGGGACGATGAACTCCATATATTGAAATCCACCCATCTCGCCGATACGGCGACCTACCAGGTTGCCAAAAATCACAAAATACAAGGTGATCATTATCGCTGGCGGCACCAGGGTCTGCAGCCAGATGCGGGAGAATCGCCGCACCTCTTTGATGATAATAGTTTCAAATGCAATTAATTTATGATTCGCAAACATGGTGTAGCCGCAGTTCCTGTGTTTTCTGTTATCAGAAATCAATTATCTCGCAGTCTCGCCAGAAACAGCTGTTCCAGACGATTGGTTTTATTTCTCATACTACTGACCTGCACACCTTGTTGGTCAAGTCTCGAGAATACTTCATTAATCGATTGATCAGCGCTGACGGTGACTTCGAAACTATGCCCGTCTATGCGGCGTAAACCGGTGTTCGGCAAGTCGAGACTCAACTGCGCTGGAAGTTCTGCCGCCGAATCGAGGATGTATACCTGGGAATCAAGGTCCGCAAGCAGGCTTTTCATGCTCGTGTTCTCAATGATTTTACCTTCGTCAATAATCGCAATACTGCGGCACAGCTGTTCCGCTTCCTCCAGGTAATGTGTGGTAAGAATAATAGTCGTGCCCTTGCTATTTATTTCAGTAAGGAACTCCCACATGGAGCGGCGCAACTCGATGTCTACCCCGGCCGTAGGCTCATCGAGTATTAGCAAGCGGGGCTCGTGCACCAGGGCCCTGGCGATCATCAGCCGTCTCTTCATGCCACCGGATAAGGTGCGAGACCTCTCATCACGCTTCTCCCAGAGGCCCAGCTTACGCAGATATTTCTCGCAGCGCTGGCTCGCCAGCTTGCGGGGAAGTCCATAATAACCAGCCTGGGTCATGACGATATCGCGGACTTTTTCGAACTGGCTGAAATTGATTTCCTGGGGCACCACGCCGAAATCCAATTTGGTCTCGTATATGTGGGTATCGACGCGCTTGCCGAACACCTCGACGCTGCCGGCAGTTATATTAACCAGGGTAGAAATTATGCCGATGATCGTGGTCTTTCCCGCACCGTTTGGCCCCAGCAGCGCAAAGAAATCCCCCTGTTCTACGTCGAGGGAGACACCCTTGAGGGCTTCAGATCCATTGGCGTAAACCTTGCGTACATCTTTGAGTGAGATGGCGATAGTCATGGGACATTCTTTAGCTAAAAAGCGCCGCTGGAGTATGTCGATTGTCACCGGGATATGCAAATCCGGCCAAGCGTGCAGAGTTCACCCGGAAATCGAGCCGTAACAAAGCCCGGCGGTCACCGGGCTTCCAATTTTTAATCAAGAAAATGGCGTCCCCTAGGGGTTTCGAACCCCTGTTGCCGGGAT
>JADFIJ010000269.1 GCA_022566775.1 Pseudomonadota bacterium | reverse complement strand
CCTTTAATAAACAACCCTCACACGTGCAGCAGATCAAGCAAAATCATTTTCAGCTATTCAAGCTATCTGAGTCGTTTGAGTTGGATGTTTCGACTCTTGCTGAAAATTATCGTCAGCTGCAACTCGAAGCGCATCCGGATCGTTTCGCCGCTGCGTCGGAAACGGAAAAGATGCGCGCAGTTCAGCTTAGCAGTTACCTGAATGAGGCCTACGATACCCTGAAGTCGACTCTGAGACGGGCGGCATATCTGTTAAGCCTGCACGATGTAGATGTGGAGCAGGTCACGCAAAGTGATCTGGGTATGGATCTGCTGCTGGAACAGATACAGTTGCGTGAGGCCCTCGATGAATTGCCGAAAGACAACTCGGCACTGCCGGCATTGGAAAATCTCAAGGCAGACGTCACGGTTAAACTGGCAGGCATGGAGCGGAAATTTGCTGACGGCTTACAACGGCGCGAATTTGGCAGTGCCAAAAAGATTTTTCACGAGATGCAGTTTTTACACAAGCTGCTGGCGGAAATAGATAGTTCAGAAGAACAGTGTCTGGGCTACTAAGAAGCTCCCTCAAATCGGCTGACAGATTAAAATGGCATTGTTACAGATTTCAGAACCAGGGCGGAAACCGGCAGCAGCGATGCACAAGCGGGCGGTTGGCATAGACTTGGGCACAACCAACTCGCTGGTCACCGCCAGCTGCGGTAGTGGTGTCGAAGTGCTGCCGGACGAGGACGGTCGACAGCTACTGCCCTCAGTGGTGCAATACCGAAAAAACCAGCCCCCCGTGGTGGGGGCGCTCGCCAAGGCGACGGCAATCGATGACCCAGAAAACTCGATCTTGTCGGTGAAGCGATTGCTCGGAAAGAGCCGCTCGGAAATCCTCTCTCAGAATCCGTTCATTCCATATCAATTCGATGACAGTCGCGAAGATGGTGCACCGGCCATAGTGACTGTCGCAGGCGTGAAGGACCCGGTTCAGATCAGTGCCGATATTCTGCGGGTATTGCGCGATCGCGCCGAAGCTTGCCTGGCCGGAGAATTGGAAGGTGTGGTAATCACAGTACCGGCTTATTTTAATGATGCACAACGCCAACAAACCAAGGATGCCGCGAGACTTGCGGATTTACGGGTACTGCGTCTGCTCAACGAACCCACCGCGGCAGCCGTTGCCTATGGCCTGGATACTTCGGACCAGGGCAACATCGTGGTGTTTGATCTCGGTGGTGGCACCTTCGACGTGTCTCTATTGAGTCTACAAAGAGGCGTCTTTGAAGTGCTCGCCACCGGCGGCGACACCAACCTCGGGGGCGATGATTTCGATCGCGTCCTCTGCGACTGGTTAATGCAGTCCTCTTCGCACTCGGGCACACTGAGTCATAGTAAGCGCATTGAATTGCTGTATCTTGCGAATGAAATCAGGCACCAATTGACTGATGAAGAGTCCGTCGATGTCAGCTACGGGGATTGGACCGGTAAACTGGATGCCGAACTGTTCACCGAATTGACCCGGGACCTGGTGAATCGAACCATCAACACCTGCCGCCGGGTATTACGGGACGCTAAATTAACGGTGGACGCAATAGATAATATTGTTCTGGTCGGCGGCGCCACGCGTATGCCGGTGATCAGGAATGCGGTGGCTGAATTTTTTGGAAAATCTCCGCTGGTAAATATAGATCCGGATAAAGTAGTGGCGATTGGTGCCGGCATCCAGGCCGATGTACTAATTGGTAACAAGTCCGAGGACAATTTTCTGTTGCTCGATGTGAATCCCCTGTCATTGGGCATCGAGACCATGGGAGAGTTGGTGGAAAAAATTATTCCCCGTAACACCACCATACCGGTGGCGAAGGCACAGGAGTTTACGACCTTCAAGGATGGGCAGACTGTGATGTCGCTACACGTGGTGCAAGGTGAGCGCGAACTGGTATCGGACTGTCGTTCGCTGGCCCGTTTCGAGCTTCGAGGTATACCGCCGATGGTGGCGGGAGCGGCGAAGATTCGTGTTACATTCCAGGTCGATGCGGACGGCTTGCTGAGCGTAACTGCTCAGGAATTGAGCACCAACACGAAATCCGAGATTCAGGTCAAGCCCAGCTACGGACTCAATGCCGATGCTATCGAAGAGATGCTGGAATCCTCCCGCGACCATGCCCAGGCCGACATGGAATCCAGGGCGCTAAAAGAAGCACAACTGGAGGCCACTCAACTCATCGATGCGCTCGCCAATGCCAGCAAGGTGGACGGTGAATTGTTACGGGCAGAAGAAGCGAGTCGTATGGCCGACGTGGTTGCCCGGCTGCAATCGGCAATCAGCGATGGCAGCAGCAACCAGATTCACGCCCTCAGCGAAGAGCTCAACCAGGTCAGCGGCGATTTTGCCGCAAGGCGCATGGATTTGACTATTGGCGAAGCCTTGCGTGGCCACTCGATCGACGAGATTGAGCATTCTAAAGATGAATAGATCGAGCGAATTTTTCCCAACACAGCAGACCAGGACCAGGCGATGCCAAAAATAACTATCCTACCCAACGAAGCAATCTGTCCGGGTGGCGTCGACATCGAAGCCAATGCAGATGAGAGTATTCTCGATGCGGCCTTACGCAATAATATTGTGATTGAGCACGCCTGCGAAAAATCCTGCGCCTGCACCACCTGTCACGTAATCGTGCGTGAGGGATACAATTCTCTGGAAGAAGCCGAGGAAAATGAAGAGGATTACCTGGACAAGGCCTGGGGTCTGGAACCAGAATCCCGTCTCAGTTGCCAGGCCAAGGTCGGCAACGAAGATCTGGTCATCGAAATTCCTAAATATACGATCAACATGGTGTCTGAAGCGCACTAGCAGGCTGTTGAAAAACTCTCAGCCGGCACAATACTGCGTTAAGATATGGCTCAAAATGCTCATTTACTCCGTGTAAACTCCGCTTTTTCGCCAGATCTTGCCTTGTCTTGCACTCGACTGAGAGCTTTTCAACAGCCTGCTAGGCACCGCTGTCTGTGGCCCCTAGTGCTGGAGGAATGGTAATGAAGTGGACCGATGTGTACGACATAGCCGTGGAATTGGCGGATCGATACCCCGATACGGACCCCCAGTACGTAAATTTTGTTGAACTTCACCAGTGGATCTGTGAACTGGAAGAGTTCGATGATGATCCCCAGCGCAGCGGCGAGAAAATTCTCGAAGCAATACAGGCTG
>JADFIJ010000102.1 GCA_022566775.1 Pseudomonadota bacterium | reverse complement strand
AAATTGCAGATCAATAAGCGCAGTAAGCGCAGGGAAAAATCTGACCCCAGGGAGCGGGCATTCTCCGCGTCCGATCAGAATTCAGCAGGCGATGCAGGATCATCCCAGCAGTTACTGGCGATGATGCAGAATCTTATGCATGGGGCATTGACACAGGCAACCGCTGATGGCGGTCCCGCCGGCAATCCCGCCATGGTGGCAGCCCAGCTACCCGCCGGTCAATATCCTGCGACGGCGGCTGGCTTCAACGTGGTGCCGGCAGGGTCGCCGCAGAATATGATGGTGGGTGGGCAGCGGGTCGAAATGGTAGGCAACGAGAAATTGATGTCCCTGCTGGGAGATATTCAATCGAACCTCGTGTCGAAAACTGCTAGCGGTGAATCGTCTGAATCATCCGCAGAAATCAATCTCGGCGAATCACTGAGTGATCTGCTGCGGCAGGGCAATACCAAGGAAATCCTGCACGCAATTGACGGACAATCATCTGACATTATCAATCTGGTGACGCTTTTATACGATGCGATATGGCACGACGAGACCGTTCCTATCCCGGTGAAGGAATTAATAGGTCGCACCCAAATTACGATCCTGAAAATTGCATTACAGGATTCGACATTTTTTGACATCGATGATCACCCTGTTCGGGTGCTGATAAATGAACTGGCCACAGCAGGTATCAGCTGGACAAATTTTGATAAACTTGAACATGATCCCATGTATCGAAAAATGCAGGAACTGGTTGAAAGGCTCATCAGTGAATATGAAAGTGGTTCGGAACTGATCGAAGATTTAATTCAGGATTTTAGATCATTCAAGCAAGCGCAACGTCTCGAGACTGATGAGGAAGAAGTTCGGCTCAAGGATGCGGATGAACGAGAGAACCGGCTCGAAGAGATAAATAGCTACGCACATGCAAAGATTACCGATCGCATTCTGGACAAAAATATCAGTCCGATTATCAGCAATTTTCTCGAAACGTTTTTCCAAAAATTCGTGGTTCAGGTTATTCTGCGAGAAGGTCCAGGTGGAATAAGCTGGAAGCCGGTTATGAATACCATCGATGTGCTGTTATGGACGGTGCAAGATGAGAAAGGCGAAGGTGATATTGAGCGCTACCGCAAGGTAAACCCCAGATTGATGGTAAACCTGGGGAAAGCTCTGGAATTGGCGGGGGTGGAGAAAGAAGAAGCAGATGCTGCACTGAAAGAATTGCGCCAGGTGCAGGAAGAGAGCTTCAAACCCCGAAGCAGCTCCGAGGTTGTTGCCACCGATAAGGGTGAAGAACTTGTAGGCGAAGAGGGTGAAAAAGTTAGCGCAATCGAATCCAGTATCGAAATTCTCCCCGACGACGATGAGCATTTGCTCGAAGTCAGTAATTACCCGATAGGCATATGGCTCGAGTTTCAGGCCGGAGCAGAGCACTCGATCAGGTGCACCCTGGCCGCAAGAATTGACACTATTGACAAGTATATTTTCGTTAACGGACAGGGCGTAAAGGTGGTTGAAATATCCAGAATGGGTTTGGCGGGTGAATTGAAGGCGGGAACCGTCAAGGTAATTAGCGAGGCGCCACTCATCGACAGGGCGATGGAATCTGTGATTGGTAAACTCAGAGAAACTCAAGCTCAGGCTGAGGAAGACCCCGCAACGGATATTGAGCTGGCTCCCAAGTAATGTGATTCAATAAAAAATCTTCATACCTCAATTCGATATGCAATTGGAAAATAAAATAATGCAACATTCAGGACAACACGCCCTAATGAAGAAGCTTTATGTATTAACGATAGTAATATTTACCCTGCTACCGGTGGCAAACGCCCATAGTAGTGAAGGGCTGGCATTAACCGCGCTCGATCGCTATGTGCGGGAACCGGATTCGAACTACAGGTACAGCGTTCTCGACACGGTCGCAGGAGCAGGGTACAAGACCTACATCGTCGAAATGACTTCGCAGCAGTGGCTGACCGAGGCAGAAGTCAATTTGCCCATATGGGAACACTTCATGACCATTACTGCACCCACTGAAATTAGCAGCGATATTGGTTTCTTGACAATTTCTGGTGGCAGTAAGTCGCGCAGCGCCCCCGCTGCAGCCCAGGCCAGCGATATCAAGAGGGCTCTGGAGACGGGCACGGTTGTGAGTACGCTTTACATGGTGCCTAACCAACCCCTGGTATTTATCGACGATGCGGAGAATCCACGCAGCGAAGACGCCATCATCGCCTACACCTGGGACAAATACTTCCGCAGTGGCGATGACAAGTGGCCGCTACGCCTGCCGATGACCAAGAGCGCGGTGCGAGCCATGGATACGGTGACAGACTTGATGGCAAGTACGGAAAATGGCGAAATTGAAGTCGACCGGTTTGTGGTGGCGGGGGCCTCGAAGCGGGGTTGGACAACCTGGACCACGGCCCTGGTCGATAATCGTGTGATAGCAATCATGCCCATAGTAATCGACATGCTCAACGTCGAAGAATCTTTCAAGCACCACTTTTCCGTTTATGGCGCGTATTCGCTGGCGGTGGCTGACTATGTCATCAACGGCAACATGGCATGGATTGGCACCGACGAGTTTGCTGCCCTGATGGATATAGTAGAACCCTATGAATATCGTGATCGACTCGAATTACCAAAATATTTGCTGAACTCAACCGGCGATGAATTTTTCATTCCCGATTCCTGGAAATTCTATTGGGATGAACTGGTAGGTGAAAAGCATGTGCGTTATGTCCCTAATTCCAATCACAGCATGGCCGGCACCGATGTTATGGACAGTGTCGACGCCTGGTATCATGCCATCGTTCACAATATCTCCATGCCCAGGTACTCCTGGGATGTCGCTGCCGACGGCACTATCACGGTTTTTTCCCTGGATGAGCCTGCTGCCGTCCTGTTATGGCAGGCGCATAATCCTGAATCCCGAAATTTCATGCAGGCGATAATCGGCAAGGCATATACCAGTACGCCTCTCACCGAAGTAGAGCCCGGAGTATACAGAGTCAGGTTGGAGCCGCCTGCGAGTGGATACACGGCTTACTATATCGAAATGGCCTATCCCAGTGGCATCGATACCCCACTGAAATTCAGCACCGGCGTAAAAGTAGTGCCAGATGTCACGGAATATGAATGGGAGATGGCACCGGACAGTGCAAGAGAACGTTAAAGAGCCCTAAGCCCAAGCGCTTACAGCCGCTGATAACACCGTCAGGCGGGTAGCTGGAACTAGGGCATCACTGCATTGTTCGGAGGTGCCCTAGCAGCATGCGATGAACCCAGGGTTTTACCGCACTAATTGATGGCTTCTCGAAATTTAGATCCGCCATGTCAATCACCGGTTTAATCCACGTCAATGGGAACGGCATCACAGGGCGGGGACAGGTATACACAAAATAATGTGTAGTAGGTCAACATTCGAGCAATATTAACTGGGATTAGTCTGCAGTTGCAGTAATGTATTCAACTCTTCGGGCAGATTCGATTAATACAGTGGATCAAGACTATGAATAACGAACGACGCAAATACCCCAGAGTTACGGTAGTTGGGCAGGCTAATATCCTCCTGGCCGGCGTGGTCAGAAATGGCACCCTGATGAAACTATCCCCATCCGGTATTCAGATCGAATGCCGTCGTCAATTGGCTGAACAACTGGCGAACTCGAAATCTGATTCCGGTCTCTACCCCGAATTTGAATTGGAATTTGCTTTACCAAGTAGTGGCAGTAACAAGACGCACAAGAAAGCTCGGAAAACCATCAAATCAACCTGCCACGTTTCCTTTTGCAGGCGCCAGAGACAGGACAGTTACCACCTTGGCCTGGATTTTGTTTCTCTCCATAAAAGTGACGAAAAGAAAGTGACTGAATACATTAATCATGCCAGTGCGGCTGCCGCTTAATCCCCACTAATTTGAATTATCTGCAGAAGATGTCTGGCTTGAATTAAGCGTGATCCCGGTTTTTCATCGCCATCAATATCCATTATCATGTGTGCATGAAAATCCTCATTGCATCCTGTCTTCTTGCGCTATTCACCGTACCCATCCAGGCCCAGGCGCAAACTCCAGAGCAGTCCTTCGATGAATGGATAGCGGCATTGCGTGTTGAGGCAATTGCACTGGGCATCAGCGCGGCCACACTGGCGGCTCTGGATCGAATCGAACCGGTCGCAAGAGTCCTGGAGTTGGATAACAGCCAACCAGAATTCATTCAAACCTTCACCCGTTATCTTGGCCTGCGCGTTACCGAGGCCCAAATCGAACGGGGACAATCACTGCTGCGGCAACACGCTGCACTATTGGAAGAAGTGCGAGAGCGCTACGGCGTGCAACCCCACTATCTTGCAGCCTTTTGGGCCATAGAAAGTAATTTTGGCAGAAATACCGGCGGTTTCTCCGTGTTGCAGGCCCTGGCTACCCTGGCCTATGACCCGCGGCGCGCCGAGTTCTTTCGGCGTGAGCTGTTGACGGCGTTACAGATTATCGATGACGGTCATATCGCCGCCGATGCCATGAGTGGGTCCTGGGCTGGAGCCATGGGTCAACTGCAGTTTTTGCCCTCAGTCTTCTACAACTACGGCGTAGATGGCGACGATGACGGCAAGATTGATATCTGGAATAGCCTGCCCGACATCTTCCATTCCGCCGCGAATTTCCTTAGTGAATCCGGTTGGCGTGGTGATGAACGCTGGGGGCGAGAGGTCATACTGCCGGCGAATTTCGATTTCAGGCTTACCGGCGCTGGCACCCGCAAGCCCCTGCAGGAATGGAAAGACCTCGGGATTACCCAGACTTCCGGCGCGCCAATACCCGTTGCGGATATGAATGCATCCATCGTACTGCCTGCCGGAGCCGCCGGGCCGGCGTTCTTAGCCTACGATAACTACCGCACCACCTTGGTCTATAATCCCTCCATCTTCTACGCCGTGACGGTGGGGCATCTAGCGGATCGATTCACCGGTGCTGCTGCGATCCAACGCATGCCCGAAAATGAACAGGCCATGAGCGTGGTCGAGGTGAAGGAATTGCAGGCACGGCTAAATGCTCTGGGATTCGATTCCGGCGAGCCGGACGGTCGCGTAGGCCGCAGAACCAGAAGTGCAATCCGCTCCTATCAGCGTGAATCTGCGCTGCCCATGGATGGTTATGCGTCGATCCAGCTGCTCGAAGCGGTGCGACCGAATCCTGTATTGAATTGAATGGGGGTCTGGTTTATCCTGCGCCCGCCTTCACCGGACCTGGCTTTAGCATAGGTCGAACTTCACATCGCCTAAAGAATTTTGTATGAACACTGAATTTGAGGATCAGGCACTTCACCGTTATCGACGTATGGCGTGGATCACTATCGCAGCGGTCTATCTCCTGATCCTGGTTGGTGCCAGCGTACGTGCTTCCGGTGCCGGTATGGGCTGTCCCGACTGGCCTACCTGCTTTGGGCAGTGGATTCCACCAACCTCTGAGGCCCAGCTGCCGAGTAACTATCAGCAAATTTACGCCGAGCTTGGCTATGCCGAGACCCGATTCAATGTGGTAAAGACCTGGACCGAATACATGAATCGTCTCACCGGGGTGAGCATAGGATTCCTCATTCTGCTTACCGCCTTGTATTCGTGGAAAGTCAGACGCTATGACAGATCCATCCTGCTGGCCTCGGTCGCCGCCTTCGTCATGGTAGGGTTCCAGGGCTGGCTGGGTGCGCAAGTTGTGGGTTCCAATCTGCAACCGGGTTTGATCACGCTGCACATGTTGATGGCGCTGGCGCTCGTCGGCACCTTGTTGTTCGCCGTGGCGCAGGCTCGCCGCGGGATTATGGCGACACAATCGGTAACGAAGATAGACCCACGGTTTCAGAAGTGGCTGTATATCGTATTGGGCATGACCGTCCTCCAGGTTGCCATGGGTACCCAGGTGCGGGAGATGACAGATTTTATCGCCAGGGCCCAGGGGGAAGAATTACGCTCCAGCTGGATTCAGGCCATGCCCTGGTTTTTTTACGTGCATCGCAGTTTTTCTGCAGTGGTGCTAGTTTCCAATCTCTGGTTGGCGCGTCTACTGATCAATTCCCTGGGTTGGAGTCACACCTTGACCCGGTTCACCCTGGGCATGATAGTCGTGATTTGCCTGTCCATCATCACCGGCGCCACCCTGGGACACCTGGGCATGCCACGCCTGGTCCAGCCTACTCACCTGCTGGCGGCATCGCTGTTGTTTGGCCTGCAGTTTCTCATATGGATGAGCTATCGCCATTGCCGTGATAGCGCCCTCTCCAGCGCCGACCAGCACCGGTCCCGTCAGCCGGTGTAGTGCCGGTATACGCTAATCCTGTGCTGCGCTTAACCAAACCGATAAATTACTTTAAGTACGTATTAAATTATGTTATTTAACAATTAGTTAATAAGAAATTGTAATGATAAATCGATGCATTCGCGTGGCGCTATTGATGCTGGTTTTTGCCACCTCGGCAGCAACTTCTGCTCAGCAAAATTCTCAGCAGGGCGGCGATGATGATTCCACAATCACCTATAGCGCGGATTACTTCCAACAGTTCTCCCCGGTTAGCGTGAGCGACATGCTCGATAGAATCCCGGGCATAGGACTCGTACTCAATGACAATCAAGGGGGATTCGACCTTGGCGCCGTCAGAGGTCTCGGCGGTAGCTCGAATATTCTCATCGACGGCAAACGCCTGGCGGGCAAGGCCAACGAGGCCCAGAGTCAGCTGAATCAAATAGCGGCATCAGAAGTTGCCTACATCGAGATTATCCGTGCTTCTTCCAGTGATCTGGATGTTCAGAATACAGGGCAGGTAGTCAATATAGTGTTGAAGCAGGCGAATTCGAGATCGAATTTATCCTTTCAGGCCGGCTTACAGAGTTATCAGGATCACACCGTAGAACCGCTAGGCCTGTTAGCACTGACAGGAAGTCGAGGCAGATTAAATTACCTGGTCAGTGCCAGCGCAGTGAGTGGCTATGATTATCAGGAAAGTTTTGAGTTGAGTCTGCACCGGGATTTGGGTTTCAACGAAATCGTTGAACTGGAGCGCACACGGGAACAGACCATCTACACCTTGACCTCAAATTTCACCTACGATTTAAACGTCAGGGACCGAATTGCCTTCAATGCACTCTATGGTAAAAATGACCCACCCAGCTCACTGCTGCGTAAGATTACAGACTTCAACTCGATCCCACCGACGACTTCATTTGAGCGTGAAATAATTCCTTCCACCTCGACAAACTGGGAGCTTGGGGGAGACTATGAACATAAATTCGCAGCGAACGCGAAATACAAATTCCTGTTTATCGTAAACGATAAAAAAGCCGAGACCACTCGCGAACGCTATCAGTTTGACGACTTGGGTGAGGAGGAGAATAAAAACCTGTTTCTGAATAACAGCTCTCGTTATAGAGAAAATATAATAAGAACCTCTTATACCTGGAATGTGGCGGCGGGACAGGGCTTGGAGCTTGGGTTCGAGGCGGCGCGTACGATCCAGGACACCGACCTGAAACTGGGATTGCCCGTATCCGGGCAAGCATCGCCCCAGTTCGGCGATCTGGTGCCGGTACCGCTGCCGAATGCTGTCTCTACGGTGGAGGAAATTCGCTATGAGGGTTTTGCGGTTCATAACTGGAAGATCAGTGCTCGCATGTCACTGGAGTCATCGCTGATCGCAGAATTTTCCGAGATAGAACAGACTGGCGACATCTCAAACCAGCGCGAATTTAATTTCATAAAACCCAAATTTGATTTTCGCTTCGATGTCAGCAATGCCCTGCAGCTAAGGGCAACGGTAGAAAAGGTGGTCTCCCAACTCAGCTTCGCCGACTTCTCCGCCGCTATCAACGAGCGCGATGAAGACCAGGACACCATTGCTGGTAATCCACAATTGGAGCCCGAAGAGAGCTGGCGTTACACGCTTCGCCTCGACTATCGATTGCCAGACGATGGCGGAGTTCTGAATGCCAGGCTGTTCTACTATGAAATAGAGAATGTTAACGGTCGTATCGATATTTCCCAGCAAGCAGATCCACTGGAGTCAAGCAATGGTAATGTTGGCACCGGTTCGGTGCTTGGGCTCAATCTCAATGCCAGTATTCGCTTTGGTTTTATCGGCTTGCCCCAGGCGCTATTGACGGCCGGCTTGCTGGTGCAGGATTCGGCAGTCCATGACCCCTTGATCGGGTTCGAGCGTAAGGTTGTGCCCTTTGATCGCGGTAGTTTCAGGCTCGGGTTTCGGCACGATGTGCCGACACTGGGGTTAAACTACGGCTTCGACTATGACGATCGAATCGATGGCAATCGGACCTTGTTCGACATCAACAATGTGCTCTACCTTGGATCCGGTAGCAATCTGACGCTCTTCATAGAAAAAACATTCGCCGGGCTGACATACCGTTTTGAACTTATTAATGCCCTGGATCACGAGAACAAACGGGAACGACGTCGCTATGAGGGCTATCTCCGGGACGATGTTTTAAGTGAGATTGAAAGGTTCGCCACCAGGAGTGGGCCCAGCTTTGTTTTTAAACTGCGTGGCACCTTTTAAGTGCCCTGCGTAATTAATCGATCAGAGTAGACACGATGACAAACAGAGAATTCGAACTGGTGGTTTTCGGCGCCACCAGTTTTGTAGGCAAGTTAGTCTGCGCCTATCTGCTTAGGGAGTACACGGAACCGAACCTGAGTTGGGCGATGGCGGCCAGGTCCGAAGTCAAACTCCTGGAGCTGAAACAGGCTCTGGGCGAGGCTGCCAGCCCCATCCCGGTGATTATTGCCGACTCCATGGATGAGCACTCGTTGTTGGCGATGAGTGAACGCACGGCGGTGCTCATATCTACGGTCGGCCCTTATGCCCTGTATGGCGATTTGCTGCTGAAGGCCTGTGTCAGCTGCGGCACCGATTACTGTGATTTAACGGGAGAGCCACAGTGGATCAAACGCATGCTGGATCTGCATGAGGCCGCCGCGCAGGCAAGTGGCGCACGTATTGTTAACTGCTGTGGTTTCGATTCCATACCTTCCGATCTTGGTGTTAAATTTTTGCAGGAACAGGCGCAGCAGCAATTTGGCCGTTATTGCGATCGGGTGAAGATGCGAGTGCTGGTGATGAAGGGGGGCGCCTCCGGCGGCACTATTGCCAGCGGTATGAACATAGTCAAGGAAGCGGCCGGTAATAGGGCACTGCAAGCAGAGTTAAAGGATCCATATTCGCTCTGTGGTGAGAACTATGACCACAGACTCTCTCAGCACGATGTGAGCGTCGAATACGATGAAGATTTCAACGCCTGGACGGGACCTTTCGTGATGGCCGCCATCAACACCCGGGTGGTGTTGCGCAGCAATGCGATCGCCGCTCATCCCTATAGCCAGGAATTTCAATACGACGAAGGCATGTTGACGGGTGCCGGTCGCAAAGGTGAGAAGCGAGCCAGGCGTCTGTCACTCGCTACCAGGGTAATGGCTGTGGCGCTGAAGCTGAGCCTGGTTCGCGGGCTGGCGGCGCGATTTATTCTCCCCAAGCCCGGTGAGGGACCGAGCCCGCAGCAACAGGAAAATGGGCATTACGATTTACGCTTTGTTGGCAGAACCGGGCGCGGTGAGGTAATCCGGGTCAGGGTCACCGGCGATAGAGATCCCGGTTATGGATCCACCGCAAAAATGCTGGCACAGGCGGGGATCAGCCTGCGGCGCGATATCGATAAAGATTCTCTGGCAGGAGGATTCTGGACTCCAGCCACCGCGTTCGATGACAGATTGATGCAGCGGCTACAATCCCATGCTGGCATGAAATTCGAGTTACTGGACGATTAGTGCTGAGCTAATTTTTTTCTCCAAGCACCTCAAGCTGTTATCGGTCTCATTTTCCTCTGGCTGACAGCCCGCTGCTCGGCAGGCGAATTTCTCCAATAACTGGTGAAAATGCCCAATCTCCCTGCACTGCCCTGTATCAAACTTCATAATAAACAGTAGGTTAAAGATATGGCACGGATTGTGGATAGCTACTGCTGTGAAGGCTGAATGTCTGCCGGCTATGATTTTTGCGCTTGGTTCAGCTTGCGGCTCCGGGTTCCGGGTCGCAACTGAACCCTTTTACAGGTTTACAGTCTCTTCGACCCGCTCTTCGTCGTGGTTTTACAGGCAAACCGGTTTTAATCTGGAAATAAACCCCGTCTGTATGGCTGGGCCCGATCAGAGGTTTCCTGAGAGGTCGTTGAAAAACTCTCAGCCGCCACAATACTGGGTTAAGATATGACCCAAAATGCTCATTTACACCGTGTAAACTCCGCTTTTTCGTCAGATCTTGCCTTGTCTTGCACTCGATTGAGAGTTTTGCAACAGCCTGCTAAGAGAATATTATCTTGCAGGATCACACCGCGACTGGAGAAACCATGGATAGACGCTGGCCACAGGTACGTAAATTTTTGGTATTTCAAATCAAACTCTACATCGATGCCTTCAGAGATATTTTTCTGAGTTTCCTCTCCTTGGGAGCATTCATTATCGATCTGATCCAGATGAACACCGGCGCCGATAGCTATTTCGAACGCGTCCTGAAGTTTGGATACGGCACCGAACGGGCCATCAATCTGTTTAACCAATACGGGTCTGAAGAGCAGGGATCACATAGTGTCGACAGAGTCCTGCGGGAAATGGAAGATAAAATTCGCGGCAGGAAAAAGTAAGGGGACATCGACGGCTGTTTTATTGTTAGCAGCTACCGACGGCTTCACCCTCCCACTACCAGTTGATCAACTGGCGATACTTTTCCCGGAATTTCCCCATTACTCTTTTGAATTATGAATTTTGATCGGGTATTGTCAGATCGAATAGTACGATCAACATCAGGATACAATTTTGCCCAATCCGCTGTTGTTATTTAGTGCCCAAGTTATCGCGATACTATCCGTGTTGCTGCTGGCGGTAGGCTTTCTCAAGACTGAGCCTAAAGCCAACAGTGCTCGGGTATTCGCGGTGCTGGCAATCTTCATCGTCTTCTATTTACTCAATGGCATGGCCGGAGATCAGATCGATCCACAGTTTCGCCTGGATTTGAGCCGCTGGGAGTTGGTGATTCAGGTAGGGATGAACGCGGTTTCCGGCTTGTTCATGATTTATTGCTTCTTGATTTTTCAGGAACAGCAAAAACTCCCCATTACCCTTGCTGCCGCTTTTGCCTTCCAGGTGTTGCTGGATCTGGTGCTTACCACCCTGAATCTGGCCGAAGATGCAGCGACTGACTCGCCCACCATCGAATTATTAAGTACCAGCATGGACATCCTGATGTTGATATTTGTGGGATTTGCCATCTACTGGACCCTGAAGGGGTGGCGAGCCGATTTAGTCGAGGATCGGCGCGTATTCCGCTGGTTTATTATTACGGTACAGGGCGCACTCATTTTTGCCGTGGTGTTCGTGGAAAATTTCCTGCTGGATGTAGGCTCTACCGCATACCCCTTGGAACAAGCGATTATCATCTACGCGATTGCTGCATTGGCACTGGGAATGGTATTGGTGGCGATGCGATTCGATTATGTGTCTCTGGGTTCGGTGATACGCAAGGTGGCGGAACTGCGGGAAGAGTCAGAGTCAGAAGATGTCAAGGCGTTCGATATCGACAGTTTTGATCGGGCCTTCCGTGAGGGACAAATGTATAGAGAGGCTGGTTTGACAATATCTATGCTGGCCAAGAAGTTAAAACTGCCAGAATATCGCCTGCGCACATTTATCCACAAACAGCTCGGATATCGTAATTTTAATGCCATGCTGCACCAGTACCGTATCGAAGACGCCGGCGCGGTGCTGTCCGATAAAGAAAATCATAACCTGCCGGTACTCACCATCGCCTTGTCTGTGGGTTATCAGTCGATTACCCCATTCAACAATGCCTTCAGAGAGTTAAAGGGTGTTACGCCATCGGAGTTTCGCAAGCGCTGGGCCCAGCCTCGAGACTGAGCGGATTGCGATTCACGCTGTTCCAAATCCCCAAAGAGATAGAAGTGGACTCCAGGAAGCAGGATGTTTATCCTTGCCACCCTCATAGAATCGATTTTTCACCCATTGGAATTAGCGGAGGTCTGCAGGCGTGATAAACGAGTGGTTGCTACAGTTTGGTCAATGGCTGGAGGCACAGCAATACAGCCAGATGTTGGTAGCAGGTTACTATAGCTACAGTTGGTTAGAAGCAACGCATGTTCTGTCATTGATGATGTGCATAGGCTCTTTGTTTATTATTGATTTCCGTATGCTGGGGCTGATCATGCCCAACGTACCCGCAACAACGATAGCGGCTC
>JADFIJ010000268.1 GCA_022566775.1 Pseudomonadota bacterium | reverse complement strand
CTGGGGACTGGATCGTTGTCGTCGCGGCACGAATATGTCGATTACCTGGCCACCACCGATAGTTTGCTGGGAAGCAGGATCACGAATCACAAAGCGGTCACCATGGTGAGCTACTATCGATTCATGGGATTTGATCTGGAAAAAACCGGCTCCCAGTTGCCGCAGTGTGACGATGCGATGGCAGGCGCCAATATACAGATGATACTGCGCGTTGCTGCGTGGCGTGAATTCTTCGTCGATGAATCTGACCACAGCGTCCAGCCTGATGACCGGAGCAAAGAGTTGCGGATCGACTAACCAGTCGCCCCGTTTTACCTCCGAGGAGTTTCGATTAATATTGGCCGCGACCCGTTGCTGTGAATGCACAGAAGTTAACTCGGTGGCATCTTGCCTCAGTCCTCGCAGTTTCGTGAGTTCTCCGCTACCGGTATGGAGCAGGGTATCGCCCACCGTTGCCGCGCCGGCTCTGACACTGCCGGTGACTACGGTGCCGATGCCTTTTACGGAAAAACTTCGATCGATCAAGTAGCGAAAGTGTTGTAATTCGATCAGCTTCTCATCCACTGCCGGGCTGTTAAACAAGGATTGCAGGTGCTGTAGCAGTTCGGGAATGCCGGCCCCGGTTGCATTGGAAATCGGGAACAGGGCGGCGTCGCGCAACGGCGTTGGCTGCAATAGCTGCCTGATCTGCTCGCTTACCTCGGCCACCCGTTCGGCGCTGACACGATCGGTCTTGGTGATGGCCACCAGTCCGCGGGGGATTTCCAGTAAATCCAGAATCGCCAGGTGTTCACGGGTCTGGGGCATTACGCCGTCATCTGCCGCCACCACCAGCATCGCAGCATCTACCGCCCCGACCCCTGCCAACATATTGTTGATAAAATCTGTATGACCTGGCACATCGACAAATCCAAGTGTGTTATCGAAGTCTTCGCCATCTGTTTCGGACTGAAAATGATAATAGGCGTAGCCCAGATTAATCGTGAGCCCGCGAGCTTTTTCTTCTGCCAGGGTATCGGTATTGGTGCCGGTTAGATGGCGCACCAAAGAGGTCTTGCCGTGATCGACGTGACCTGCGGTGGCGATGGTGAGTGACCTCTTGATCATTTAGCGATCACTGTGTGAGGCATTATTACGATGGTCCTTGTGATCAGGGGAAGTACCCTGGCAGGATTCCGACATGGCTAGCTACAACGACATCCTGATGGATTGAAGAGGAGCGCAATGGCTGCCAGCTCTCATCCAACAGGAGACACCGCTTAAGAAGCAGATGTCTCCGTACTACCATGGCGATTAAACTTGATAATAAAATAAACCATGCACGCGACTATCAATGCGGCGATGAAAAAGCCGATATTGAGTACGCCAGTGCTCAGATTAACGATGCCATAGCCGATCGAGCCGGTGAACAGCGCGTAGTAGAAAAAGGGCAGCAGGGTCTTGCGAATCACGGCGCCTTCCTTGCCGATCAGGCCGGCGACCGCAGAAGCAGCCACCACATTGTGTACACAGATAATATTGCCAGCGGCGCCACCCACGGCCTGCAGGGCAACTATCCAGGTGGGATCGGCCATGATGCGTACGCCAACCCCGAATTGAAACAGGGAGAACATCATGTTGCTGACGGTGTTGCTGCCGGCAACAAACGCGCCCATGCCACCGATGAAGGTGGAGAAGAATGGCCACGCCGCGCCGGTCAGATTGGCGACACCCTCGGCCAGCGCGATAGGCATTTGTTCATAACCGGCGGCGCCGCCGCTGGAATTAATGAACACCTGTACCATCGGCACCGTGAACACCAGGGCGGTCGATGCGGGAATCAGGGTCTTCAGGGAATTGCCAAAAGCGCGCTTGTATTCGGACCCTTTCAGCCCATGCAAGAGAATGGTAATCAGGGACACGATGATGAAAATCGTGCCGGGAGACCACAGCGGTTGAAACGAAGCGCTGATGTCGCTGCCGAATATTTGGGGCCAGGACCAGGTAATGAAGGGGTTGGAGTCCCGCAAGATCGCTTCCAGATCCAGTGCCCTGAATCGAGTCAGCACCAGCAGGCCGGCAACGAATAAATAGGGAGACCAGGCTCGTATAAGCCCCATCGGCGGTTTTCCGTCGGCGCTGCTTACCGACTCTTGCTGCATGGAGCCGGTCCACTCCGGATCCCAGTTTGCCTTGTCATCGAAGTCCCATATTTCATCGGGTTTCGGCATCAGGAAGCCTCGCTTCGCTGCCGTGACGACGATGGCCAGGCCAATCAGTCCACCCAACATGGATGGAAATTCCGGCCCCAGGGTATTCGCCACGATGAGATAGGGTATGGTCATGGAGAACGCCGCGAACAGGGCGAATTTCCAGACCCTGAAGCCGGCGGCAAATGATCTCTCCTTGCCGAAGAACCGGGTCATTATCGAGGCCACCAGCAGCGGGATAAAGGTACCGGCTATGGTATGGATCAGGGCCACCTTGGTGGCGATGAAGGCGAGGAATTCATCCCATTCATAGCCGCGGGACAGCGCGTAGGCCACCATATCGGGGTCGGCGGACAGGCCGGTATTAATACCCACCAGAATAGGCGTGCCCATGGCCCCGAATGACACCGGCGTGCTCTGGATAATCATGCCGGCGACGACCGCCGCCATGGCCGGAAAGCCCAGGCCCACCATGAGAGGCACGGCGACGGCGGCAGGGGTGCCGAAACCGGCAGAGCCCTCGATGAAGGAACCGAATAGCCAGGCGATGATAATCACCTGGATGCGCCGGTCCGGTGAGATATCGGAAAACCCCTCGCGAATCGCCCGAATCGCTCCGCTCTGCAGCAGCGTGTTCAACAGCAATATGGCACCGAAGATGATGTAGATCAGGGTGAAGGCTACGATCAGCCCGTTGACACTCGCCGCCATGATCTTGATGGTGGGTACCTGCCAGATAAAATAAGCCAGCGCCACCGCCACAATGTAAGCGATAGGCATGGCCCGGCTGGCAGGCCAGCGCAACATGACCAGGAAAACGGCGACGGAAATGATCGGCAGCAGAGAAAGTAAGGCAAGAAGTCCGGTGCTCATAATTTTTTATTCTTTTTCAGGAGATGAGTTGGCGCGGTGCAATGCGCCGGCGCCTAACGCGCCCTGAGGCATAACGGCTCGGGCCATAACAGCTCCAGACCAATCAGCCTGGGGCTTAACAAGCTGAAGATTAACAAGCTGGGGCCTAACGATAGCAGCTTAACAGATAACACAGTGTCTGAAAAACGCAATTCAG
>JADFIJ010000101.1 GCA_022566775.1 Pseudomonadota bacterium | reverse complement strand
GTAACAAATATAAAGTCGGTGCCATGATCGAACAGCATGCCCCGGGCTGACTCGGTATGGGTGGCACGGGCTACTTTGCCATCAAAATAGTCAGTGGCGATAGCAATGAAGAGAAACGCCACTAGCAGCGGCGGCGCTAATAATTGCGGATCGGCAAACGCCCAGCTTACTGGCACCACCAACAACAAGCGCATCGCCGTCAGCAGGTTGGCCATTACTTTCCGAACAGGTCCCGTTGCGCACGGCGCCAGAAAACCAGCCCGATGGCGGCGTTGAAGAGAATAAAAAAGTTATGTTGTACGAAGCCGAATGCAGCCATCTGGCCTTCGTTTTCCGGGAACAGGATCACCCAGAACGTGATTGCCGCTGCCCGCATCGGAGTGGGTATGGTGGCGGCAAAGAAAATAACCGGTAGATAGGGTAGCAGGGTCAGCAGCGACGCTTCCACTCCGAACAAATTCAGCGCAACCGTGTAGACGACGATGGCGGCGAGCAAGGCCGGCGAGCGTAACAGGAAGAATGCGCCATAGTGCCAGGGCTTGGCCTTGCGGAAGGCCAGCAACACCGGTCGCTCGCGAAACTGGCTCCGGGGCAGAATATAGCCCTGGAAATAGGCAATCCACAGTACCAGTATTACGCCGGCTCCTGCGGCGATATAGGGAATCAGGCTAAACACCTCCGGCAGGGAATCGCCGCCGAAAAAATAACCGATCGTCGCCCAGATGAGCAGGTAGAAAACTTCACAAAACATGATAAACAACATTACCGAGCCTACCTCCCAGCCGGGAATATGATCACGTTTATTCAGATAGTAGGCCATTGCACCCTTGCCTATCTGCTCATTGAAGATAGATATGATATAGGCGCTGGCGCGAATCGGCGCGATATCCTTGTATTTGATGTCGGCGACAAACCAATTCAGTGCTCTGGTGACCACCAGGGTGTCGATGGCGAAGTAGAACAGGGAATAGCAAATCATCAACAGCAGCCAGGGAATCCAGTTAACCGTGGCAAAGACTTCGGTCATGTAAGCAGCGAGGGAGAGACCTTCACGCAGCGCGGCTCCGTTCAAGCGGTAATACAAATACCCAAAGCACGCGGCGGTAAGAATCAGGAAAATAACGCGGCCTAACAGACTTTTTTTCCGGGCGGTTGTAGTTTCCGGGGTTGCTTCTTTGGGGGATTCTGGTTCTGTCATGAGCTTCGCTTCTCGTTAGTAATCTTCTCGAGTGTGGTTTGCAGGGGTGTCAGGGAAATTCCTAGCGCAGAATCGGCGTTGGTTTGAACGACTTCGTCCTTGGTGATGACATCAATAACTGTCGCTGTAATACCACCACCCTTCAATGTGCTGCCGATCGCAGCACCCAGTTTGGCCAGCCATATTGGCATGGAACCTACCTTTATTTCCCTGCCCAGCAGTTTCGCAGTGCGCGCGATGAGTTGTCGATAAGAGATAGTCTCCGGGCCTGCCAATTCATGGCTTGTGGTTCCCGCGGATTGGGATTCGCAACAGCGCAATATGGCCACGCCGAGATCGTCGATATCCAGAGGTCGCATAAGATAATGGCCACCACCTAACACTCTTATGCTGGTCTGTGAGGACGCGCCCAGCAAGGCTTTCGCCCCAGCTGTGTCGGGCCCCAGCAAGATGGGAGTGCGGATGATGCTCGCGGAAATGCCGGACTCGGCCACCAATTTTTCAGCGCAGCCCTTGGATCTGAAATAAGCATTGGCAGCGTTGGCATCGGCACCGATTACGCTGATGAAGACGAAGTGTTTAACGGCAGCATGTTTTGCCGCCTGCACCACCGCCGCGGTTGTCGCCACGTTGGCGTTGGCATAGCTTGTTTGCCTGTTTTCGATAAGGATTCCGGCCAGGTGAACCACACAATCCACCGCTGCAAACAGGCTGGCCAGACCTTCGCTATCGTCATAGGAAATTATCCGGGGCTCGATTCGAGGTGAACTCACAAGAGATGCCTTTGCCCGTTCCGAACGCACCCCGGCTATTACACTTATTTCGTCTTGTGCGGCGATTTTAGCCAACAGATGCTGCCCTACGCTGCTATTGGCTCCGGTTACTGCGATTTTCATAGTCAGGATTCTTGGTTGCGCGCGGGGTCCAGTAATAAACTTTCCAGGTGTATAGCGGCTCTGTTTGTCTGGCAACAATCTCGCCACTGAAATCATAGCCCATCAAATTGCCCGGGCAAGATTATCGACCCTTTTGTCTCGCTGTTTCTTGCCGGCGCTGCTATTTTCAATTGCTCTTAATTTTCCCGCACCCATCGCGCTGCGACGGCGTTCTTCGGGGGCATCGGCATACAGTGTGTTGCGCATGCGCGGCAGTCGGGCCATTTTTCGAATAGTTTCTTCAATAGCCTGCGGCGCCCATTCTTCACCATAACTCGCCCCGGCGGCTCGAGTGATACTCTCATTCATCAAGGTGCCGCCTAAGTCATTGGCCCCGGCATTTAAACAGGCGGCGACGCCTTCCATTCCCATCTTCACCCAGGATGCCTGGATGTTGGGAATCAATTCGTGAAATACCAGGCGCGCCACGGCGTGCATTAAAATCGCTTCTCGAAAGCTGGGGCCTTTGCGGGATTTGCCTTTCAAGTACATGGGCGCTTCCATGTGCACATAGGGCAGCGGCACAAATTCGGTGAAGCCGCCGCTGCGACTCTGCAACTCCCGAACCTTCAGCAGATGGGTGGCCCAGTGCACCGGCTTGTCCACATGCCCGTACATGATGGTTGCTGTGGTCCTAAAGCCGAGATCGTGGGCGGTCTCCATTACTTGTAGCCATTGCTGGGAATTTAACTTGTCCGGGCAGATCAACTCGCGAACATCATCGTGTAAGATCTCGGCTGCGGTGCCGGGCAAAGTGTTGAGTCCGGCCGCCTGCAGTCGTTGCAGGTACTGTTTCAAGCTGATGCCGAGGGTGCTGGCGCCTTGCCAGACTTCCAGGGGCGAAAATGCATGAATATGCATATCCGGCACCGCCTGCCGCACGGTTTCAACGATATCCAGATAGGTTTGGCCGGTGTAATCGGGGTGAATACCGCCCTGCATACACACCTCGGTCGCCCCTCTGCTCCAGGCTTCCTGACAACGACGCGCGATTTCTTCGGCGCTGATATCGTAGGGTCGGCCCCTCAAATTTTCGCTGAGTTTGCCCTTGGAAAACGCACAGAACTGGCATTTGAAATAACAGACATTGGTGTAATTGATATTCCGATTAACGATATAGCTAACCTGCTCACCATTGATTTGCTGTCGGAGTCTGTTCGCGCTTTGCGCAATATAGGCAAAATCCTGACCCCGGCTTTCGAACAGGCTGCTTATGTCTTCGAGGCCGACCGCTTCCTGCGCTTCACAGCGGGAGACGATGTCTACGATTCTCGCAGATGCGGCGATGGGGGCGGCGTTCAGATTTGCAGCCGCGTGTAACAGTTCTTTTTCCAGGTCGGGGATAGGGTTAAGCGCACCAGGTGTCCAGTTGTCCCTTTTTGCAAATCCACAGCCATCCATCTGTTTCAGTACATGGGGTCTTAGTTCCTCCGCCAGCCATTTGCCAGGTTCCTGGGCGAAGCGCGGATAGATCGTCAGGCGTTGATCGAGAAATTTACCGGCAGCTGCGGTTTCTCTCGCCAGCTCATCCAGGTGTGGCCACGGCGCTTCGGGATTGACATGGTCCGGAGTGAGAGGAGAAACTCCGCCCCAGTCGTTTATGCCGGCAGCTATCAGTTGTGGCAACACCCCCGGGCTTAGATTAGGCGGTGCCTGGATATTCATCTGCGCACCGAAAATGAGTCGGGCCATGGCGATAGTCCATAGCAATTCATTTAAATCCGGCTCCGGTGCCAGCGCCATTTTTGTATCAGGCTTGGCGCGGAAATTTTGTACGATAATTTCCTGGATATGACCGTGGCGCCCATGGCTCTGACGCAGCGCCAGCAGAGATTCAATTCTCTCGCGCCGCGTCTCACCGATACCGATAAGAATTCCTGAGGTGAAGGGGACGGATAAGAGACCGGCCTGTTCGATCGTTTCCAGTCGAGTCGCGGGGTCTTTATCGGGTGAGCCGTAATGGGGCATGCCTTTCTCACAGAGGCGAGCAGCAGAAGACTCCAGCATGATTCCCATGGAGGCGCTGACCCGACGCAGGCGGCCGATTTCTGCCGGGCTCATGTTGCCGGCATTGATATGGGGTAACAGACCGGTTTCGTTCAGCACCCTGCCGGCAACTTCGACAACATAGTCCAGGGTAGTGGCAAAGCCGAGTTCTTGCAGCCCATCCCGGGCTGCCTGGTATCTCAATTCCGGTTTCTCGCCCAGGGTGAACAGGGCTTCCTGGCAACCTGCCTCGGCCCCGGCATGGCAGAGTTCGAGCACCTGATCGATACTCATATAAGGCTGTTCGATGCGCTTTGGCGTGCGCGCGAAGGTACAGTAATGACAGACATCACGGCACAGATGGGTCAAGGGAATAAACACCTTCCTGGAGTAGCTGATAATATTGCCGTGGCCTTGATCACGCAGGCTGCAGGCTGATTCTGCCAGGGCGGTAGTATCCGGGCATGCGGCCAGGGAAAGTGCTTCGGCAGCGGTTAGCGACTGGCCTGAGAGTAGCGATTTGTGCAATGTCTGTACCCGTGATATAGATGGTCGGCAGGAATGAAAGGGCTGCTGAGAATCCCTCGAAGTGGCCTAGATTACCAGCCTCGAGCCCAAAAAGAGAGTAAAAATAATGGCCTGGTCAATGACAGGGATCGACAGGAACCGACAGATGCTGCAGAGCATCCGAAAAATAATTCCCCTGCTGGTGGTTCTTATAGTGGCCCAGTGGCCGTCGTCGTCGGGGCAGACACTCGATGATGCCAACGCGTTGTTACTGCAAGACGCGCGCTTGATTGTGGGCGATGGCAGCGTTGTGGAAAGGGGCTCGATCTTGATAACGGGGGGCTTGATCGCCGCCGTCGGTGAGATTGCTGCAGATGCCTTGCCGGAAAACACCCGGATTATTAACCTGCGGGGCAAGACGGTGATGCCGGCATTGATCGATGCCCATGCCCATCTGGGTTACGAGGGACACAGCGGTTGGGGCTCCCGATATTATAGTCGTGAGAACCTGATCGATCACCTGCAGCGATACGCTTACTACGGTTTTGCAGCGGTATTCTCCGCCGGCAGCGATCCCGAGGATCTGGCGCTGGCCTTACAGCGTTCACAGCGAAGGCGTGAGTTTGAGGGCGCCCGCCTGCTGTTCGCGGCGGGCATGGCACCGCCGGGCCAGGGTCCGAATAACCAGTTTCTCAGTCATGCAATCGCGCTAGCCGAGCAAACCGGGATGACTATCCTGCGGGGACTCGAGACGCCGCCACAGGCGCGGCAGATGGTAAAAGAAGTGGCGGCGAAGAAAATTCCATTTATCAAAATCTGGGTTGATGATCGCGGTGGCAGCCAACAAAAACTCGACCCTGAACTCTACCGCGCGGTTATCGATGAGGCGACAGAGAACGATATCAAGGTCTTTGTGCATCAGCAATTTGCAGAAGACATGCCGGATCTGCTGGACGCGGGTGTCAGCGGTTTTCTGCATGGGCGTATCGGTGATGGCTTCAGCGATGCGATCGCCCGGCAATTGAAGCAGGCGGGTGTGTTTGTCATTCCTAACCTGGGCCTGGCAGAACTGCGGCGTGAAGCCATCGGTGACGACGAATTCCTGCGCGCAAGCATCGCCGACGCGGTGGCCCAGCGGCTGACTGGAAATTCCAGCCAGCGCCAGTCCAACCCCATTCTCAATGCCGATGCCGAAGCAGAGCTACGACGCGGGTTTGCCAGACTATTGAATGCCGAGGTGGATATCGTTCTTGGCACCGATGCGGGTGCGCTGCCTGACCATTTCTTCGGTTACAGCGGGCATCGTGAGTTGGAAATATTCGTGCGCCTGGGTATGACACCGATGCAGGCCCTGATGGCAGGGACCAGCAAGCCAGCACGGGCACTGGGTCTACATGACATGGGCATGATCAAGCCTGGAATGAGCGCGGACCTCCTGGTGTTGGACGCCAATCCACTGGATAACATTCGCAACACCAGGACGATTGCGCGGGTGTATCTGCGCGGGAATGAGATTGACCGCAGTGCGATTCTTGAACAGTTGGTTCGGCGCTATGACTCGCAATGAATTTGGTCTCCTAATCCCTTCAGCAAGGCGAGCAATTCCCAAAATTGTTCACGGTCACGATACGCGAGGTAACCGACCTTGTAAGGACCACTCTCCTCCTTTCTCTCTCCCCATACGAAATGTGTTAGTCCTCCGAGATCGTCGCGGCAACCCAGGCCGAAGTCGGTTTCCAGCCAGATGCGATGCACGGCCTTTTGATCACGATTCGCATCGAAAGCTCTGAAGCCCATGCTGGTATCACTTAAGATCAGTTTATAGATTTAGCTTGTGGGCAGAGGAGGCTAGAGAGCTTTTCAACAGCCTGCTAGAGAAAATGAAAAACAAAATCGTCTTCGCTGGATTCTGCGTGTGATTTTCGGATGAGAGAGTGTAGCTCATCACGTTTTGCGCCGACCCAGGCCTCTCTGTTTTCGTCAGGGTCCAGTCCCTGTTCGGTGAGGCGATTCTCTTCGGCTTCGCGAAAAATACAGAATTCATTGTATGCCTCGATCTCTGCTTTCAGTTCCCGAATGATTATTTCAACAAATATGGCATCGTCGAGAAAACCGATGCCGGGGATGTGATCGGGAATAAGATCTATGGGGTCGCTGAAATAAGACAACGCGCTGGTAATACGTTCGCGGTCTTTATCGCCGACCTGCCATTCGTCGTCTTTCATCATCTCCAGCAGCACCTTCAGTTGCAGCAGGCGTTCGGCAATGAAATCCGGAAGATCGCTGTTCATAGCCACATCGACAATCTTGTAAGCGGCCCTTTCGATTTCGGCCGGACTCTGGCTGCTAGCGGAGGTGGTTCTGGCTTTGTCTACTATTGACTTGAACCTGTCCAGGTCTCTATCGCTGAGAGTGAATGTAATATCGAGAGGCATAGTTCCGTCCTGTTTGTCGTTTTTTGCTTATTGATGATTGAACTAACTAAATTGGTCTTGCTGAATTCGGCTGCTGCCTAAGGTCCAGTTGTCTTGTCTTCGGTTTACCTCAGCCGAATATACTCGAAAATCTGACTGTCTTCTTTAAGTTTCATTCATGAATTTGCTGAAATTCACCGTGCGGTGTGCATAATAGCTGCTAATTCAATGGCATGGGGAGATCCCGGGTAGTCTGGTGCGCTCGCCAATTGGGCCGGGCGGGGATTATCTTCATCGTCTTCGTGCTAGATTAATGGTTCGCCCAGACTCTGCCGCTGCCCTGGTCGCCATGAACCTGTGCTGATTTTTGGGACCACGCAGTGCAATAGGAAATTAAACAATTATGAATGAGCGTGGGGACATCGATCCTGAGTTCGATCCAGCAAAACACAGCTTGACAGATTCCAGCTATTTCGAAGATCTGGAGGTCGGACAGCGCTTCGTGATCCCGTCCCGCACACTGGGTGATGCAAATTTCGCCGCCTTCCAACTTCTCTCCGGGGACAATCATCCGATCCACTATGATGTGGAATACTGCAGGCGTAGAGGACATCCACAATTGCTTGCTCACGGATTTCAAGTAGTCAGCCAAACGGCGCCCGGTGCCGGCATGCTACCTCATGTGCTGGAGGACAGTCTGATCGCCCTGATCGAACAGAGCTCGAAATTCCTTAAACCGGTATATTGTGGAGACACTGTGTACCCGGCCCTGGTAATTCGTGAGCTGACGCCTGGCAAGACCACCGGGGTGATAACACTCCGTTCCACGATTCATAATCAACATAGACAACTGGTGATGGAAGGTGAACAGAAAATGCTGGTTCGAATGCGTCCTTCCAGTTAGCAGGGAAGCAGTGCATATTTTCAGATTTGACTTTTAGGTAATGTGTCGAGCAGGCGCGGTGTGTTCCTGGCCAGTTCCCGGAGATTTTCAAGCTGTCTGTTTTATGCAGCTATTCGAAAGATCGCGCTGTGTTCCACTTCCACCGCCACCTCATCGTCGCTCCACATGGCGATGTATAGCTTGATGAATTGGTGGCCTTTGTGTTCCCATTTCTTAATTGGGACGGTACGAATTTCTATGGCTTGCCCTGCGTGCAGAGCCTTGCGCAATATTATTTGACTGCCGGTGTGAATCCAGGCCGGCAGAATAAACATTCGCATCAGGGCCTTATTACAGGCATCCAGCAGATAGTAGGGGTGGATCAGACCGTTAGCGCCAAAATAAAGCGAGGCGTGGTCCCTCTGCGCATTGACTCTTTCCATGTTGTCCTGCTCTGACGGATTCCAACTATAGACAGGCGCTGGCCGATCTATGTCGATCAAATCCCAGGCAATTTCTCGGCGTTCTGTTGCTGCGGGCTCACCGACGGCGTGCGCCAGCTCGTTGATCGGTGGTAGTTCTGCCGGTAGCGCGGAGTCCAGCTTGGCGATCTGTACGCCCTCCGCGTTGACTGCCGAAGTCTGGTGTCTGCGCTCTCCTGCATCGGCGCCAACATTCTCCGTTTCAATGGTCAGCAAATTGTCCTGATAGGCCGGTTTGAGAAATAGCACGTCAAGCACTCCGCTGCTTAGCCATTGCGCACCGTAGACCCGCACCAGTGGCTGGCAAAGATAACCGAAAATGTTGACTCCGCTGACCAGGGCGCCACTGAAACCGTACTTCAGCGCGATATCATCTCTGTGAATACGATTTTCTGATGCCTCGGCATCGTTCAGAGCGACTATTTGCTGGGTTGCTACGGAAGTTATTGTTACGGGCATTAAAAACGTCTAGGCCAGGTTGCAGGGTTTGTATCAGTCGAAGATTTCGACTTTGCCAAGTTTCCAACTAACTTTTGCGGTGGAAGTTTGCATTCGGAGTTTGCGCAGCTTGTAGTTAAGCTGGGGGATTCTGAGTCGGAGTCTTTCGAGGCGCCGGGCATCGAATAACAGCAACACACAGCCGTCTTTGCTAATGATGGGGCCGGTCCTGGCCGTAGCGAAGGGCCTGGCACCATAGTCCTCATCCTGGTACATGGATTCTGCATTCAAGGTGGCATCACCACTGGAGAGTAAACACCAGCAGGCTTCTGTTAACTCGAAACAGCCACCCTCAGGCAATGTAACCAGCTCGCCAATCTGACTTAGCTTTTCGAGTACTGTGAAGATGAGTCCGTTGAACTGGGCCTGCTTGGCGATAATTGGTCGCATAGACCAGCCTTGTAGCAGTCTGTCCTGGAATCCTTCGGCGGTGATAAAGGATCTAAATGTTTCTTCGGAGAACACACACAGGGTGACCGGAGTTCTTGCTACGACGCTGGCATTGCGGGTAGACCTGCCCGTAATTACCGCCATTTCACCCAGCACATCGCCGGCTTGCAGTTTCGCATCGACGTGCAAGGTCGAGCCATCATGGCGAACCACGTCGCAATAACCGGTAAGGATGAGATAGACGTAACCACGAGTAGTCGAGTCCTGTACCAGGATGACATCATCGGCGTTGTAGCGTCTGATTTCTTCATCTGCCAACAGGCTGCGCATCCACCGATTGGGAAATGGCCTGCCCAGCCATTCGGTAAGGTAGTGATTAATCTGGGAAGTATAGATGGCGGAATCACCTTCCAGAATCGTATAGCGTTTGCCTGATGTCGCCAGAGAAAACGTGGTGTTGAATTCGTTGGCAAGTTTTTCGACGTGTACGAATACCACCCGGTCAGAAGCAGACTGAATCGCATCGGCCGGATCGCCATGAATCGCACCGGCGCCGCCATCGGCAACCAGCAGAGAGAAGCGATCCTGGTAGAGTCGCTCGAGATTTCTGACGGTACTCTTTCGAATCAGGCCTTTCGCGGCCATTTCATTCACTGCCGTCATGGAGTGGTTATCGCCGATTATGCAGATTTCCCGCTCGACGCCGCGATTAACCGTGGAAAAGGTCGCGCCGATAGTGGGGATGCTATGCACCGTGACGTGTGGCTCGATGGTCAAACCAAAATAGTTAAAACGCTCGCCGGGGCGAACTTCCACCAGTCTAAAATGCTCGCGAATGGCGCTGATTTTCCAACCGATGCCGCAGGAAATCTTCTCCATGGCCATGTGAAAGATTTCGCGCGTGGTGATTAAATCAACCCGATGCGGCATCTGCATCAAGGGAAACAATGCGGAGTGATCGTCGTGTAAGTGGGTGAGGAAAACTGCCGCTATCTGGTTCTTGGAGATGCCCCGGGCCAGCAGATGTTCATCGAGAAAGGGAATACAGTCAATCAACAGGTATTCGCCGTTGTAACACAGCGCTAGTCCGGTACAGGCTTCGGTAGGTGTGAATCCGGAAGCGCCACCGAGTACTTCGATGCCCATTTTCACGAGGCCGCCAGGCACGTAATCCGCACTGACCTTATAGGGAGGTTCGATGCGCCGGTCTTCATTTAAGTCGATGCGGACGACGGAGTTGCCATTACCGATATCGTAAACGTCCTGGTCGACATGGGTGATGCTCTGGTTGCCCACCTTCACCCAACCATCACGGAAGGGTAAAATATTGAAAAAGTTTTGCAGCGGGATAATTTCGCCGTACTTATCCTTCAGTGCCAGTTCCTTGCTGGCAGCGAGCCATTCATCGCGTAACTCTGGCTCGGTTTTCCAGTTTTCCAGTTCCTGACGAGTCGGTCCAAATAAGGTGATACGCAACAGGCGCAGGGCGTGGCTTATGTCGTCTTCTTCACCCACCAGGTTGAGCCTGCGACCATCGGCAAGCCCATTACTGACAAAGAGGAAGAAGTACAGTGGAAATTCCAGGGAGTTGGTGAGGGAACCATTTTTTTCCTTCACATCCGGCAGCACCAGGGTATCGAAGTTGCTGATGCCGTGCAGTAACAATCCCTTCAGCACTTCTGGTGGCTGTCCGAGCAGAATCGTGCCGTCGTCATCTTCGTACAGCCGACTGCCCATGGCCGGCTTGATCAGCGTGTGAACGCCGGCATAGGCACTTACAGGGTATCTGTGGTTTTTTGTGGCCATGCTTTTATTTTTGCTTCCATTGGGCACGGGGCGGGATCTGAGCGAAGCCAGCCTACAGACTAGGAACGGTGAGGGGAAGGGAAAACTGGGGCAATATCGGGGAACTTCACTGTTTTAGCGGGTTATGTGGCGCGCTTGACCCTGCCCAGAAGATAAAACTCGTCATTTGGACGAATATTGGCCATGTTAGCCAATCGATTCGACAGCGCAAAGAAGCTGCTTATGGCGCCGATATCCCAAACATCATCCTCACTAAATCCCTGTTTTTCTAGCAAATTTAAGTCGGATTCACTAATTTCATAGGGTTTCAGGGAGACCTTGACCGCATAATCCAGCATCGCCCGCTGGCGCCCGGAAATATCGGCTTTTCGGTAGTTGGTCGCGAGTTGATCGGCAATTAGCGGGTTTTTCTCCCGAATCCGTAGCACCGCACCGTGGGCGACAACACAATAAATGCACTGATTGAGGCTGGAGGTGGCCACTACGATCATTTCTCTCTCACCTTTGGTCAAGCCGCCGTCTTTTTCCATAAGGGCATCATGGTAGGCAAAAAATGCCCGAAACTCATCTGGCCTATGGGCCAGGGCGAGAAAGATATTCGGAATAAACCCTGTTTTTTCAGATACTGCGACGATTCTCTCGCGAATATCCGTGGGTAAATCCACCAGATCCGGTACCGGGAAACGACTGATGTCTACTGTGGTCATAGCTGTTGCTCCGCCTGCATTAGTGGCGTTGAATCTCACTGGATTCATAAAGGTTCATCTTAGGTGCTACGGTAGTGAGTTGCCCGATCACCCCGATAAAGGCACCGGATGTAGTGAACCAGATGCCTGCTGGCTCTCCGAAACAAACTCCATGCCTGGGAGTTTGCATCCACCTCAGTAAATAGAAGAGGCTTGCTTATTCACATAATTCCCTCTACAAAGCAGTTCGTGCTCGGCTTGCCGAGTCAGGATTCGCCGCGGTGGTCTCTGTGCAAGAGAAGCATTTTACAAGAATTCACCGGGCTGTCTTCTGTTTGAGCAAATTTAGTTGCCATCGAGCGGGTATTTATTGCCTCGTCTCTAATTCGCCATCGAGCTAACAGTGGAAGAAAGTTTAATGACCGAAAAAAGATCAGACCTTCTCGGGAAAACCTATGTCGTAACGGGAGCCAACAGCGGTATTGGCTTTGCGGCAGCGCGTAATTTCGCCAGCCGAGGTGCAACCCTGGCGCTGGTTTGCCGAAATGAAGCGAGGGGACGTCAGGCCCTGGAGGCAATTCGAAGAGAAACCGGGAACGAA
>JADFIJ010000267.1 GCA_022566775.1 Pseudomonadota bacterium | reverse complement strand
TGTGGCGATCGTCAGTTCAAAGTCAAAGGCCGCGGCCGCATTGATATAGGATTGGCACATATTATTGCCATCGCCGACCCAGGCGACTCTCTTGCCACCGATGTCGCCGCGGTGCTCGATGAAGGTCTGTACATCGGCTAGCAGCTGGCAGGGATGGAAATCATCACTGAGGGCATTGATGACTGGTATCCGGGAATTCTCGGCAAAGCGTTGCAGCTTGCTGTGTTCGTAAGTGCGGATAGCCACACAATCCAGCATCCGCGACAGCACCCGGGCGCTGTCTTCGATCGGTTCTCCGCGCCCCAGCTGCGAGTCGGCGGAGGACAAGAACAGGGACGATCCCCCCATCTGTGTCATCGCGACTTCGAAGGCAACGCGGGTCCGGGTGGAAGATTTTTCGAAAATCAGGCCCAGGGTCTTGCGCACCTGGGTCTGTGCCAACTCTGGCTGCAGCTTCAGCTCCAGGGCTCGGCGTACTATCGCCAATAGCTCGGCTGGTGGTAAATCATCTAGGGTCAGGAAATGCTGTACAACCATGATCTGTGGCTTCACCCTTCAATTTGGAAATAAAAAGGGTAGCTCGCGCTACCCATGAAAGATTGCTATTTTATCCACTTATGCGAGTGGGAGCAATTGTCATCTCGCCGGCCTGATCACGGGCCGAGCTTTGGCAGCGAGAAGCAGATATGAATCCAGTAGAGTTGAAGCTCTTTTCCAGCCGGGTCGGGGCCATCTGCGATGAAATGGGCCTGGTACTGCGCCGCACGGCGTTTTCACCCAATATCAAGGACCGGCTGGATTTCTCCTGCGCGCTGTTTGGCAGCAACGGTGAGCTGGTCGCGCAGGCGGCGCACATACCCGTCCATCTCGGTAGCATGGCTTTCGTTATGGGAGACCTGGTGCGCCAGTGGGACTGGCAGCCGGGAGATATGGTCGTGCTGAATGACCCCTTTCTTGGCGGTACCCACTTGCCTGATGTCACCCTGATCGCACCGGTATTCGAAGCCGGGGGTAGTAAGCGCGGGGTGACCGCACTGATCGGTTTCGTGGCGAACCGCGCCCATCACGCCAACATCGGCTGTGACACCCCCGGCTCGATGCCGGTGTCATCCACCCTGGCAGAAGAGGGGGTCATTATTGCGCCGACCTTGCTGCTGCGAGGTGAGCAATTGCAGGTCACTGAGATCCCATTGGCGGATCTACAAGGCGAACAATTGAGCGGCGATTTTGCCGCCCAGGCGGGGGCCAATCGGGTCGGTGTGAGGCGCTTGCAAGCCCTGGTTGCAAACATGAGAGTTGCGAATTATCAAGCCGGAATACTGGAGCTGAATGCCTATGCAGACCGGATTACATTGGCTGTAATAGCACAATTGCAGCCGGGCGAGTACCATTTCGAAGACTACCTGGACGACGATGGCTATGGGTCTGAAGGCATAAAACTGTCACTGTGCCTGACGCTTCAAGCCGATGCAGTGGAATTGGATCTGAGGGAATGTGCCCCACAGGTGCCGGGTAATCTAAACTGCCCCGAGTCGGTAGCGGCCGCGGCTGCGTATTATTGCTTTCGGTGCTTGATGCCGGAAGAGGCGCCGGCCTGCTCCGGTTTGTTTCGGCGCATAAAACTCAAAACTCGTCCCGGTTCCATTATTAACGCGCGCCGGCCGGCTGCCGTCGCCGGCGGCAATGTTGAGACCTCGACCCGACTGGTAGACCTTATATTCGGGGCGCTGGCCCAGGCCGCGCCAGAGCGAATACCCGCCGCCAGCCAGGGCACCATGAATAATATCGCCATGGGCTGTATCGATGCCGACAGCGGTGAGCGCTGGGATTACTACGAGACTCTGGCCGGGGGCATGGGCGCCGGCCCCCGTTATGACGGCCTGTCCGCGGTGCACAGCCACATGACCAACACGCTGAATACGCCGGTCGAGAGCCTGGAGATGCATTACCCACTGCGGGTGAGAAGTTATGCCATTCGGCGGCATAGCGGGGGCGTCGGCGCACATCAAGGCGGGGATGGCGTCAGCAGAGAATACGAGTTTTTAAGCTCGACACGCCTGAGCCTGATAAGCGAACGTCGTCGCTATGCGCCCTGGGGGCTTGGCGGTGGCAAGCCCGGTCAGGAAGGACTGAATTTGCTGAATGGCGAGGTACTGCCGGGGAAATGCACAGTCGATGTCGAGGCCGGCGACCGCCTCATTATTCACACTCCTGGTGGCGGTGGCTGGGGCAGAAAATCGAGCAAAAGTTCAGCAGCGACAGCTAGCTCGAAATCTGCAGGGTCCCAGGCATCGAGGTAGTTCTCCCTGCACTTTAGCTGACAAAGCCCAGAACACCAGTGTAAACTTACACAGTGGGTCGCGTGAGTAAGTCATAAACCCCGCTTTTACCGAACAGAGAGGCTGTATTTCATGAGTACCGAAGAAACGATCAAAGAGCAAATAGATTCCAATAGCATACTGCTTTATATGAAGGGGAACCCGGAACAACCTCAATGCGGCTTTTCAGCCCAGATTACCCAGATGCTTATGCAGTGCGGCAAACGCTTTGCCTATGTGGATATTCTCAGTAATCCGGAGATCAGGGCAACGCTGCCCAAGGTCTCCAATTGGCCTACTTTTCCGCAGTTGTATATCGATGGCGAGTTGGTCGGCGGTTGCGATATCGTCACCGAGATGTTTGAGAAGGGTGAACTGCAACCCCTGGTTGAAGGTGCGGGTGCGGATGCGGATGCGGATGCGGGTGGTGAGCAGAGCGAAGAATAAACGCGGCGGGCAATCCAATAATATCTGGCGCTGAAAATTTTGAGGCGTCAGTTCTCACAAATTAATTAGTCTCAAAAAATCTAGATTCGGAAACTCGGCTCTGGATTTTTTAGGTGTTTGAAGCTGGTATTTATTGGGGCTCGTTAGCTCAGAGGCCAGCCGCCGAGATCCCGCCACTTGTTAACAATCTTGCAGAATAGTTCGGCTGTCTTCTCGGCGTCATACCGGGCCGAGTGGGCCTGGCTGTCATCGAATTCTATTCCTGCGGCACCACAGGCTCGCGCCAACACCGTCTGTCCGAATGCCAGTCCGGCCAGGCTTGCGGTATCGAAGCTCGAGAATGGATGAAATGGATTGCGTTTGAGTTTGTGTCTCGCACTTGCGGCGTTTACAAAGCCGTGGTCGAAGTGTGCGTTGTGGCCCACCAGGATTGCCCGCCGGCACTGATTTGCTTTCATGGCATCGCGCACGATTTTGAACAGGGTCTGGAACACCTCCTTTTCCGTACGGGCGATT
>JADFIJ010000266.1 GCA_022566775.1 Pseudomonadota bacterium | reverse complement strand
CCGCTTATTTCACGGCGATCCAGGATGATCCCGAGCTTTCACTCTACGCCTTCGATCGCAATATTATTTTCGTCGGTCCCACCACCTTGCTCACCACCCTGAAGACCGTTCAAAATCTGTGGCGACTGGCACAGCAAAACCTCAACGCGAAGGAAATCGCAGAGCGTGCCGGTGCCCTCTACGATAAATTTGTTGCCTTCGTGGAAGATTTGGATGACGTCGGCACCAAGATCGACGCCAGTAAGAAAAGTTTTGAACGTGCCCACAACAAGCTGCAATCAGGCCGCGGCAACCTGATCAAGCGGGTAGAAACCCTGAAGCAACTTGGCGCCAAGACGGCAAAGAAACACAAATCGGCGTTGTTGAGTTCGGCCCTGGAAGAAGATGAAGCGCCCGCAGCCCTGCCATCGGAGTCGTGACCCTGAAATCAGTTACGACAACTCGCCGGCCGGGTCAGCTTGTCCCCCAGATTATCTTCGAGGGCGTCAAGCTGCTTACAGTCGATGCCTGGATTACCGCTGAGGCTGACGGAAGTCAGGCTGGCTATATTGAACAGCGCACTGATGTCGGTGATGACGTTGTTCACCAGGTTGAGGCCGCTGAGTTGGCCTAACTGCTCGAGGGGCGTGAGGTTGCTGATTGAATTATTGGCGAGGTCTAAAAATCGTAACTGGGCCAGCTGCTCGATGTTGTCGAGGACACCCACCTGTGAATTGGCGCAGGACAAGATGGTGAGTTCGATGGCACTAATCAGCTTTTGCTGCCGGACCGCAAGGTTAATGCATCCCTGCAGGTTGGAATCGATGGTTTGCTGGTCAAGCAGGCGACCGCCAGGATCGAAGACAGCCTGATTGTTAACCGATACCGTAAACTGTTGGGAACATTGGCTCAATATTGCTATCACTGCCGCGAGGCAGAGAAGAGAGCTACGCGGTTTTGAATCGGGTATCTCGGCAGTTGTTTCCGGCTCGCTGTAAAATCGGGATATGTTATTGGGCGACATGATATTTTGAGTCCGGAGTTGCCAGAAAGTTCGACCCTGGTATTTGGCACCCAACCCCACTAGTATGCCCCTCAATTCGGCAGCGGCGGCCTATAGCCAGCGGAGCCGGTGATTGTCCTATGAATGTAAGGGAAATGGTATGGAAACAATTGCGATAAAAGATTGGCCCGGTGTCAGCGCGCTCATGATATCCGCGCTGCTGTTATCCCTCGCAGGTGGTGCGGCAGCCCAAGGTGATATTGATCTGGAAAATGAGGACAATCGCATCGGTTATTCCATGGGGGCAAATATAGGTAAGAGTCTGAGCGATCAGCAGATCTTCGATAGTGTCGGGCTGGACAGTTTTATCGCCGGCTTGCTGGATGCGGTTGCCGATACGGTCAGGTTGAGTGATGAGGAATTAATTGCGGCAGTACAATTATATCAACAACGGGCACAGGAAAGAGCGGCGGCGGCCCTGTCTGACAATCTGGCGGCGAGCGAAGAGTTTTTGCGTCAAAATGCGGACAAGGAAGGGGTTGTCAGTCTTGAGTCCGGGCTGCAATATCTGATCCTGACGTCGGGTCCAGCCGATGGTCCTTCCCCGGAGGTCAATGAAGCCGTGCTTGCCCACTACCACGGTACCCTCACCGACGGCACCGTATTCGATAGCTCTGTCGATCGTGGCGAACCGGCCCAGTTCGGCCTCTCGCAAGTTATCGCCGGGTGGACCGAGGCCTTGCAACTGATGAAGGTGGGGGACAAGTGGCGCCTGTTCATTCCCCCGGCGATGGCTTACGGCACGTCTTCGCCCACCCCGGCGATACCGCCTAATTCGGCATTGATTTTTGACGTTGAGTTGCTTGAAATACGTTAGGCCCGGGTTTGTGCCTGATCGTTACATAACGATGGCTGTCTCACGCGATGAGTAGTGCAAGTTTCAACGATGAATTGCTGGTTTTCCTGGGGCAATCGCCCACCCCTTTTCATGCCGTTGCCAATATGTCGACCCTGCTGCATGAGGCCGGCTTCGAACGCCTCGATGAGACACTGCCCTGGCAGCTGAAGAAACAATCACACTACTATGTAATGCGCAATGATTCCGCCCTGGTCGCCTTCAAGACCGGCGCGTTAGCGGTTGTGAGTGACGGCTTGCGACTGGCCGGCACCCATACCGACAGCCCCTGTCTAAAGCTCAAACCTTCTTCGGAAATACACCGACACGGCTATTTGCAACTCGGCGTCGAAGTCTATGGTGGGGCCCTGCTGCATCCGTGGTTCGATCGAGATCTTTCCCTGGCCGGGCGTGTCGATTTTCAAACCCACTCGGGTGAGTTGGGCTCGACCCTCATCGATCTGCGCGAACCGATTGCCTTCATCCCCAGTCTCGCTATCCATCTCGATCGGGACGTAAACAAGGGCAGGGCGGTTAACCCGCAGAAGGAACTATCACCCATACTCCTGCAATTACCCGCAGGCGAAGACTTCAGTCTCGATGCTTTTCTGCTGCAACATCTGCGGCAGCAGAACGACGCCGAAGACATTGATAAAATACTCGCCCATGAACTGATGCTCTACGACACCCAGGCCGCGACGATGGTAGGGCTACAGCAGCAATTTATTGCCTCGGCGCGGCTGGATAATTTACTCAGCTGTTTTCTCGCGATCAAAGCCCTGCTGGCCAGCGATGACTCCCATGCCAGCGTGCTGGTCTGCAACGATCATGAAGAGGTGGGCAGTGTTTCCAGCGCAGGTGCCCAGGGCCCGTTTCTGAAAGCGGTGCTGGAGCGCATGATTGCGGCGGAGGATGATAGCAGCGATGCCCTCGAACGCGTGGTACGACAGTCCATGTTGCTTTCGATCGACAACGCCCACGGGATTCATCCGAATTATGCCGATAAGCATGACGAGAAACACCGGCCGGTGCTGGACGGGGGTCCGGTGATAAAGATCAACGCCAATCAACGCTACGCCAGTAATAGCCGATCCGTAGCCTTCTTCAAGTCACTCTGTGCCGAGCTGGGCGTGCCCTGTCAGAGCTTCGTTATGCGCAATGACATGGCCTGCGGCAGCACCATCGGCCCAATCACCGCCGCGGAGCTGGGCATTACCACCATCGATATCGGCATCGCCACCCTCGGCATGCATTCGATTCGGGAGTTGTCCGGCGCCAAAGACCCCGAGGTCTTGTGTAACGTCGTCACCCGCTTCTACAACCGTTAGAGACTCCCTAGCTGGTCCGGATTTGGCCGAATATATGTGTCATTTGTCCGCGAATTCGAGTTGCCTAGTCCCCTTGCGCACGCCCAAC
>JADFIJ010000100.1 GCA_022566775.1 Pseudomonadota bacterium | reverse complement strand
ATGTCTTGACCGCCAGGGATGGCGGAAATGCAGGTTTTGCAGGAGCAAAAACCTGCCTAATTGCCGCCTTGATTGCGAAACCGCCTGAAGGCCAGAGACCATATGACATTATTCAGAGGTGCCCAAGGTAATTTTACTGGTAAATCGGCCCTTTATCGCTATTAAAGTATGACAAAATCCACATTTTACGGATTTAGTGTTGGAAATAATTTATTAATCAACGGCTTGGCGTTAATATTCGGCAGATAGGTGTCGTGGTCATGGGCGATGCCCCATTTAGAGGAGAGGCGTATGAGTTTCCTGGGTAAGCGAAGGTCAGGCAATATCGGTGCCGGCAAGGCGGCTCGCCGAGCCCTCATGGGGATCTGCATATTCTTGATTTTGGGCGCCTGTAGCTCACAGGCAGCGAGGGACGCTGAGCTTGCTGCTGCGGAAGCGACACGGGTGGCTAGCGAACAGGAATCGGCGCAGCTAGAAACAGAGCAGGCACGCCAGCGGGCGGCTGAGCAACAGCGGCAGCGAGAAATGCGCGCCGCAGAAATAGCTCGCGAGCAGATAGAGCGGCTGGCGGCAATAGCACGGGTGGAAGAGGAAGCAGCACAGCGTCGGCAAGAACAGGCCGAGGCTGCAGAGCAGGCGCGCTTAGCAGAAATTGCGGCGGCTGAAGCACAGCGGCAGGAAAAACTTGATCGCATCACCGAACTGGAGCGGCAGATCGCCACAGTGCAGGCCGACGCCAATAATGACGAGGCGGTGCGGCAGATATTGCAGGAAGCGATTGAAGTTGCCGAGGAGTTGCTGGACGTGCTTACCGCCGAGCAAGCGAAATATGAAAATACCGATGCCGATGGAGTTCCAGTCCAGCCTCTGGCCAAGGAGTTGATAGCCGAGTTGGAACAGCGTAAGGATGACCTGGTGCAGCAAGCCAGTCTAAGATGAGCAGGGAGTTCTGAACCATGAGCAATAATGTCGTAGATTTCGAAACGTCGAAGCAGAGCCACCTGCACAGACGCAAGGAAGCAAAGGTTGACGCGATTAAACGCGCTTTTCGTAATGCCCGGGGTGAACCCGATCCCGATCGGCCCCGCTCGGGGCCCAAACCGGGTCGCAAAACCAGGCACAAATAATTTCACTCTGGCTGCCTGAAGTTCCATTTCCAAGGGTCAGTCCCCACTCCCGAAAACTCCCGACTCCGAGGTCACTTACGGCCCCAGCTGTGCTTTGTTTGCAGTGCCTGTTGTGGTAAAGTGCGCGCCTTCGAAATAACAGATATTTCATTGGTTTGGGGAGAGATAGCTAGATGCCGGGCATAACAATTACAGTGTCGACAATTTTAGGTTTGTTCGGCTTGGTGATTGCTTTCTTCTTTATGAAGCAGGTGATGGCCGTGCCGCTGGATATGGGGCTTAACGCAAAAGATAGCAAGCGTCTAAAGTTTATTCACGGGGCCATCGCAGAAGGCGCCATGGCGTTTTTGAAACAGGAGTATAAATTCCTGGCCATCTTCATGCTGGTTTTCGCCGCTATTATCGCCCTGCTTATCGATGATGCCCACACCCCTGATATTCGGGAAGGTATCTATACCGCCATAGCCTTCCTCTTCGGCGGCGTTATTTCCATCGCCGCTGGCTATATCGGCATGAAGGTCGCGGTACAGGGCAATGCCCGCACCACGGTGTCGGCGAAGAATGACATCGGCAGCGCCTTCAATGTGGCGATCAATTCCGGTGCCGTCATGGGGTTTGCCCTGGTAGGACTCGCTACCCTGGGACTGGTCATCATCTATGTGGTGATGAGTGCCCTGATGTCTGATCTGGGACCCGACAATAACCACATCCTGATGGAAGTCATCGCCGGATTTGGCCTCGGCGGTTCTACCATTGCCTTGTTTGCCCGTGTCGGTGGTGGCATCTTCACCAAGGCGGCAGATGTGGGTGCTGACCTGGTTGGTAAAATCGAGAAGGGCATTCCCGAAGACGACCCTCGCAACCCGGCGGTGATCGCAGACAATGTGGGTGATAATGTCGGCGATGTGGCAGGAATGGGCGCCGACCTTTTTGGTTCCTGTGCAGAAAGCACCTGTGCGGCGATGGTCATCAGTGCGGTCGTCTTCGCGGCCGATCCGAACGCCCTGCTATATCCGATCCTCATCAGCGCTGTGGGGATTCCAATCAGCCTGATTACAAAATTAATGGTCACGGTAAAAACCGAAGACGATGTTGCTCCGGCACTGATGAAGCTGCTGATTATCTCCAGTGGACTGATGGCGTTCGTGATGTACTTCTTCACCACGGCATTGATTCCCGAAGCCTTCGAATTGAACGGCGAACAGTACAGCAATATGGGGGTTTACTACTGCTTCCTGGTCGGGCTAACGGCGGGATTGACCGTGGGCTTGCTCACCGGCTACTACACCTCAGAAAAATTTGCACCGGTGCAGGAGCTGGCCAAATCCTGTGAGACTGGTGTTGCTACCAACATCATTTACGGTTTGGCGCTGGGCTATAAGAGCACGGTGTTGCCTTACCTGGCCATCGCCGTCAGTATTTTCGTTTCCTGGGAACTGGCGGGCATGTACGGCATCGCGATCGCCTCCCTGGGCATGTTGGGCACCCTGGTTCTGACCCTGACTATCGATGCCTATGGGCCGGTTGCAGACAACGCCGGCGGCATCGCACAGATGGTGGGGCTGGAGAAGGAAGTACGCCGTCGCACGGATATTCTGGACTCTGCCGGCAATACCACGGCGGCAATCGGTAAAGGCTTCGCCATCGGCGCCGCCATCCTCACATCGCTGGCACTACTCGCCGCCTTCATCACCATAGCCGGCACCTTGCGAGGTGAGGCCATCACCTTGAACCTGCTTGAACCTCTGGTTTTCACCAGCTTGTTTGTGGGTGCGGTTCTGCCTTTCCTGTTTTCGGCGATGACCATGAAGTCGGTTGGCAAGGCTGCATTTGCCATGATTGAAGAAGTACGTCATCAGTTCAAGACGATTCCGGGCATCATGGATGGGACCGGTGAGCCGGATTATGCGCGTTGTGTCGAGATTTCGACCCAGGCGGCATTAAAAGAGATGATCGCGCCCGGCATCCTGATCATGGCTTCGCCCCTGGTTGTGGGTTATCTATTCGGCGTGGAAGCCGTCGCCGGCATGCTGGCGGGATCTCTGATTACCGGTGGTGTACTCGCTATCGCTTCTTCCAACAGCGGCGGCGCCTGGGACAACGCCAAGAAGTACATCGAAGCTGGAAACCTCGGTGGCAAGGGCTCGGATGTGCATACCGCCGCCGTGGTGGGCGATACCGTGGGAGACCCGATGAAGGATACTTCCGGGCCGTCACTGAATATCCTGATAAAGCTGTCTGCTATTTTAAGCCTGGTATTTGCGCCGTTCTTCGTGCAATACGGCGGTATTCTCGTGGGCTAGACCGGGTTCGGGATAAAAAAAGGGCCAGTTAGCCCTTTTTTTATGCCTGCAGCTTTGTGGAAAATGGTTGCTAGAAATCTCGTCGAGTTTCGAAGTGAAATAGCACCCATTCCTCGATCAGAGTCTCTTGATTGCTGGCAAGATCGGTCCATTGGATACGTACGGTTTTAACGCACTGATAGATACGGAATGACGCGGTGTCCTCAATAATGAGATTTCGCACCGACGGATTCAAGGTGTAGTTGGAGATCTCGACAAGTTTCCAATTTTCCGCGATGGTACGCTCGATACATTCGTCGCCGCCAAGCAAATCGATATAGTCAATTTCAGTTTCGGCATAGGCCGATGCCGGCACGTTCAGATCGAAGGTGATGCGGACCGGGTCATAGTCCTCAGAGCTGCTCAGAAATTCGATTGCATTCAGTCGAACGGATTTCTCAGTCCGGTTATTCACCACCAGTCTAAGGCCATCGTCAGTATTTTCACCCCATCCGGATGAATACAGCGCGAATTTGATATCGGCCGGTTCCAGCTTCTCCGCCGCTTGCAGAGTGGTCGCGACCAATAGAGCAATGACTAAATACCTGTACATGGTAAAAGCGTATCTCATTCTATTCGATGGGCGTTAATGTCGATGCTCAGATTACCCTGAGCAAATTGATTGTCAGCGGGTCAATTCTAGCGGCCCGAAGCGGCTGATGTCATCACTATTTCCTTTTCAGATTGAATAAATGATAATCCCCCTAACTGGGGGCCTCTGAATACTTAAGCTGGGCCTCCCTAAATGACAGCTCCGGTCTTGGGGCTGCGTGATTTGGTCAGGAACTATTTTGAACAAACTGGAAAATATCAAACAATTAATCTGCGTGGCGTCGGGTAAGGGTGGGGTTGGCAAGTCCACTACCGCGGTCAATCTGGCGCTTGCTCTGTCTAAACATGGTCATCGGGTCGGATTGCTGGATGCAGATATTTACGGGCCTTCGGTGCCATTGATGATGGGCGTACCGCCTGGCACCAAGCCGAAAATCCGGGATCAGAAATTGATGGTGCCAATTGTTGCCCATGGCATCGAATGCAATTCCATGGGTTTTTTGGTGGATCCAGGCACAGCCATGGTCTGGCGTGCGCCCATGATCATCTCGGCATTTAATCAGATTCTCTCAGATACGGCCTGGTCTGATCTTGATTACCTGGTGATCGACATGCCCCCGGGCACCGGAGACATTCAGCTCAGTCTGGCGCAATCGGTGCGTGTCACTGGCGCTGTGATCGTCACCACACCTCAGGACGTGGCCCTGCTCGATGCCCGCAAGGGAATCGAAATGTTCAATAAAGTCGGCGTTCCTATTCTGGGGGTTGTGGAAAATATGAGCCTGCATATCTGCAGCGAATGTGGCCATGAGGAAGCTATTTTCGGCAGCGGCGGTGGTGATTTGCTGTCGAAGGAATATGGCGTCGATGTCATTGGTCGCCTGCCACTGGACATAGTCATCAGAGAGACCACCGACAGCGGGAATCCTGTGGTAGCATCGGATGCCGGTCACAGAGCGGCACTGGCATACCTGGACCTGGCAACCAAGGTGGTGGAGCGCGTCAACGCGCTCGAAGAATCCAGGGTCATGGCGCCAAATGTGACCATAAGCGATGATTAGAAAACTGCCTTAATCTACGGCAGCTCTGCAGTTCAGAGACATTGGATAATTAATCAGAGGCTCCCGAGTTCCTTTCCGTCTTAGTCCGATAGCATGGCCACCGACACATAACACAAATCAAATGGGGTATCACATTGGACGCAGTTAATGACTTCTTAATTTTCGTGGACGGTTATCTGGGCAGTGCAATCTGGTTTCCCACCTTGCTGCTTTCGGTGGGTATCTTCTTCACGATCTACCTCGGATTTCCCCAGATACGATATTTCAAGCATGCAATTAGAGTCACTACGGGAAAGTTTGACAAGGAAGGGGCATTGGGAGACACCACGCATTTCCAGGCCTTGGCCACAGCGCTGTCCGGTACTGTTGGCACCGGTAATATCGGCGGTGTGGCCCTGGCCTTGCACCTGGGAGGCCCTGCCGCCCTGTTCTGGATGTGGATGACGGCGTTTTTCGGTATGACCAGTAAATTTGTGGAGGTGACACTCTCCCATAAATACCGCACCCAAACCCCTGACGGCACCATGGCCGGCGGCCCCATGTACTACATGGAGAAGGGATTGAACGCAAAATGGCTGGCGATTATCTTCGCCATGGCCACGGTGTTGAGTTCCTTCGGCACCGGTAATCTGCCGCAGATAAATAGCATCGCCGCAGGGCTGGAGAGTACATTTGCTCTCGACCCTTTGATTACGGCGAGTGTGCTTTCGGTGTGCCTGGCGCTGGTCATCATCGGTGGTATTACCCGTATCGCGAAAGTTGCGGCCGCGATTGTGCCAAGCATGGCGCTGATTTATCTCATCGGCGCAGCCGCAGTTATCATTCCGAATATCACTAATATTATTCCATCCTTTGCCTCCATTTTTAGCGATGCCTTCACCGGTTCTGCGGCAGTGGGAGGGTTTATGGGTGCGACCTTCGCCTATGCCTTCGATCGTGGGGTCAATCGCGGCCTGTATTCGAACGAGGCCGGCCAGGGCTCTGCCCCCATAGCGCACGCTGCGGCCCGTACCGACGAACCTGCCGACGAAGGAATGGTCTCGATATTGGAGCCGTTCATCGACACCATCGTTATCTGCACCGTCACCGGCCTGGTGATTCTTTCATCTGGTGTATGGAAGGAAAAATTCGAGAATGAGTTTCAACGGGCCGACATGAATTTCATTGCTGGCAGCTACGAGGAATCAAATTCTACGGATGTACGGGAGTTATATGCCTTTCTCAATGGCGATGAATCCGATGTAGACAGTTTTTCCGGGCAGATTAACCTGGTGGCAGGAGAAGTCGTGGGCGGCAATGATTTCACGCTGCTCAATTCGAGGTCCTTCGCCGAGAATGTAATTTATTCGAGAGATGGAGAGCCCGTTTCCGGCGCACTAATCGTTGCCAATGGCAGACTGGAAGATACCAGCGTGGTGGTTGTGGGAGAATCATTGCTGCATTCCGTACCGCTGACTACCATGGCGTTCTCCAGGGGACTATTCGGTGAGTATGGAAAATACATAGTGGCAATAGGCTTGATGTTGTTTGCTTTCTCTACGGCGATTGCCTGGTCTTATTACGGAGACCGCGCCATGACCTATTTGCTGGGCCCAAAATCCGTACTTCCCTACAAGATAGTCTATGTCCTCGGGTTTTTCTATGCCGCCCTGGCGGACACAACTATCATTTGGAATCTCGCCTTGATTACCATCGTGTTAATGACTGTTCCCAACTTGATTGGCATATTGTTCATGCACCGGGAAATGAAACAGACAGTTAAGCAGTATTGGGAGAAGACTGATCACGGTAAGCACAAGACCTGAGGTGGATTTGAAACAGCAGCAGTCTTGTACCGGCTGAGACATTACTGCTTTGTTCAGAGCTGCCCTAGATATCGCCTGGCAATCTGATATCTTCTACAATTTTCTGTACTTCCAACGGTGGTGCCGGGGTAAATTTTGCCACAGTGTAGGCAACTGCGAGATTTACCATGGTTCCCAGTGCGCCGATTCCTTCCGGAGAAATACCAAACCACCAATTTTCCGGATTGTCTACAGCAGGATTGATGAATCGGAAATAAATGATATACATCGCAGTAAATCCAAAACCCGCAAGCATGCCGGCTATTGCACCCTCTCTGTTCATCCTCTTATAGAAAATTCCCATTACGATCGCTGGGAAGAATGACGCCGCCGCCAGGCCAAAAGCAAATGCCACCACCTGGGCAACATAGGCGGGGGGGTTAATGCCGAAATAGCCAGCGATCAACACGGCAACAAAAATTGAAATGCGGGCGTAGCGCAATTCCTGTTTCTCCGTTATTTTCGGCATGAAGCTACGTTTGAGAAGGTCATGGGCTACCGATGTGGATATCACTAGAAGCAATCCCGCTGCGGTCGACAGGGCTGCGGCCAGGGCGCCCGCGGCCACCAACGCCACAACCCAATTGGGTAGCCCCGCAATCTCGGGATTCGCCAGCACCATGATGTCGCGGTTCACTTGCAGCTCATTAATTTCCGGGTCTCCGACGTACTGGATTCTACCGTCACCATTCTTGTCATCGAAGACGATGAGATTGGTGGTTTCCCATTTCGTGAACCACTCGGGGACGGCGGTATATTCGATGTTGTTAACGGTGTTGATCAGATTTGTTTTTGCGAACGCGGAAACAGCCGGGGCGGTAGTATAGAGAATGGCGATGAAAACCAGTGCATAACCAGCAGATTTTCGCGCGTCCCTGACATTAGGCACGGTAAAAAACCGGATGATTACATGGGGCAAGCCAGCGGTTCCAAACATCAAAGCCGCGGTGATAAAAAACACATCCTGGGTACTACGATGACCATCGGTATAGGTGGGGAAGCCCAATTCCTCGCTGAGGCCATCGAGCCGGTCGAGTAGATAGCCGCTGCCGTCGAGTAGCTCAGAGCCAAAGCCTATTTGTGGGATAAACTGCCCCGTCATCTGGATGGAAATGAAAATGGCCGGCACCATGAAGGCGAAAATTAACACGCAGTACTGCGCAACCTGAGTGTAGGTTATTCCCTTCATGCCTCCCATCACGGCGTAGAAGAACACTATTCCCATGCCGATTATCACACCGATCCTAATATCTACTTCGAGAAATCTAGAGAAAACGATGCCGGCACCCTGCATCTGCCCGCAGACGTAGACGAAAGATATGACGATGGCACAAAATACCGCAATCAATCTGGCGGTCCTGGAGTAATAACGATCGCCGATAAAATCGGGCACCGTGAATTTGCCGAACTTGCGTAAATAAGGCGCTAATAGCAGGGCGAGCAGTACGTAGCCTCCGGTCCAGCCCATCAGATAAAATGCGCCATCTCGGCCGAGGAAGGCAATAAGGCCAGCCATGGAGATGAATGAAGCGGCGGACATCCAATCCGCGGCTGTGGCCATACCATTAGCCAACGGCGGCACATTGCCGCCCGCTACGTAGAATTCTTTGGTGGAACTGGCTCGAGACCAGATAGCGATGCCGATATAAAGCCCGAATGTAAGGATGACAAACGCATATGTCCAAACTTGTACGCTCATTCTGAATCCCCTCCAGCTTCGGTATCTCTGGCATTGGCAGATTCCAGTTTGTACTTATCATCCAGCTTGTCCATAAGATGAATGTAAGCGAATATCAGCCCGACGAAGACAAATATTGAACCCTGTTGGGCAATCCAGAACCCCAATTTGAAACCGCCGAATCGAATAGTATCGAGGGTATCCACGAACAGTATTCCGCAGCCAAAAGAGATAAAAAACCAGACGCTCAGCAATGAGAGTACGATTTTTATATTGGCTTTCCAGTAGTTTTGGGCGCTGTTATCAGCCATCGCGTACCTCTTTTAATTCTTGATTTATCAGCCCACAGTGCTGCAGCTTGATTCCGTCGAATTGACGCGAAAAGATGGTATCACTTAATCCAGATACCGTATAGCGGGTGCCGTGGGCAGATTCTTGGCGCGACCGGCAAGCCATGACGGATCGCGGAGGTCGAGGGAAACACAGGCGGCCAATCTCCGTGTCGTGGATTATCGTGCTGTAAACAGGCGCAAATAATTTTCAAATTTTGCTTCAATACCCGTGCGTTTGCGAGCATCGGCGCGCCTGTGATCGCGCTGAAATTGTCGGAGTTTTTGTCTCTCCAGTTCGGGGCGGGCTTGCAGCAGGGCGTTAATTTCAGCATCTCCACCCGACAATATCCTCGCGCAGCATTCGGAACCTCCAGATTGTGCCGGCGGCTGCTGTTGTCGCCAGTCTGGTAAGCCCTGCATTTTTTGACGCGCTATGGCGCTGATAATCTCATCAAAGTCAAGCTCGCGCATGAGCTTGCCTATGAACTGTAGCTGGCGTCTGCGCGCACCGTGACTATTAGGCAGGCGATTGAATTCGGCAATGGCGGTGACAAGCTTGGGGGGCAGGGGCAATGCTTGTAATCGCGTCGGCTTGAAGCGAGTCAGTTCTTCTCCGAGGTTTTGCAATGCCAACGCCTGCTGCTTGCGTTTGGTCTTGCTGACGAGATCTGACTCGCTGGCGTCACTCATTACAGATAGAAAAGTGTTGCCAGGCCCAGAAAGGCGAAAAAACCCACCGAGTCGGTTACCGTGGTTAATGCGACCGAGCCTGCCAGGGCCGGATCAATATCCATACGTTTCAGGAACAGTGGCAGGTAAGCACCGGCCAGTGCGGCGACAACCAGATTGATCATCATCGCTGCGGCGATGATGTAGCTCAGCGGCAAATCCCGGTACCAGGCGAAGGTGAGGACAGAGATCACCAGCGCCCACACCGCGCCATTCAAGATGGCGACCCCCAATTCCCTGGTGAGCAACCAGCGACTATTGGCGGGGCTTAGATGTCCGAGTGCCAGGCTCCTGATCACCAGCGTGAGCGTCTGGGTGCCGGCTACCCCACCCATATTGGCGACGATGGGCATCAATACGGCCAGGTAGACCACCTGATCGAGGGTATCCTGAAACATATAAATGACCAGCGACGCCACGATCGCCGTCATCAGGTTGACGCCCAACCACAGTGCCCGGCGTCGCGCGGTTTTCACCACCGGCGCGAAGGTGTCATCTTCTTCGTCCAGGCCTGCCATACTCATCAAGGAGTGTTCCCCGCTGTCACGGATAACATCCACGATGTCGTCGATGGTGATACGACCTAGCAGTTTCCCATTGGCATCGACTACCGGCGCAGACACCCAGTCATGTTGTTCGAACAGTTGCGCCACCTGGGTGGCTTCCATGTCGACGGGGATCGCTTCTATATCACTGCGCATCACTTTACGTACGGAAATATTGGGTTCGGACACGAGTAAATTACGCAGGGGCAATATTCCCAGAAATTCATCATCTCGATTGACCACGTGGATATTGTCAGTCATCTCCGGAATTGAATCGTGGCGCCGCAAGTATCGAAGCACTAACTCGACCGTATGTCGCGGTCGCACCGTAATGGTGTCGGTATTCATCAGACCGCCGGCGGTGTCTTCATCGTAGGACAGTATCGACTCTACCCGTTGACGATCCTGCTGATCCATCGCCTGCAATACCTGGGTGGCAACTTGCTGGGGTAGCTGCTGTAGAATATCCGCCAGATCGTCGGTTTCCAGACCCTCGGTGAGTTCCACCACTTGTTCGGCATTGAGTTCCCTGAGAAATTCACTCTGCAGGTCTTCATTCAGGTACTGAATGACTTCACCTTCGACTTCTTTGTCTATCAGTTGCCAGAGCACAGTTCTGGTTTTCGGAGGTGAAGACTCGAGTAGATGCGCGATGCCGGCAGTGGGCAGCGTCTTGATCATTTGCCGCACCCGATGCAAAGACCCACTGTCGATCGCTTGATTGAGTTCAAGTACGCGATCTATTTGAATTTGGGCTTCCTTAACACGGGGCATGCCGTCGAATTCCTGAACCAAAGCTAGGTCTCAGCCCAATAATGTGATCCTGACAGGCTTCGCTAAACTCTCTGAGAGTTCTGATTTTACTGGGCTGGCGCAATTCTACCGTCATTTTACGGCCAAGAGAAACTTTGTCGCGGTGGGGCTGGCGCCGAGGTCGTGGTCGCTGTGGGCCAGATCGGGGGGGCGTGGATTTATTCGGATTCGCCGAAGCGATCGTCTATCAATGCGATAATGGACTTCAGAGCCTGTTCCTCGTCGGCCCCATCGACGACAACACTCAGCTCGGTACCTTTTACCGCCGCTAGCATCATCAAGGAGAGAATGCTCTTGCCATCGACCATCTTGCTATGGCCGATTTGTATGTCGCTGGCAAAGGAAGAGCTTAGCTCTACCAGTTTGGATGCTGCTCTGGCATGTAAGCCAGCCTGGTTGATTATGGTTGTTTTCGCCGTCAGCATGAATAGCCTATTAATCGAGTTCCCGGTGTCGTACCTGCACGTTGCTGCTCTGTTTGGAGAATATTTGTCCGAGTTTTTCGCACATGTATACCGAGCGATGTTGCCCTCCGGTGCAGCCCAGGGCCACGGTAATATAGCTCCGATTGTTACTCTCGAAGCTCGGCAACCATTTCTGCAGGAAATGTTCTATGTCACTGCACATCTCCTGCACTTCCTCCTGGTAATCAAGAAAGGCAACGACTGCGTCATCCAGGCCGGTGAGAGAGCGCAATGCATTGTCCCAGTAAGGATTCGGCAGGCACCTCACATCATAGACAATATCGGCATCGACAGGTAGCCCATTTTTAAAACCAAAGGACTGAAACAGCAAGGTCAGCGTGGTCGGTTTATCATCCAATAAGCGATTCTTCACGGTATCGCGTAACTGATGTAGCGACATGTTACTGGTATCTATAGACAAACTCGCCATTACGGAGATGGGTTCCAATAATTCAGATTCTTTATCGATCGCTTCTTTCAGACCAATGGCTTCGGAAGAAAGCGGGTGTTTGCGTCGACTTTCGCTGAACCGTTTTAGCAGAGTCTGGCTATTTGCATCCAGGAACACAATTTCTGTGGGCAGGGACCTATTTTTTAAGTCATTGATAATGCTGGGAAACTGATCTAGGTCTGCCGATATATTCCTGGCGTCGATACTGACAGCGACATTGGGAATGCCGGCGGCATCGGAGGATATTCTATCGGCAAGCGAAGACAACAGGCTGGCAGGTAAATTATCGATGCAGTAATACCCACGGTCTTCGAGAACATGAAGCACGGTGCTTTTTCCGGAGCCGGACCTACCGCTGATTATGATGAGCTTCATCTCGTCATGACTCCAGCCCCGTCGCTCGCCCTGGACCACAGTTTTCTCAATCCACAGATTGCGTAAGCGAGCAATTGCTCAATTGATAATGGTTTAGGGTGCCTGGTAATTAATGGCCAGTTTGTATAA
>JADFIJ010000265.1 GCA_022566775.1 Pseudomonadota bacterium | reverse complement strand
GGCCTGCATGTGTGCGCGTTGGCGGAGGCCATGGCTATGCGCAGAGCGATAGTGCCGGTACATGGCGGCGTTTTTTCTGCCCTGGGCATGGTTGTGGCTAATCGTGGTCGCCAGTTTTCCAAGACTGTGGGTCTGGAAACCAGTTGCTGCGATGACGCTGCATTGGATTTTGAGTTTGATACCCTGGAGAAGAGAGGGCGCCAACAGTTAGCCCAGGAAGGCCTCAGCGCCGATTCCCTGATAGCCAGGCGCACCGTGGATATACGCTATATTGGACAATCTTACGCCTTGAATGTGGCCTGGACGAACCGGCAGGAGGCGATAGCTGCGTTTGAGCAGCTGCACCAGCGACGCTACGGTTACACCCATAAAGGCGCCATAGAATTGGTGACATTAAGGGTCAGTGTGGTGTTTGAGAACCCGGGTTTTGCATTGCCAGCCGTGAGTGCCGAGCACAGTTGCAATAAACCTGACTCCTCGATGGTCTATGATGATGCAGTAAAGGCAAAAGTGGTAGCCACAGCAGATCTGCAACCCGGCGAGGAAGTAGTTGGCCCGGCAGTAATTTCGGAATACGCTTCCACTACCTTTGTTGCACCTGGATGGTCCGCGCGTCGGGATCTCATCGGCAATATATTGTTGGAGAAAACCCGTTATTAAGCGGTATGCTGGAATTGCAAGCTAGGACAGCGACGGAGATCGGCAAGATTCGCGTATGAGTGATGCGGACAGCATCAATTACGTGACAGCCGAGTGGGATCAGACCCGGTTCCCCGACCAACGTGGTGCGATACGGTCGCCCCGGCACAACATCGAGCGAGCACAGAAACACACAATTGCCCCCAGCGCACCTTAAACCAGGCACAAAAATGCCGGCACAGGTAGCCAGGCAAGAAGTCAATGAACAACACGAGCAATAAAGCAATCGCAGGTAGACCGGCGGCACCGAGACTCGCTTTGCTGGCTCTCGTCAGCCTGTTGGCGAGCTTCCAGCTACTAGCTCAGCAAGCTGAAACTGAACTGGCGCAGCCTGCAGAAACTGAACAAGCACAAGCTACCGGACCTTTGGTCTTGTTGTACCTGGACGCGCCCGTGGCCGTGTTTCCGGGCATCGATCCGGACATGCCGGCCCCTGTCGTGATAATGGATCCAGAAGCTGACCCGGGCTTCGGTCAGAGATTGGAAAGTATTCGCGAATACAACCTCACCCTCGCAGAGATTGAGTTAAACGGTGGCGTCTGGGATCGACAACTGATCGAGGAGCTCACGGCGCTTGGCAGTCTGCAACAGCAACAAGGCTATCACCCCGACGCAATCGAGACCTTCGGCCGCGCGATTCACGTAAATCGCATTAATACCGGCTTGCACAGCCTCGAACAGATACCGGCGGTTGAACAGCTGATTGAAAGCTATATGGCCCTTGGCGATTGGGAGCAGGCGGATTTGTATAACAACTACCTGTTCTACGTGCAGCAGAAAGCCTATGGCCCCGATGATCCCAGGATTATTCCGGTGCTCGACTCATTGGCGAAGTGGAATATTCGCGCATTTAACATCGGTTATGGGGACGCGCTTGGCATGCGGCTAAGCACGGCGATGATTCTTTTTAATGCCGCTGCCCGCATGGTCGGTACGCACTACGGACCCAACGATGGGCGCTACGTTAGTTATATGGAAGATATTGCCAACTCGGCCTATCTGGTTGCTAAAAATCCGCAATTAATGGTCGAAGTGGGCAGGCCCGAAAATAGAAGCATGCAACAACTGCTACGACACCAATTAAATGAGAGCGGCTCGGCAGTGCCGACAGGATTTGGCGCCGGTGAGCGCGCGCTACTGACCATAGTCAGGCATTACAGCGAACGCGAGGATTCGGTCCCGGAGTTAGCTGAGGCGCTCACCAATCTGGGCGATTGGTATTTGTTATTTGAGCGGCGACGGAGTGCGCTCACCAGGTATACCCAGGTATGGGAAATTCTTTCTGTCAGTGAAAATGGTGAAGACCAATTACAGCAGTTATTTGCCCAGGTAGTACCGTTGCCAACTTATGCAAACCAGGCGGTTAATTTTGGCGGAATCGACCTGGCCGTAAAGAGAGATTCGGGTGAGCACGCCTTCGCGACCGTGGATTTTGTCTTCGATGTAACTGAAAATGGCACAGTCAGATCCATCCGGATGCTGACCGAACAGACCAGCAAGAATTCCAGTCTCTTGGGTCGCGTGCGTCGACAGTTGCGAAATTCGATGTTCCGGCCTGTCATCGAAGAGGGCCGACCGGTGCGCACCAAGGGCAATCATTTTAGATACCGGTATTGGTACTAATTCTGTGAACTTAGCGTTAGCATCTGCAGTATCGGGCGTTCTCATTAAGCGACGGTTAAGGGGAGATGGATTACTAATAGACACTGGCGTGTCGTGCGCCATGGGCGACCACAAAATAGCGGCCAATGGACATGGATATTCGGATAAAATGCAGCTAAAAGTGGCAAACATGAGCACATACTGCCCTAACTTCCGGAAAATTCTGGTAGTGGTAAATCCAGGGCGAGAATACTTATGAAACAGACATTCAGCATATTGCCAAGGCTAATTCTACTAGGCGGGGTTAGTTTGAGCCTGTTGGCCTGCCAATCAAGCAGCCAAAGCTCCTCCAGCAGTGCCCCGTCGATGCCCTCATCGTCGTCGAGCTCGAGCTCATCGAGTAGCATGCCCTCGGCTTCCAGTTCGAGTTCCAGCAGCCGTAGCTCGAGTAGTTCCCCATCTTCAAGTTCATCGGCTTCGCAGTCCAGTTCAGCTTCAAGCCCGGGGGCCCAGGGTAACCGCTCCAGCGCCTCGTCTTCGTCGGCGCCCAGTCAAAGCAGCGCCAGTAGTAGTTCGACGTCCGGCAGTCGAGGCCAGGCCGCTGACTCGGCGAATCAGACAGCGGGTGCAGGACCAACCGCTGCACCCACTTCCGGCTCTGGTGCCAGTAATAGCCCAGGCCGCGATGCGGGTTCCCAATCCCGGTTTCCGGGGCAGCAATCCGGCGCCGATGGGGACCGCGATAGTGCCACCGGCGATCTCAATGGTGGGAACCAAAGATCATCTTCAGGCGGTTTAGGTGATGCAAGTGGGGATTATAGCCTGGATACGCTCCCGGATGGCGTATTAAGTGGGGCGGGTGGCGGTCAAAATGTGGGCGCAATGACCGCTGCAGAACGTGCTGCGGTACTGGATGACAGGCTCCGCCGAGGTTACGAGACCTTCGACGGCTTCATTCTGAGCGAACGCGAGCGAGCCCAGTCTGAGAGTAATGCCGCCGGAAGT
>JADFIJ010000264.1 GCA_022566775.1 Pseudomonadota bacterium | reverse complement strand
TCTGCATTGGCAAACCAGCCATCGAACAAGGGAATTACGGGTTGTCCTCGCTCTCTGATGACGTCGGCGGACCAGATTTGATCAGACAACTGAATCTGTTGTGCCATCGACCCCGGCGCGGGCAGGACCAACAATGCCAGGAAAAACAGGCAGTGCTGAGATGACAGGCTTTTGGTCATCATCATGGTGACGGGCTCTTTGCAGGCTGTTATGCCCGCCGATAGTACTCAATCCACGCGCTGTTGTCTCCTGCACGGTGTGAGCCCGGTAGCGACCTACTAATTGCAGGCTTGGAGCCACTTTGGTACCTTCTGCGGGGGTAGTCACGGTGAACAGTAGTCACACAGGAGCGTTATGAAGGTTTCGAGACGGGGTAAACGGGCCAGAACCTGGATCAGGGATGAAACAGAGCGGCGGGGAATCGGCCAGACCGTCAGTAGGAGAACTATTTTCAAGCTGGGTCTGCTTGGCGGCATCGCCTTGCCGCTGTCGGTGTTGGGCCAGCCAGCGGACAGAATGCGACCACAGCCTGGTGATCGACTGGTATTTGAAGAGGGGCCGAACCAGGGCGAATTGGTGCGGCCGGAACTGCTGGATCTGAATCAAAAACCGGTGTCGGCGCTGGCTCAAGACCCGGAAACCGAAGTCCTGCGGGATGGCTCACGCCTGAACCGGGTGATGATTACCCGCATCGACGTTGACGCCATGAACGAACGCTATCGCGGCAACGTGGCCGCGGGTGTGATCGCCTATTCGGCGGTGTGCACCCATACCGGCTGTGATGTGATCGATTGGGATGCAGAGGAATTGAACATGGCCTGCCCCTGTCACGAATCCCAATTTGATATTTATGAAGGTGGCAAGGTGGTGGGTGGCCCGGCGCCACGACCTCTGGCGATGCTGCCGCTGGAACTTGTCGATGGTGTGGTTTTGGTGGCGGCGGTTTTTCGCGGCCGGGTTGGTTTTACCCAGCAGTTCTAGGGCATCACTGCATTGTTCAGAGCTGCCCCAGTTCATTCACGCCCTTGTCGAAGAAAAATCGGATTTAGAAGAACCATTAGAGGATAAGTCATGTTGAAAACACCCAGCCGTTTCCTGCTCGCCTGCGCCGTACTAGCGTGGTCCTTGATTTCTGCGGCGCAATCCCTGCCCCCCTATAATCCGGTGACGGATGCGAGATTACAAAACCCGGAGGCGAGCAATTGGCTCATGTACCGTGGCTCCTACGACTCCCACGGTTATAGCAGCCTGGATCAAATCAACAAAGACAATGTAGATGAGCTTAGACCTGTCTGGAGTTTCTCCACCGGGCTCAGAGAGGGGCACCAGGCACCCCCGATCGTTAATGATGGTTATATGTATGTCAGCACGCCGCAAAATCACATCATCGCCCTGGATGCCCGCAGCGGCGATATGATCTGGCGCTACATCAGGTTACTGCCGGACGATTTGCAACAGATGCATCCCACCAATCGAGGCGTCGCACTGTATGAAGATCGAGTCTACCTGGCAACGTTGGATGCCTACCTGGTTTCTCTCGATGCCTTGACTGGCGAGGTAATCTGGGAGGCAGAAGTCGAGGATTATAACGCGGGTTATTACATGACCATGGCACCGCTGGTAGCCGATGGCAAGGTGATGGTGGGTGTATCTGGTGGTGAGTTAGGCATTCGTGGATTCGTAGCGGCCTTCGATGCCATGTCCGGCGAACCGGTGTGGAAGACCTTCACGATTCCAGCGCCGGGTGAGCCGGGTTCCGAATCCTGGCCCGGTGACACCTGGAAAACCGGCGGCGTTCCGGTGTGGGTAACGGGTTCCTATGATCCGGAATTGAACCTGGCTTACTGGGGTACTGGCAATGGCGGACCCTGGATGGGTGACACCCGCCCCGGAGATAATCTCTACGCCACGTCGGTTATAGCGTTGGATGTAAGCACGGGAGCATTAATAGCCCACCATCAATATCACTGGAATGACTCCTGGGATTGGGACGAGGTGTCGGCACCGCTGCTGATCGATTTTGAGCGCGATGGCAACACCATTACCGGCATGGTGCATCCCGCTCGCAATGGCTATCTGTGGTTTCTCGAACGGCAAGCCGCGGCGATTAATTTTGTCGATGCCAGGCCCTATGTTTACCAGGATGTGTTCACCAGCATCGACCCGGTAAGCGGGCGTCCCGAATATGACATGAGCAAGAAGCCGGGCACGGGTTACGAGGCCAGCTTCTGCCCGTCGCTCTGGGGTGGGAAAGACTGGCCGCCTGCCGCTTTTAATCCGCAGTCTCGCCTGTTATTTATCCCGGCTAACGACAACGTTTGCTCTACCATGATCGGCGAAGAGATTCAGTACCGTGCAGGTCGTTCCTATATCGGCAGGGGCAGGTCCGATAACGGTGGGTTTTTTGTGAGACCTGGCACCAATCATGTCGGGGAACTGCAAGCGTGGAATGTGGACACCGGTGAACGGGTCTGGACTACTACCTTCGAGAGTCAAAACTGGGGGCCGGTATTGGCGACAGCGGGTGAGCTGGTATTCATGGGCGGCACCAACGATCGCTACTTTCGTGCCTTCGATGCGAATACCGGCGAAATCCTGTGGCAGCAACGCACGAACTCCGGCATCACCGGCGTTCCCGTCACCTATACCCTCGATGGCAAGCAATATGTGGCGGTGCAGTCGGGCTGGGGTGTGGATGCCGAGCGCGAGCAGAACCTGCTGAATATGGTGAAAGGTGAAAATCACTACGTACCCCAGGGTGGGGTTATCTGGGTGTTCGCGCTGCCTGATTGATGACGATTATTTAGTTAGTCTATTGAACTGCACTTGCCGTGTAGTCAAGTTGGTTTTAGATAAATAGCTTAGGCGGATAGCGTCGCCGTTGGGTGGCTGGCTTAAAGAAATTCAGTGACGGCGCGCTGCGCTCCCGTACCCTTCCACCTCAGCAGCTTGCACCCCTCCCGGGAGGTTCCTCCAGGAAGATTTTCGAATCCTTGGAGAAATATGCATCTCTGGAGGGAAGAGATACCCCCAAGAGTGTTCTCCTCACTCGGTCAGGAGCCCAAAAGACGGTCTCCTTCGGTCACTCGGTGCGGCGCTTTAATTGCTGATGTGAAAGGATACGGCATCCCATCGCTTTAGAATTCAGCGTGCACTCGAACCATTCGACTTCGACATTGGCATTGATTATAAAACTCTGAGTTAGATTGGGAACAGGGAGCGGATCTACTGGTAATCCGGTGCAACGAGCCATTTTGTGTCGGTGGCCAGCGGGGCGGTGAGGGCGTGTAAGAAGGCTTCAAGCTGGC
>JADFIJ010000099.1 GCA_022566775.1 Pseudomonadota bacterium | reverse complement strand
TAGGCGCTTGCTGACTCCCGACGGAGACTACATCGCGGATTGGGTGCTTACGTCCTATGGAAAAACCCCCACCGAGATGTTCCGTTCGATAGAAGCGGCCATAAATGACGCCGCCGTAGTCGCCTTGAGAGACCTGGCTTCGAGCCTTGCGCTTAGCTTTAACCAGGTTCCGGAAGTGCGGGATTGGCTAAATAGCCGTTAGAGAACCGCTGTGAACCGAGGATTACCATGAATCTGTACTCGCCAAGCAAAGTATCAGGAATGCGCCATCTGCTGCTCGCTGCGCTCGCGTTGCTGGCCTCTTGTACCAGCACCACGATCGACGAATTTCGGCGGGGAGAGACCGGCATAGGTGCCTCTGAGACTGTGGTCGTACTTGGACGACGACAAGCCAGTGACTACGAAACCCGCGCCGAATTTGTCAGTTGTGTCGGCGAACGCATGGGTCGCGGTGAGAACGCACTGAATATCGTTCCGGAACAGGAATTCGTCGATGCGATGTTTCCCTGGTTTGAGCCTCGAACTGCACCCCTGCGTACCCAAGATCTTGAGCGCTTGATGGCAGAAAATGTGGTCGCCGAGAAAATGCTGGAATTCGGCGTGCGCTATATCGTATGGCTGGATGGTCATACCGAAACCACAGATCGCACAGGCTCTATTTCCTGCACCATTGGGCCCGGAGGAGCAGGCTGTTTCGGTTTCGGTACGTGGGAAGATGACGCCAACTTCGACGCCAGAATCTGGGATGTCGCCTCCATGACCTCGGTTGGCACCATCAGCACAGACGCAACCGGGCAATCCTATTTGCCCGCCCTTATTATTCCAATTCCGCTGATCGCAAGAGTCGAGGCCAATGCCTGCTCTCGACTTGCAGACCAGCTCAAGAGTTTTGTTAACGGCAGCTAGCTAAAGGCCGAAGGCTTAAGCCTGACAAGCGGAAAAGACTTAAAGAAGGACAGGTGGCACTATGCTTAGATTAAATTTGCGAGTTTCGGGATTTCGAAATCTGCTGTTGTCCAATACATCTGCTCAAACCCGGAATTGTGTACAAGGGGTGGCACGCCTGTTGCTGCCGATGGTCCTCTGTGCTGCCGTGGTTTCTTGCGCAATAAATCCTGCGACCGGGAGCGCCAACCTGGTCTTGATGTCGGAGCGTAAGGAAAAGGAAATTGGTCTCGAAGAGCACGAGAAAGTCCTCGACAGTATGCCAATGTTCGAAGATGAGGAATTATTGGCCTATGTACGAGAGGTTGGTAATAAAGTCGCCAAGGTGAGCCACAGACCAGATCTCGACTATTACTTTCACATAATCGACAGTCCCGAGATAAACGCCTTCGCTCTCCCGGGTGGTTATGTCTATGTGAATCGTGGCCTGCTGACGTTCATGAATTCCGAAGCGGAGTTGGCAGCGGTGTTGGCCCACGAGATAGGTCATATCACCGCAAGACATGCAGTGCAACAGCAAGCCCGAGGCGCGCTGGCTAAAACCGTGGCGACGGTGGGCGGCTTCGTCACCGCCGTGGTGACAGGCAGTGGTTATGTTGGCTCCCAGATTAGCGAAGTGGCTTCAATCTGGGCGCAAACAGGCTTGAGCGGTTTTGGGCGCGAGCATGAGCTTGAAGCTGACAGTTTAGGTGCCCAGTATCTGGCCGCAGCCGGTTACGATCCGGCAGCCATGATTGAAGTGATTACCACCTTAAAGAACCAGGAAGATTTCAACCGCAAGGTTTCCAACAACGGCGGCGGCTATCACGGCTTGTTTGCCACTCATCCTCGCAATGACAAACGTCTGCAGGAAGCAATTGCTGCGGTAGGTAATCTGTCTGATGGCACGATTGAGGAAATCGATGAGGCTGTTTTCAGGGAGAAACTCGATGGCCTGATAGTAGGTGCAAGTCAGGCCTCGCAGGCAGCTGATGCACGCAACCGCTACTATCAGAGCTTGCTGGGTTATACCTTGGTATTTCCCAAGGATTGGGAAATCACCGAAACAACGACAACGGTGTCAGCTTCTGCACCGGACACCGGGTCGATCAAAATTGACGTACAAAGGTTGCGAGAAAATATAGAGCCACGTGTCTTTATTAGAGACAAGCTGAATATCTCCAGCTTGCAAAAATCTGAGGCGCTATCACAATACCGGTTGATTGGGCATACAGGAGTCGCAGTTTCCCCCGAGAGTGGGAAGCTGGAGCGCATTGCAGTGATTTATCTCGGTCCCAGGGCTTACATATTTAGAGGGATAATTGAAGATGCCAGTGCCGTCGACGACATTGACGGGCAGTTACTGGCTTCCATTCGCACCTTTAGAGCGATCCAGAATGGCGAGACATTCTCCGGCAACGAGTTAAAAATAAAATATGTTCAGGCTAGCGAATTTTTTGAGTTTCGCATCGTTGCCAGAACCAGCAAGATTGCCAATTACCCGGAAGAAACCCTGAGACTGTTGAATGGCTATTACCCAACAGGCACTCCTGAGTCTGGGGACTGGATCAAACTGGTCGAATAGCCAGGGCAGCTCTGAATAATGGCATTCGGTCTCTGGCCTCCAGGCGGATTACTTACCAGCCTGAACCCCAAACCCACAAAAAGCAGCGCCAGGCCCCACTATCACGCCAAAACGCCTGTGAGAGCTTGTTTTTGTACAGGGCAAGGTTAAACTTGATAAACCAGTTAACACTGTGAGGATGAACCGCGAGATTTACCCCGCCGCGGCTGCTAATTGACATGGCCTAACCTTATGACCTTAGTTGACAAACAACATAAAAGTACCCCGAAGAAAAATACGCTGTTGGAGATCGGCGATTTTCTCGATGGTTTGCTTGACGACAACAGGATTAATCAAGACGATTACGATCGCGCAATGAGTGATCGTCGCTCAGCCGAAGATCGAGCCAAGCACGTGCTGCATTATCTGGCTGATCTGGGCTTGGATGACAGATTAATGGATGGGCACAAACTCGAAATCGAAACCCTGACCCTGGCTCTGAGCGAACAATGTGGCCAGGAATACTATCGAATCGATCCCCTGAAAATAGATGTGACTCAAATTACCAATGTCATGTCCTATGCGTTTACGAAACGGCATCACATTCTCGCCGTCGAAGTGACGCTCGATACAGTAACTATTGCCAGCGCTGAACCCTATATCGATTCCTGGGAATCTGATTTGGAACATGTGTTGCAGAAAAAAATAGTGCGAGTGGTTTCAAATCCCATAGATATAAAGCGTTTAACCACCGAATTTTATAGCCTGTCCAGCTCGATTAGCCAGGCAACCGATGAATCTTTGCATAGGAAAGGTATCGGTAACCTTGAACAAATGATGGAGCTGGGAAGTATTAAAGACCCGGAAGCCAACGATCAGCATATTGTTAAGGTCGTTGACTGGATTCTACAATATGCTTTCGAGCAACGAGCCAGCGACATCCATATTGAGCCGCGGCGAGAGAAGGGCAATATTCGATTCAGGATAGACGGTGTGCTCTATACCGTTTACGCCTTGCCCATGCAGGCCTTGAGTGCCGTGACCAGTCGTCTGAAAATTCTCGGCAGGATGAATGTTGCGGAAAAGCGTAAACCCCAGGATGGTCGAATAAAGACCAAGAGTCCCAATGGCAATGAAGTAGAACTGCGGCTTTCAACCCTGCCGACGGCTTTTGGTGAAAAACTGGTGATGCGCATCTTCGATCCTGATGTGTTGTTGAAGCCGTTTGAAGAACTCGGGCTAATCAACCAGGACTTGATACGTTGGAAGAAAATCATCCAGAACAATTATGGCATCGTGATTATTACAGGCCCGACGGGAAGTGGTAAGACTACCACCCTGTATTCCACGCTGAAATCTTTAGCAACCGAAGAAGTGAACGTCTGCACTATCGAAGATCCCATCGAGATGGTAGTGGACAGCTTTAACCAGATGCAGGTGCAGGAAAACATTGACCTGAATTTTGCCGACGGTGTGAAGGCCTTGCTGAGACAGGATCCCGATATCATCATGATTGGCGAGGTGAGAGATCTCCCCACAGCCGAGATGGCGATACAGGCTGCTCTTACCGGACACCTGGTCTTTACTACGCTGCATACCAACGATGCGCCGTCAGCGATTACCCGGCTTCTCGAATTGGGAGTGCCTCCCTATCTGATCAAGGCGACGGTGATCGGTATCGTCGCGCAACGCCTGATTCGGGTTTTGTGTCCGAGCTGCAAGAAGTCGGTAAAAATAGATGAAGAAGCGTGGGAGGCAATCACTCTGCCATGGAAGGTGAAGTTGCCGAAGAAGGTAGCTGATACGAACGGTTGTCTGGAGTGTCGGGAAACCGGATTCAAGGGCCGCGCAGGCATTTACGAAGTCATGCCATTTACGACATCTCTACAGCAACTCGTCGACACTAAAGCTGATCTGCCGGCACTGCGGAAGCAGGCCTACAAGGAAGGCATGCTGAGTTTAAGATTGAGTGGTGCGCAGAGAGTGGCTGCGGGTGTAACCAGTATTAACGAGGTTCTAAGAGTCACGCCTGCGAACGTAGTCAGCTGAAATGCGGTCTCGCTCGATCGATTCGACCGAAAACTTCCTTATCGTAGGGCCGTCCTGGGTAGGGGACATGGTGATGGCCCAGTCCCTGTTCATTAGTTTGAAGGCGCAAGATGAGGATTGTGAAATTACCGTTCTGGCCCCGGAATGGACTCGACCTCTCCTGGACAGGATGCCGCAGGTGGATCACAGTATCGGCTTGCCCGTGGCGCACGGTGAATTGAAGCTACGCGCGCGCAGAGCGCTGGGTAAATCCCTGCGCAGTAAAAAATTTTCCAGCGCAATCATCCTGCCAAATTCGTTTAAATCGGCGTTGATTCCATTTCACGCAAAAATTCCACGGCGGATAGGCTGGCGCGGAGAGTGGCGCAACCCAATACTGACAGATTGTCGGAAGCTCACCCCGGCAAACCTTCCCTTGATGGCACAGCGCTTTGTGGCTTTGGCCTATCCGGCTCGCAATGAACCCCCTACAGACATTCCCAGGCCCGGTTTGACTACGGACCCAGATAGCGTCGATGCTGCGCTGCAAACATTCGAGTTGCAAACCAGCCAGGCGGTGTTGGCCATATGTCCCGGTGCCGAATACGGTGCCTCGAAGCAATGGCCGGCAGCGCACTATGCGAAACTCGCCAATGCAATGATGGCCCGCGGCTGGCAGGTCTGGATATTTGGCTCAGCTAACGATGTCGCCATTGCCGGGGAGATTGCGCGTGGATTAGATGCCCGGAGCTGGTCAAATCTTGCCGGCAACACCAGCCTGGCCCAGGCCATAGATCTCATGTCGGTGGCTGCGGTCGTGGTCTCAAATGACTCCGGACTGATGCATATCGCCGCCGCGCTGGGCAAACCGGTGGTGGCTATATATGGCTCCACATCGCCGGACTTTACACCGCCCTTGGCTGAAAGGGTAAAATTGCTGGTGTCCGACATAGATTGTTGGCCTTGTTTCAAACGGCAATGTCCCTATGGTCACCTGCGTTGCCTGCGGGAACTGGACCCGGTGCGGGTGATCGACGCTGTTGAAGAGATCCACAGGCTCCCCGAGTAAAGCAATATGCGAGTACTGATTGTCAAGGTCTCATCGCTTGGAGACATCATTCATACGTTGCCGGCGGTGACAGATGCCCATCGTGCGCGTAAAGATCTGGTCTTCGATTGGGTCGTGGAAGAAAATTTTGCGGAGGTGCCAGGCTGGCATCCTGCGGTCGAAACGGTCATCCCCGTCGCGATTAGACGCTGGCGCAGGAATATCTTCAAAACCTATTTAAACAATGAATTTCGCTCTTTCAAACGCGCATTGCAGGGAGTTCATTATGATCTGGTTATTGATGCCCAGGGCTTAATCAAGAGCGGGCTCATAAGCCGAATTTCCCGGGGTTTAACTATAGGACTCAGCAATCGAACCATCCGGGAACCGATGGCAACCTTGTTTTACAACAAAGTGTATTCGGTCCCATGGACCGAACACGCGGTGGATAGAGTGCGTCAACTCTTCTCCAGGGCGCTGAACTATCGTTACGACAAGGAGACCATCGATTACGGCATCGATATCAATCGAATTGGAGTAGAAGAAGTCGGCACATCCGGGAAAAAAGTTGTTTTCCTGCACGGTACGACCTGGAGTACCAAGCACTGGCCTGCGGACTACTGGCGTCATCTTGCACATAATGCGGTTGCGGCGGGCTACGAAGTCCTGCTGCCCTGGGGAAACGACGATGAAAGGACAAGAGCAGAGTTTATCGCTGCCGACTCAGATCGAGTCACCATACTCGATCGACAATCCCTTTCCGGCCTGGCCAGACATATTTTGTTATCGGAGGGTGTGATAGCGGTGGATACGGGCCTTGGTCACCTGGCGGCGGCACTGGCCAAGCCCACCTTGTCGCTGTATGGCCCAACCAATCCAGGACTGTCCGGCACCTACGGCAAGCAGCAGTTGCACCTTACTTCCGATCTGAAATGTGCCCCCTGTGTAAGGAAAGCCTGCACCTACAATGGGCCCAAGATAACGGATAAGTTTCAGAATAAGTCTTTTACAGTCACTCCGCCCTGCTTTTCTTCTCACAAACCTGACATGGTTTGGCGACAATTTGAGAGGCTGTTAATCGATTAATGTAATGAAGATCAGCTTTCTCATCTATTCCTACTTTCCTTACGGTGGCCAGCAACGAGATTTTCTCCGTATTGTTAACGCTTGCTTAAGCCGTGGCCATGAGATCGATGTCTATACCATGAAATGGCAAGGCGAATTGCCCGAGGCACTAAATCTGATCACGGTGCCAGTCAAGGCGTTGAGCAAGACGAAACTGTATCGCTGTTTTACCCAGTGGGTGGAGAAGGCGCTTTCGAGACAGATGCCACATCCGGTATTTGGCTTCAATAAAATGCCATTACTGGACCTGTATTTTGCCGCCGACCCCTGTTTCGCCGAGAAGGCGGACAGACAGCGCGGTGCCTATTACAAATATACCCCTCGATATCGACATTTCAAAAATTACGAGAACGCGATCTTCGGTGACAATAGCAAGACCCATGCCTTGATTCTGTCGCCGCAACAGCACCAAGCCTTTCTAAAATATTATCCAGGCTGTAGTGAGCGCTTACATACCGTGCCGCCCGGTATATCACGAGATCGGATGGTTTCAAGCCGGGATCCTGCAGCCAGGCGCCAGTTTCGCGAGGAATTTTCCATCGCCGACGACACAGTTTTGCTGTTGCAGATTGGCTCCGGTTTCAGGGTTAAGGGTGTGGATCGGTCCCTGCGTGCGTTGGCCTCGTTGCCAGTGCGGATGCGGCGTAATACCCATTTCATGCTGGTTGGACAGGACAAGCCCCGGCGCTTTGAAAAATTGGCGCGCAGGCTTGGGGTGAGTGAGCAGTTTTCGGTGCTGCCGGGGAGGGACGACATTCCCCGTTTTTTAGCAGGGGCGGACCTGTTACTTCATCCAGCCTACGTTGAGAGTGCAGGCTATGTCTTGTTAGAGGCAACTATTGCCGGGCTGCCGGTACTGACGACGGCGAGCTGTGGTTATTCCTTCCATATCGAACAGGCACAATCCGGTGAGGTTTGTAGCGATCCATTTAATCAGGACGAATTGAATACCCGGCTACTGGCCATGTTGGAGGGCCTCGATATGGCTTCCTGGTCGAAAAATGGCCTGGTGTACGGGGAAAAAGACGAGTTGTACGCGCTTCCCGAAGCAGTGGCGGACATTCTCGAAGAACTGTTCCTGCCAGAAGATGGGAGTGGATGAGTTCCGATGCGCTATTTAGATGAAAAATTCCAACGGCACTGGGGAGGCTCGGATCCTTTTGTGCAACTGCTCTCGATCGAAGGCAAGGTATATCGGGAAGTTAAGGCAAGAAAAACTTTTCAGTTTACCTTAGGCGGAGAAAGCTATTTTGCCAAGCTACATTTCGGAGTGGGGTGGCTGGAGATATTCAAGAACCTGATTCAATTCCGCTTGCCGATTTTAGGTGCAGAAAACGAATGGCAGGCAATAAGTAAGTTGCAGACACTCGGCGTTGCCACCATGCATTTTGTTGCCTATGGCAGTAGCGGCTGGAATCCAGCAGCACGCAAATCTTTTATCATCACGCGAGAGCTGAAAAATACCGACTCACTGGAAGATGTTTGCGCGCACTGGAAAGACAACAAGCCGGTCTATACCCACAAGAGAGGACTCATAAATGAAGTCGCGAGTATCGCTCGAGTCTTACACGGGAACGGCATCTGTCATCGCGATTTCTATCTCTGTCACTTCCTTTTGCACGATAGCGACGGGGAACAGGGCAACAGGCCAAGACTCTCATTGATTGATTTACATCGTGCCCTGATCAAGAAGAATCTCGCCAGGCGTTGGTTGGTCAAGGACATTGCGGGGCTCTATTTCTCGGCTATGGATATCGGTTTGAGCCGTCGTGATCTGTTTCGATTTATCAAAGTTTATGACCAGCTGGATTTGCGTGATTCGCTGGTGTCCAGAGAAGGATTCTGGTCTGCTGTAGAGCACAGAGCTACAACAATGTATCGAAAACTAGCACCCGTTAACTCAGCCCTATGAATCTATTTACCTGCGCAAATCTCATTTCCATGGGGCGGCATATTCCCACTCCCTTTCATGTGTCCGTATCTAAAGATCGGCAGCAGATCGATTTGCGCATCGAATCTATTCTAAGAATCGTGCCGGGAAAGCGCATAGTCGGCTTGTCCCAGTGGCGGAACAGGCAGGTCATAGTCAAGTTGTTTTATCAGTCAGGATACTGGAAACGCAATCTTCTGGCAGACATCAACGGCGTCAATTTGCTAAGCCACTCCCGGATACCGACACCAAAAATACTCCATCAGGCCGCACTCAAGGATAATCAGGGTGCGGTCTTACTAATTGAGTACTTGGACGAAGGCACTAGCCTGATGTCCCTGTTGGATGAGGCTGCGGCTGATGCCGATCGGCGCAAGCTGCTCGAGATGGTAATCGAGTCCATTGCCAATTGTCACAAAGCTGGAATTTTGCAGGAAGACATCCATTTGGATAATTTCATGTTCTCGAAAGGGCATGTCTATTTGCTCGATGGTGGAGGCATTAAGGAGGCCAGGAATGGTATTAAACCCGAAACCAAATTGGCAAATCTGGCAATGTTCTTCGCCCAGTTTCCGGTTACGATGGATCACAATATTGAGGGATTACTTCGACATTACCTGGAGCAAGGGGTAGATGTTGCCGCAGGCTTGGTTGCCGATTTCGATCTCCGATTGAAGAAGGCGCGAATTCATCGGCTCGCCAGGTATGAACGCAAGCTGTTTCGTTCAACCACCGCCAACCGCTGCGTGCAGACATCGACAAAATTTATGGTTTATGACCGCAACATGCATTCACATGAATTTGGCTTGTTCGTGAAGAACCCTGACAGCTTCATAGAGCGCGGCAAAATCCTGAAAAACGGGAATTCGGCGACCGTTGCGGAAGTGTCCATAGCTGGCCGGGTTTACGTATTGAAGCGCTACAACATCAAGAAATTTGCCCATGGACTGCGTAGCCTATTTAAGTCGGGCCGGGCGTACAACTCCTGGCGTAACGCGTTGGTATTGGAAATGCTGGGCGTCGCCACTCCCCACCCCTATGTATTCATGGAGCACAGAATACTATGGATTTTCCGAAGAAGGTCTTATTTCCTGAGCGAGCGCATTGAAGCCGATCATCTCACTACAGATTTTGCAAGCGAGGCGGCGGACAATATAGCCCCCGATGAGCTATTGGCTGCATTTCAACAGTTACTCGAAATCATGCGTGATTATAAAATCAGTCATGGTGACATGAAGGCAACCAATTTTATTTACACGAGTAAGCTTCTGTACGTGCTGGACCTGGATTCGATGCGGCGGCATAAAATGGCGGTTCGCTTTCGCAACAGGTTTGCGAAAGATCTCGCTCGATTTCGCAAGAACTGGATAGGCACCAGGCTCGAGGCACCCGTCGAACAATTGATTGAAAAAATGGTGGCCTCGAAGGGCAAGCAGGCGAAGCTTAGGTAGAGCATGGCGACAATCACATTAGGACTGGCAGGCGCAATCGGGCATGATCCAGCCGCGGCATTATTCATCGATGGTGACTTGGTTGCGGCGGTGGAAGAAGAAAGACTATTGCGTCGAAAACACGCGAAAGGTGAAGCGCCCTATTACTCTGCCCGCCAATGCATGCAGATTGCCGGGGTGAAACCGTCGCAGATTGATCGCATCGCTATTCCCTACGCACCGATTTCACTTCTGAATAAAGCGCGATGGCATTACGCCTATCGTCACTGGTACGCACCCGATCGGAGTATCGATGGCCTGCTAAATGGCAATCGGAGATATCGACGTTATCGCAAGGACCTGGACAAACTGCTGGAGAAACTGCAGATACCCGTTTCCAAGGCTCAAATAGTTCCAGTCGAACATCAATTAGCGCACGCTAGCAGCTGCTATCACCTCAATGAATCAGATCAGAAAACCGCCATTTTTTGCAATGACTCGAAGGGGGAATATTCCAATATTTTTCTTGGTTACGGTGAGAATGGAAATATCACTCGCCTGAAAGAATTCTATAATCCGGATTCCCTCTGTGGCATGTACGCCGCAATGACAGACTATCTTGGTTTCGAAATATTGGATGGCGAGTTCAAGGTGATGGGCATCTCCCCCTTCGGTGACGCCTCCAGGTATGACCTTTCGCCACTTGCCTTTTTCAACGGTAAACAATTCAAGGTGAGAAACAAGTTAATAGGCACGGTCGGCCTGCGCCGTTACAAAGCCAAGTCGAAGGGGCATTACTTCAGTCAGAAATTGCTGGACATGCTGGGACCGCGTCGAGTCGGCAACTTGACCGACGATCCCTATGTCCACTACGCGGCAGCAATACAAAAATTGTACGAAGATATTGCTGTGGGTCTGGTGGCGCATTATCTGTCAGAAATATTGCAGGATACCGGCATACTGGCAGTTGCGGGCACCGGCTCGATGAACATCAGGCTTAACCAGCGCCTGGCGGCACTGCCGATGGTAAAACAATTGATTGTGCATCCGGCCTGCAGCGACTCCGGCACCGCGATCGGCGCTGCCGCATATGCGATTCGAGAGACAAACGTCAGATTGAAACCGATATCGAGTATGTTTCTCGGGCCGTCCTATTCCAGTGAGGAGTGTATCGAGGCGTGTAAAGCGAATCGTGACAAACCGGTTTGGAAAATTTTACAAGATCGACACGCAGACGCAGCCGAGTTGCTAAACCGCGGTGAACTGGTGGCCTGGTTTCAAGGGCGTATGGAATTTGGTGCGCGTGCACTGGGAAACAGGAGCATCCTGGCCAATCCCACCACCGAAGGAATTGCAGATGTCATCAATAGGCAGGTTAAATTCCGGGAAAAGTGGCGCCCGTTTTCACCCATTGTACTGGACAGCGTTGCCGCTGAATTTTCAGACGACGAGTTTAGTGACGAATATATGTGTATCGGTGTCACCGTGAGCAAAGACTGGCAGGAAAAGTATCCGGTTATTGCCTATGCCGACGGCAGTACCCGTGCGCAGATTGTGCGGGCCGAAACCAATCCTTCCCTGCATAATCTGCTGAGTCATTTTCATGAACTGTCGGGGCATGGCTTGTTGATTAATACCGCGCTCAGCCGCCCCGGCGAGGCTTTGGTGTGCAACCCGGATGATGCGATCAGCATGTTTATGGGAACCGATCTCAAGTACATGATTCTGGAAAACCTGCTGGTTACGAAACGAGAAGAGTCAGAGACCTGGTAGTAGCTGCTCTGCTAAGGCGGTGGGCCCTGGATGCGCCGATAAATAGCAATACGTCGCCTGTCTACATCGGAAAATGCAATCTCCAGTTCGAGAATGTTGGCGATGTCATCGCTGGCAAGCAGCTGTTCCATCTCATAGCGCAACTCGACGGCGATCAAATCACCTTCAGCCGTGTCAAGAATATCAATCGCCGTAAGATTGAACAGGATTTTATCGTAATCCTCAATCTTGCCACTGTTGTAGGCCAGGGCATGGCTGTTCGTCACCAGTCCGCCGGGAGTTTCCCTATGCTGGACTATCCAGTCTATTGCGTCGTCAATGTAATCTTTGGATCTTCCGAAGCTGTAGTAGGAATCTATGGCACAGTAAGTAACGAACAGTACGATAAAGATCTTCAAAAAATTCTGGCGATTCGATCTAACATTTTTCAGCTGCCTGAAAAGAATCAGGGGAATAAATAGTCCAAGGAGTATGCACATCAAAATCGTATAACGGCTGGTAAGATAACGAGTTACAAGAACGAAGGCGAAAAGAATCAGGAGATTCACCAGCAGGTAAAAGACGATGGGCAGTGCGATGTGTCTATCTAGACGTAGTTTCCTTCCAAAAAAGCCATAGATGAGAACAGTAAGGTAGGGGCCGCCAATGCCGCTTACCAGCTTCGCGAAAAGCATCGCCGTCAATCCAGCCACCATGAACAAGGCGATGTACTGCTGGGAGTATGCCGCAGCATGCTCGTTAAACAGCGCTCGGCTAATTTCATAGGAGT
>JADFIJ010000098.1 GCA_022566775.1 Pseudomonadota bacterium | reverse complement strand
AATCGACTCCGATGTGACTTGCCGAATGTAACCCTGACCAAACCCAGTGGTTTGTCCCGCAATTTATTTTTTAAAGCCTATAGTGGCCCCAATGCGATTGCGTTTGCACAATTGAGTTCCCGTGCCGGAGGCCGGCGCCGACATTCGGTTACCCGTCAGACGGTTAATGATGATAAGGCGCCAGGTGTTAGTTATTGTCTCAAACTCATCGAAGTGTCACAGAACTACCGCAACAAGGGCGTTGGTTCCGCGCTGTTGAATGAGATCATCGATTTCTGTCGCGATGAGGGGGTTTCATCGATATACGGTGAGGCCAAGGGCGAGCTTGCCGCGTTGCGTCGCTGGTACCTGGAGCAGGGCTTCGAGATTGATAGCATCGACAATATCCAGTTGTCGCTCACCTGACGGGCTCCGCTCAAACACCGGAGTCTGCGATCTTCCGCAGCATCGGCTCAAGCCAGAGCCAGACGTTGTCCAGTATCATTGATTGCGCTTCGGCTACCGGGTGGATGCCGTCACTCTGTATCAAATCCGGCTGCTGGTGAATACCATCTATCAGGAAGGGCACCAGGGCCAGGTTTTTTTCCTCAGCCAACTCGGCATAGAGCTCGAAGAACGGAATGGTATAACGGGGACCGTAGTTCGGGGGAATCTGGATGCCCGCCAGCAGGACAGCTGCTCCGGATTGCTCGATCAATTCGACCATCGCCGTCAGATTTTGCCGCATCTGGACCAGTGGCAGGCCCCTGAGCCCATCATTTCCACCCAACTCCAGGATAACAAGTTCGGGGGCGTAGCTATCCAGCATAGAGGGCAGTCGGCTCAGACCACCGGTCGTGGTTTCACCACTGACGCTGCCATTTACCACCTCGAAGGGCAATTGCTTTTCCGCAATCAGGATAGCGAGGAGATTCACCCAGCCGGCATCTTCATCGATGCCATAAGACGCGCTCAGGCTGTCGCCGAAAACCATCAGGATATAGTCCGTCGATGCCGCCGAAGCCGGTAGGAAGGAGCAGCAGCACAGGAAACCAACAAATGATCGAATTATCAGGTGTTTCATCGTATCGGGTACAACTCCAGCTGCAGAATGTGGTAAACATTGGGCACCTCTGAATAATACAGTGATGCCCCTGGTCTAATCGAGACCTACGTTAATGGAGACCGATGGGATATGCAATCTGCCACGGCTGCCGATACAGGAAATGGACGAGGTAATCACGGGTGCGTTGGTCATCGTTTAATACGTAGGCAACACGAGCTCGTCTTGTTAATCCTGATTTTGGACTATAATGCGCGCAGTTTTCTGGGAATAACCAAAGGTGAGATGAGCGGGACATGATTCGAGTTAAAAATTTGCTTAAACGCGTGGACACCAGTGAGGGTGTTCTGACCATTCTAAAGAACGTCAGCCTGGTGGTTGCTAAGGCTGAAACTGTGGCCATTGTCGGAGCGTCCGGCTCCGGCAAGTCGACGCTGTTGGGATTGATGGCCGGGCTCGACGGTGCCACATCTGGCGATGTTGAGCTTAATGGCCACAGTCTGGCCGCGATGGACGAGGAGGAGCGGGCAATTCTGCGGGGTCAACTGGTTGGCTTCGTATTCCAGTCATTTCAGTTGCTTCCGAGTCTCACGGCGCTGGAAAATGTCATGTTGCCCATCGAATTGAAAGGCGACCCCGAGGCGGATACCAAAGCCAAGCAGCTTTTGCAGCGGGTTGGGCTGGCGGAGCGCGGGCACCATTATCCCAATCAACTTTCCGGCGGGGAGCAGCAACGTGTCGCCATCGCTCGTGCCTTTGCGACCCGGGCGCAGATTTTATTCGCCGACGAGCCAACCGGTAATCTGGATACGGCCACAGGCGATAAGGTAATCGAATTACTGTTTGATCTGAACAAGGAATTCGCCACCACGCTGGTGCTGGTGACCCATAACGAACCCCTGGCGAAAAGGTGCGGCCGTATTATCAAACTCGTGGCTGGTGAGATTGTCAGTGACGAGAAAATCGAGGATCGTGTCAGTGCCTGAACCCGATGTTGCTGAATTGAACGGCCACAAGGCGTTCAAAACCCTGTTTGGCCTGGCCTTGCGCCTGCTCTGGCGAGACTGGCGGGGCGGGGAACTGCGATTGTTGTTTTTCGCGCTGGTGATGGCGGTCACTTCGGTAACCGGGATTGCACTGTTTACCGACCGACTGGAAAAAGCGCTGTTGCTGGAGTCGGCAAATATGCTGGCGGCAGATCGGGTATTGGGGAGTAGGAATCTGCCGCCGGAGCGCATCTTGCAGGAGGCCGAATCACGTGGCCTGCGTACTGCCCAAACCCTCTCGTTTACGTCGATGGCATTCTCCGATAGCGGCAATATGCTGGTGGCGGCAAAGGCGGTAGATGGTAGCTATCCGCTGCGAGGCGAAATCATTATCACCGATGCGCCATTCACCCGAGGGGTGCCGGTTCAAAACGGGCCACCCAGGGGAGAAGTCTGGCTCGAGTCCCGGGCCTTGCCCGCACTCGGGCTCATGGTAGGCGACTCGATATACGTGGGCGAAGCCGAGTTCAGCGTCGGTAAAATCATCATCGCCGAGCCTGACCGACAGGCGGGTGGCATGATAGATAACGCCGGCCCCCGTCTGATGATGAATCTGGAGGATGTGGCGGCAACCAATGTGGTGCAACTCGGCAGCCGGGTGAGCTATCGCTACCTGTTTGCCAACGATGATCTGGCGGAGCTGGATTCGTTTGAGACATGGGTGCGGGATGAATACGAGGGCCAGTATCGGCTGCGGGATGTCAGGGATGAGAGTGAAGAGATTAGCGATGCCCTCAACAAGGCAGAAAGTTTTTTGCTGCTGGGTTCGCTGTTTTCGGTACTGCTGGCCGGAGTCGCCATCGCCCTGACTGCCAAGCGTTATAGTGAACGACATTATGACTACGTCGCCATATTAAAGACCTTCGGTTGTACTTCATCACAGATCATGACGATCTACCTGTCGATTCAGTCGGTGCTGGCGGCTATCGCGATCGTCGTCGGTTGCGTGCTTGGCTGGTTGGTGCATCAGGGCATATTACAGATGCTGAAGACGGTAATTCTGGTGACGCTGCCACCGGCAGGTTTTCAGCCCTATGTGATTGGCTCCCTGACTGCCTTGATCTGTTTGCTCTCGTTTGCCTTGCCACCATTGCTGGCGCTGCGAGAGACGCCGCCGTTGCGGGTATTGCGCAAGGATATCACCCAGCAAAAATTTGGTGCCAAGATGCCCTATGTTTTTGGCCTGGTCGGCACGGTATCTCTGGTTTTATGGTATAGCCAGGATTTCATTCTGACCTCGGTGCTGGTGATTGCAGTTGCTGCCATCGCCGTGTTTCTCTCGATTGTTTCCTATGCGCTGTTGCGGACCAGCGGCTCGGTTGGCATGAAGGCCGGCAGTGCCTGGAAGTTGGCGATGACGGCGACGCGAAGACGCCGCAAGCAAAGCGTGCTACAGGTGATGGTGTTTTCCATCACCATCATGTCGCTGCTAATTTTAACCCTGCTCCGCACCGATCTTATCGATGACTGGCAGGCCCAGCTGCCGGAAAACACCCCAAACCACTTCATGATGAACATTACCCAGCCCCAGATTGAGGGTATTCAGCAGTTTTTCGAGGCCAACGGCGTGGTGGGCAACGCCTTCTACCCCCTGATCAGTGCCCGGGTAACGGCGATTAATGGCGACCTGCCCGATCCCCAGGGGGATCTGGGCGCCGATGGAGAAGCCAACACGCTGACCGAATCGGCGCAGTCAGACCAGGACGAGACTGACGAAGCCGCAGCGCAAAGCGGGTCCCAGGCCGAGGGTAGCGGTGGGACTCGTGTAAGAGGCCGCCTCAGTCGTCGCCAGGTGACCTGGGCAGATGAGGTGCCCTCTGGCAATCGCATTACCGCAGGCAGCTGGTGGGGAGAGAACGCCGCAGCCGGCTATGTCTCGATCGAAGAAGAGTATGCGGGCTGGCTCGATCTTAAGCTAGGCGACCGCCTGGAATTCGAAGTCAACCAACAACTCGTGAGCGCCGAGGTCAGCAGCTTTCGCAGCGTACGCTGGGATAATATGCAGCCCAACTTCTTCATCATTTTTTCACCGGGCACGATAGATCATCTCGGCGCCACATTCCTGTCAACGGTGTTGATGGAACGGGAACAGAAAATTTTATTGAACGACCTGGTGCGACTGTTTCCCACCATCGTGGTGATCGAGATCGATGCCTTGATCGAGCAGATCCAAAATATCATTGCCCAGGTGACCTCGGCAATCGAGTTGATTTCGGTGCTGGTGCTGGTATCCGGTGGCCTGGTGCTCCTGGCCTGCGTGAACGCCACCCTCGATGAACGCTTTCATGAGAATGCGATCTTAAGAACCCTGGGGGCCGGCAAGAAGCTGATCCTCACCAGCTTGCTGATCGAGTTCGCCAGCATCGGCATGGTGGCCGGAGTGATCGCAACCCTGGGCGCGGAGGCGAGTCTTTACTATCTGCAGGAGCAGGTATTCGAGCAGGATTTCCATTTTCACTATTGGGTGTGGTTGTCAGGACCCCTGATCGGCATGCTGGTTATTGCCGGACTCGGTGTGAACTCAACCCGCAAGGTTGTGAGTATCAGTCCACTCAACGTGCTGCGCCGGGTCTAGTCACGGCGCAAAAGTCACGGCGCAAATCTGCGGCTGATTGCTTCAATTTGTGCCCCGTAGCTGCCGCCGAACAGAAGCAGATGATTCAGCAGGTGGTAAAGGTTGTACAGTTCTGCCCGCTGCGGCCAGTCAGATGCCATGCCTGAGTGCTCGGCATAACTGGCATAGAAGGATTCACCGAAGCCTCCAAATAACCGCGTCATCGCCAGTTCAGCTTCTGCCCAACCCCAGTAGGCGGCGGGATCGATCAGCGCTGGCCCACCGTGCTCGTCACAATGAATATTACCAGACCATAGATCGCCATGAATGAGCACGGCGGGCTGCGTAGGAATCCATCGGCTCAGATTTTCGGCGATGTATTCCAGGGCGTTAAAGGCAGCGCTATTTAACAGCTTTCGTTCCCGGGCGATTACGGCCAGCTTGCGGATGCGAAAATTGGCAAAAAATTCAAAACCATCGTCTGTGGGCGGGTTAATTTGCGGTGTCGAACCGCAGTAATTGTCCGTGGAAAAACCGAATTGCGGCTGTTGGTTGCCATGCAGGTCAGCCAGGCCGGATCCCAGTTCTTGCCAGTAGTGCTTATCCGGCTGACCCGATCCCAGGTCTTCCAGCAGCAGGAAGCTTTCTGCGACATGGAGGACCGTCGGAACTCGCAGTGACGTGGCTTGACGCAGGGCGCTCAGACCCGCCGCTTCCGCAATAAACATTTGCGCAGGTGCCGAATCGTGTTGTTTCAGGAAGACCCGACGGCCGTCGCTTAGATAGAGTCTGGAGCTGATGTTGATAGACCCACCGGCCACTCTCTCTTTCCTGGTGACCTGGCCGAAACCATTGTCCGTCAGCCACCGCTGTACCTGTTCTGCCATAGACATCGTTCCCTAAGTCTACGCCAAGCTGCTGGAGACCTCGATAGCGATAGGGTTATAATCGCGGTCCGGCTGCCTGCGGGCTATTTGATGATACAGTGGTGTGTATGAACATTTTTCGAGACAAAGTTTTTCAACTGCTGGCATTAATTTGCTTGCTGGCAATTGGCTTCGGACCGGTCTCATTCTCCCAGTCTCTAGATGAAGTCAGCGCGAGGCAGTGCGTTTATGGCGATTGCGAAAATGGCCGCGGCTCCCTGGAACTCACCACTCCCTACGGCAAGGGCGAGTACAGAGGCAGTTTTCGAAACGGCGAATTCGACGGCCATGGTCGCCTGCAGGTGCCTATCTCGTTTACCCAGACTGCCATCTATGTCGGCGATTGGGTGCAGGGTATTCGCAGTGGTCGCGGCACTTACTGGAATGGTACGGGCAATCTGTACATCGGCCAGTGGAAGGACGACAAGAGGAATGGCGAGGGTTCCTATTTTTTCAATTTGCCACAATGGCATGAAAATGAACATTCGGAATTTTGGTTGAAAGAAAACACTGAAAACTACTCCGGCGATTTTGTAGATGATTTCTATCATGGCCAGGGGACTTACCGGTGGCCAGGCGGGCAAAAATTTGTGGGCGGGTTTTTTGCCAATGATAAACATGGTTACGGCACTTACTTTTACTCGACCGGCACGCGCAGAGAGCAATTATGGAATTACGGTGATTTTGTACATTAAAATCAATCGTCGTTAAATAGCTTTTCAACAGTTCCGATGTTGCTCAATACGCTTCAAACACACAAAATGAACCCTTCAAATAAAGTGGAAAATTCGTGATGGATTTGGAGTCCTTGCGACGTGAATATCTTCACGGTGGTCTGAACCGTGAAGACCTCGCAGATAATCCGTTTGATCAGTTCGCCAAGTGGATGCAACAGGCGATCGATCTTGAGATTGGTGATCCGACCGCCATGACTGTTGCCACCGTGTCCACGGACGGACAGCCCAGCCAACGCATCGTGTTGTTGAAGCATTTCGACAGGGATGGATTTGTTTTCTATACCAACTACGGTTCCCGCAAGGCGGAAGAACTCGCCACCAATCCAAAAACCAGTTTGCATTTTCCCTGGCATGCCATCGACAGACAGGTAAAGATTGGTGGCGAGGCGCGCAAAATTTCCACAGCAGATTCACTGAAGTATTTCATCAGTCGACCCAAGTCCAGCCAGCTTGCGGCAATAGCATCGGCACAGAGCAGGGTGCTTTCATCGAGATCGGTGCTGGTGAATCAATTTGAATCGCTGAAACAAAAATATCGAGCCGGTGAGGTGCCGTTTCCAGATTTTTGGGGCGGCTATCGTGTCGAAGCCACAGAAATTGAATTTTGGCAGGGAGGTGCCGATCGCTTGCATGACCGCTTCAGGTATGTCCTCGAAGCAAGCGGTAGCTGGGATATCGACCGCCTGGCTCCCTAGTTCTGATTCTTTTTGTGTGCACAAGAAAACCATAAGTGAGGCCGGAGTATGTCCGCAAAGAAGCATGCTGCAACAGTCGAATATGATGAGGTGTCTGCCGATTACCTCGACAAACGCCAATTAAGAAAGGGTGCAGCGGGTTGGGTCTTGTTGGCGAGTCTGGGTGTGTCCTACGTCATTTCGGGAGATTTTGCCGGTTGGAATTTCGGTCTGGAACAGGGTGGCTGGGGTGGCATGATGATCGCCACACTGCTGATGGCAACCATGTACGGCTGCATGGTTTTTGGCCTGGCGGAGCTTTCGTCTTCTCTCCCCACCGCCGGCGGAGGTTATAGTTTCGCCCGGCGCGCCATGGGGCCCTGGGGAGGCTTCCTCACCGGCACCGCCATCTTGCTGGAATATTCAATTGCCCCCGCTGCTATTGCGGTATTCATCGGCAGTTATGTGAACGAGATATTCGGCCTCGACGGCCCTGTTGTATATGCCGTATTTTATATTGCCTTCGTCGGCATTCACCTGCGTGGCGCCGGCGAAGCGCTAAAGATTATGATGGTGATAACCGGCATCGCCGTTGTTGCCCTGATCGTCTTCGCCATCGGTCTGATCCCGCATTTTGATTACCACAATTTATTCGATATCGCCGTCAACGATCAGGCCGCAGGTGCCAGCGCCTTCCTGCCCGAGGGTTATGTGGGAATCTGGAGTGCGATTCCATTTGGCATCTGGTTCTTCCTGGCTATCGAAGGCGTGCCTCTGGCAGCGGAAGAAACGGAAAATCCAGCCAGGGACATGCCCAGGGGCATCATTACCGCCATGTTGATTTTGCTGGTTTTCGCCGCCATTGTCCTGGTGCTGGCGCCGGGTGTAGCGGGGGCGGAGGCGATGAAAGATCACGGCGCACCGCTGGTCGGTGCATTACAAGTTGCCTATGGTGAAAATGCCTTCATCGCAACTTTTGTCAACATCGTCGGCCTGTTTGGATTAATCGCCAGCTTCTTCTCCATCATATTTGCCTACTCCCGACAAGTATTCGCCCTGTCTCGAGCAGGCTATTTGCCACGATTTATGTCGGTGACCAACGCCCGCAAAGTGCCACCGATGGCACTCATTATTCCTGGCATTCTCGGCTTCGTATTTTCGACCACGGGTCAGGGCGATTTGATGATTACCATGGCGGTTTTTGGGGCGACCATATCCTATGCCCTGATGATGTTGTCTCATATTATTCTGCGGATTAAGGAGCCGGATCTGGAGCGTCCATTTCGCACTCCCGGTGGCACTATCACCACGGGAATCGCGCTGCTACTATCTCTGATCGCCTTTGCCAGTACCTTTGTCGTCAGTCTGGAGGCCGCACTCTGGGCCGGCGTTTTTTATGTGACGCTGGTGGCTTATTTTGTGATCTACAGTCGGCATCATCTGGTGGCCAAATCCCCGGATGAAGAATTTGCTGCCATATCGAGGGCAGAATTGGAACTAGGGAGCCCCTGACCAGGCCACTCTTAGGGCGGTGCTAGCCTGTCGCTACAGGCGCATAGGAGAGAAGGAACCATCATGCTAGATCCACGATCAGTCAAGACCGTAGCAGACGCGCGGAAAATCGTCGAAGAGCGTGGTCTCAGCCATATCAAGGTCGGCCTCTTCGATATCGATGGGGTCATGCGTGGCAAGTATCTGAGCAAGGACAAGTTCTTCTCGTCCCTGGATAATGGCTTCGCATTCTGCGATGTCGTCCTGGGTTGGGATTCTAACGATCGACTCTATGACAACGTGTCTTATACGGGTTGGCACACCGGCTATCCCGATGCCCCCGTGAGGATTGTTGCCAGCAGTTGTCGCTGCCTGCCCTTCGAGGGCGAGATGCTGCTATTTATCGTAGAATTCGATGGTGAAGCAGAAAAGCTGTGTCCTCGCGGGCTGTTGCGACGCACGATCGCCAGGGCCAGCGACATGGGCTTGAATGTCAGCGCGGCGTTTGAATATGAATTTTTCATGTTCAATGAAACTCCAGAGTCGGTGCGAGCCAAAAACTATCGAAACCTGACACCCATGACGCCCGGCGCATTCGGTTATTCCATCATCCGCAACTCGGTTCACGCCGGCAAGTATCACGACTTGTTAAAACTGTGTGAAGAGATGGACATGCCCCTGGAAGGACTGCACACGGAAACCGGGCCGGGTGTTATCGAAGCGGCTCTAGTCCATGACAACGCCAGCGCTGCCGCAGACAAGGCTGCCCTGTTCAAGACCTTTACCAAGGTCTGGGCGCAGCGCAATGAGATGATGGCCACCTTCATGGCGAAGTGGTCCGAAGATCAGCCGGGCCAAAGTGGGCATATTCACATTTCTCTGCAGTCCAAGGATGGGAAATCTGCCTTCTTCGATGCCGATCGCGAACACACTATGAGTGTTATCCAGTGCCAGTTTCTGGCCGGGCAGCAACGGCTGATGCCGGAGTTTTTGGCTATGACCGCGCCCACCGTGAATAGCTATACGCGTATGGTGCCAGGGCTTTGGGCGCCACTCGATGCGACCTGGGGCGTCGAAAATCGAACCACGGCGCTGCGAGTGATCCCCGGGTCGGAGCAATCACAGCGTATCGAATATCGTCTCGGTGCGGCCGACGCCAACCCTCACATCGCACTGGCTGCGGCGCTGGCCTCTGGCCTGTATGGTATCGAACACGAGCTCGATCCAGCGCCGCGGGTTACCGGTAACGCTTATGAGCAGGAGCATCCCGCAGAATACTCCTTACCGGCCAGCCTGTTTGAAGCCGCGGGCAGATTGCGTCAGTCCCAGGCCGCAAATGAACTTTTCGGCCAGGAGTTTGTTCAGCACTATGCGGCGACCCGGGAATGGGAAGAGCGCGAGTTCCGTAAACACGTGACGGATTGGGAATTGTCCCGCTACTTTGAAATTATTTAGGCAGCCCTGATCAATTCAATGACCCCGAAGCAGCAGTCTGACATGGCAAACACGATGCAAATTACGCGCTCTCCCATCGATGATTCGGTCTATGTCGAACGCGCACTGGCCGGTCAGGCCGAAATCAAACAGGCGCTTGATTCGGCGGTGGCAGCACAACGGCAATGGCGGCAAGAATCTATAGCCCGCAGGGGAGAGTATTGTCTGGCGATGCTGGAGGCCTTCGCCGACAACGGCGATGAAATCGCAGAGCAACTGTGCTGGATGATGGGCCGCCCGATTCGGTATGCGAAAGGAGAAGTGGCGGGTATGGTGGAGCGGGCCCGCCATATGATCGGTATTGCGGAGCAATCTCTGGCTGCAATACAACTGCCGGCGACGGAGGGTTTTATCCGCTACATACAGCGAGAACCCTTGGGAGTGGCTTTCGTCATCGCTCCCTGGAACTATCCCTACCTCACCGCAATCAATTCTATTATCCCGGCACTGATGGCAGGCAATACCGTGCTGCTAAAACATTCGGCGCAGACACCTCTGTGTGCCGAGCAATTGGCCCGGGCTTTTCAGGCCGCAGATCTGCCCGCGGGGGTATTTCAATACCTGCACCTCAGCCACCAGGACACGGAGATGATCATCGCTCAGCCCCACATCAACACCGTTGCCTTCACCGGATCGGTTGCCGGGGGCAAGGTCGTCGAGGAGGCGAGCAGCGGCCGGTTTATCACGGTGGGACTGGAACTTGGGGGCAAGGACCCGGCCTACGTGCGCGCCGACGCCGATATTGAATATGCGGTAGAGACCTGTATCGATGGCGCCTTCTTCAATTCAGGGCAATCATGCTGCGGCATAGAACGGCTCTATGTGGCCAGCGAGATATTTGATGACTTTGTCAGTCGGGCGGTGGCTCTGGTCAATCAATATAAACTGGGCCGTTCAGACTCGCCGGATACCACACTTGGCCCGATGGTGAGAGCTGGCGCGGCCGAGTTCGTGCGGGGGCAAATACAAGATGCCATGGACGCCGGCGCTATCGCCCATATCGATCCGGCCAATTTCCCCATGGATAGCGTTGGGACCCCCTATCTTGCGCCGCAAGTGCTTACCAACGTCAATCACAGCATGCGGCTGATGACCGAAGAAAGTTTTGGTCCCGTGATTGGCATCATGGCAGTAGAAAGTGACGATGAAGCGGTCACCCTGATGAACGATTCAGAATTTGGTCTGACCGCCTGTGTTTTCAGCCGCGACTTAGGCGCCGCGATTGCCATCGGAGAACGGCTCGAGGTCGGGACATTTTTTCTCAATCGCTGTGATTATCTTGACCCCGCCCTGGCCTGGACCGGTGTCAAGAATTCCGGCCGTGGTTGCACGCTGTCGGCACTGGGATACGAGCGGCTGACCCGGCCTAAATCCTTTCACCTCAAACTGCCGTCTTGAGAGCTCAACATGAATTTTGCTCAATTTAGCGCGAATTGGAATTATCCGACCAGCATTCGCCAGGGACCTGGTCGCATCAGCGAGTTGCCCACAATATGTCAGCAACTGGGCCTGAAAGCACCCCTGCTGGTAACCGACCCCGGCCTGGCAGCCATGCCGATGGTGACAAGCACGATCGAGCTCTGCGCTGAGAACGGCCTGGCCTGTGGCCTGTATTCAGAAATTGCCAGCAATCCCACAGGAGCGCACATCGCCGCCGGCGTCGCCGCCTTTAGAGGGGGTGAGCATGATGGTGTCATCGCCTTCGGTGGCGGTTCGGCTTTGGACGCAGGCAAGGCCATTGCCCTGATGGTGGGTCAGAACCGGCCCCTGTGGGATTTCGAAGATGTCGGTGACAACTTCACCCGGGTGAATGTCGAAGCCATGGTGCCAGTCATAGCGGTGCCGACGACATCGGGTACGGGCTCCGAGGTAGGGCGCGCGTCGGTGATTGTCGACACCGAGGCGCAGCTAAAGCGCATCATATTTCATCCCCGGATGATGCCTGCGGTGGTCATTCTGGATGCCGAACTCACCGTGGGCTTGCCGCCCAACTTAACCGCGGCGACGGGAATGGATGCCCTCTCCCATGCCCTGGAGGCCTATTGTGCGACTTACTACCATCCTATGGCCGAGGGCATCGCCCTGGAAGCGATACGGCTTATAAAAAATTATTTGCCCCGGGCTTACACCGATGGTAAAGATTTGGAAGCGCGAGCCCAGATGATGGTGGCATCGACCATGGGAGCCACGGCGTTTCAACGCGGCCTGGGCGGGATGCACGCTCTGGCTCATCCCCTGGGAGCGCTCTATAACAGCCACCATGGCCTGCTCAACGCGATTCTGATGCCCTATGTGCTGAACGCCAATCGTAGTGCAATTGAATTGCCGCTGACGCGCCTGGCCAGATATCTTGAGTTACAGAACCCGGGCTTTGAAAGTTTCTTGGAATGGATTCTGTCCTTGCGTGAGCAGCTGGGAATACCACAGACATTAAGTGAGATCGGGATCAATCGAGATCGCGCGCAAGAAGTGGGGGCCATGGCTTTTAAAGACGCCGCCGCGGCAGGCAATCCGATTGCTTTCTCGGCCGAGCGATATACTGAAATTTTCCTGGCCAGCGTCGAATCAGAAGCGTTCTAGCTTGCCTTCCACTTTTTAAGTTTTTTCTCCACAAGTCGTTTCTTCAGGCGTGCGTATTGCGGAATA
>JADFIJ010000097.1 GCA_022566775.1 Pseudomonadota bacterium | reverse complement strand
ACATTGAAATCAATGAATTATCAGTTTTCACTTAATCAAGCGAATTTGAGTCGCCTAGTCCCCTTGCGCACAATCAGGCCATGTCTATATCCTTCACTTTAGACAGGTTAAGCAAGGACTGTCTGAGCCATCGGCGAGTTTCCGCAGCGCTGGCTAAAGTGAAGGATATATGGGCGTGCGCAAGGGGGCTAGGCGACTCAAATTCGCGGACAAACGACACATATATTCAGTCAAACCCGGGAAAACGCACAGGATCTTTTTCAGTCCAGACTTTTTGAATTAGGGAAATTCTGATTTATTTCAGGCGCTAAGGAACTGGTCTATCCGATCGGCCACCAGGCGTCCTTCGTCGATGGCATTTACCACCAGGGACTGTCCGCGGCGGCAGTCACCGGCGGCGAATATACCGGCCCGCGATGTCTGAAATTCATCGTACCGGGCCTTGTAATTGGAGTGATCGTCCAGTTTCAGATCCAGCTGTGCGCTCACATAGTGCTCGGGGCCGAGAAATCCCATGGAAAGGAGAATCAGGTCGGCTTCCCAGAACTCAATCGTGCCAGGTATCTCCTTAAAGTTCTCATCCACTTCAACGGTATTTATGCCTAGCAACTTGCCCTTCGCATCGCAAACAAACTCCTTGCCGGAGATTGAATAGACCCGTGGGTCCTGACCAAAGTGCTGAGCCGCTTCTTCATGACCATAGTCCACTCGATGAATAATTGGCCACAGCGGCCAGGGATTATCCTCGGCGCGATCGATCGGGGGCTTGCGCATAATCTCGAAATTAACCAGGGATTTGCAGCCGTGCCGCAGCGAGGTGCCGATACAGTCGGTACCCGTATCGCCACCGCCAATGACGATAACATTCTTGTCTTTGGCACTGATATAGGCACCATCATTCAGATTCGAATCTAGTAAAGAGCGGGTGTTCTTGAGCAGAAACTCCATGGCAAAGTAGATGCCGTCACTGTCCCTATAAGGAATTGGCAAATCCCGAGCTGTGGTGGCGCCGGTTGCCAGTAACAGCGCATCGTTGTCCTTTAATAACTGATCGACTGCAAGGGCGTTCTCGCCGGCACCGCCAACATCGGCGTTCACGACAAAGCTGATGCCTTCGTCGCGCAATAAATCGACGCGCCTATCGACGACGTCTTTTCCCAGTTTCATGTTGGGGATGCCATACATCAGCAGGCCGCCGATGCGATCATCACGTTCGTAAACCGTCACCTCATGACCCGCATGGTTCAACTGAGCAGCGGCAGCCAGGCCCGCAGGGCCGGAGCCTATGATCGCGACTTTCTTGCCGCTGCGGGTGGTGGGAGGATTGGCAACCACCCAGCCCTCATCAAATCCCTTATCAATAATTGCACATTCGATATTTTTAATAGTGACCGCAGGCTCGTTCACCCCCAACACACAAGCACCCTCGCAGGGTGCGGGGCATACCCGGCCGGTGAACTCCGGGAAGTTATTGGTCTTATGCAGGCGCTCCAGTGCCTCCTTCCAGCGACCCTGATACACCAGGTCATTCCACTCGGGGATCAGATTGTAAACCGGGCAACCTTCATCGGATTGACAGAATGGCACGCCACAATCCATGCACCGGGCTCCCTGTGTGGCCAGGTGCCGATCATCGTGCTCGGTGTAAATTTCCTTGAAATCCATCAGCCGTTCCATGGCATCACGATAAGGCTCGGTTTCCCGATCGAATTCCTTAAACCCTGTGAGCTTTCCCATTGACTATTCCAAATCTTCCCGTGCGTCGTTTGCGGCTATCTCGTGGCCGGGCTCAGGCGGCGGTCGCCGCAGCCTGTTCATTAAGAACCCGTTTGTAGTCGACAGGCATCACCTTAACAAACTGACTTAATGTGTGTGCCCAGTTATCGAGGATCACCCTGGCAACGGGAGAATCAGTGTATTTATAGTGATTCGCAATTAAGGCTTTCAGTTCAAGAATGTCCTCGGCCGCACTCACCTTTTCCAGCTCGAATGTTTCCATATTGCATTGCCGTTGGAATTCGCCGTCTTGATTCCATACATAGGCGATACCGCCGCTCATGCCGGCGCCAAAATTTCTGCCGGTGCTGCCAAGTACAACCACGCGACCACCGGTCATATATTCGCAGCCATGGTCACCGATGCCTTCGACCACGGCCCTTGCACCGCTGTTGCGCACCGCGAAGCGCTCGGCGACGATGCCGCGGATGTAGGCTTCGCCACCGGTGGCGCCATAGAGGATGACGTTGCCGGCAATCACGTTGTCTTCGGCCTTGAAGGTGCTCTGCCTTGGCGGATAAATGATTATCTTGCCACCGGAGAGACCCTTGCCCACATAGTCGTTGGCATCGCCCTCAATCGTGAGGGTAATGCCCTTGGCCAGCCAGGCGCCCAGGCTTTGTCCGGCGGTACCATGGAGTTTAATATTGATGGTGTCATCCGGCAGCATCTGTTCTTTCCAGCGCTTAGCCAGTTCGTGGGAGAGCATGGTACCCACCACCCGATTGGTGTTGATAATCTCATGTTCTATGAAAACCTTTTCTCCGGTCTCCAGCGCCTTGCTCGCCAGGCGGATCAATTCATTATCGAGCGCCTTGTCCAGACCGTGATCCTGATCCATGGTCTTGTAAAATTGAGTGCCCTCAAAAATCACTTTTGCCGGTTCCAGGATAGCGCTGAGATCCAGGCCGCTTGCTTTCCAGTGATCAATAGTGTCATTTGAGTCCAGCAAATCAACCCGGCCAATCATTTCATTGACGGTACGCAGTCCGAGCTCAGCCATAATGCCGCGCATCTCTTCTGCGACCATAAACAGGTAGTTCACCACGTGCTCTGGCTTGCCCCTGAATTTCTTACGCAATTCCGGATCCTGCGTGGCAATACCAACAGGGCAGGTATTCAGATGGCACTTACGCATCATGATGCAACCGAGGGTGATTAATGGTGCGGTAGCAAAGCCGTACTCTTCAGCGCCCAGTAGTGCCGCTATTGCAATATCTCGGCCGGTCTTCAGCTGGCCATCGGTTTGCAGGGTAACCCGAGAGCGTAAATTATTCATAACCAGGGTTTGATGGGTTTCGGCTACGCCCAGTTCCCAGGGCAAGCCGGCGTGTCTGATAGACGTCAGTGGTGATGCACCGGTACCGCCATCGTGCCCGGCTATGACCAGGTGATCGGCTTTTGCCTTGGTAACTCCGGCAGCTATAGTGCCGACACCGATTTCAGACACCAGCTTCACACTGATACGGGCTGCGGGATTTGCATTCTTAAGATCGTGGATAAGCTGTGCGATATCCTCGATCGAATAGATATCGTGGTGGGGTGGAGGACTGATCAGACCAACACCAGGGGTTGAGTAGCGTATACGAGCGATATAGTCATCCACCTTTCGACCGGGTAGCTCGCCGCCTTCGCCGGGTTTGGCTCCCTGGGCAATTTTGATCTGAAGTTCGTCAGCATTGGTGAGGTACCAGGCGGTCACACCGAAGCGTCCAGAGGCGACTTGCTTGATAGCAGAACGTTTCGAATCACCGTTAGCCAGTGGCTCAAAGCGGGCAGAATCTTCACCGCCTTCCCCGGAGTTGGATTTTCCGCCGATCCGGTTCATGGCCACAGCCAGGGTTTCGTGACTCTCCGCGGAAATTGAGCCAAAGCTCATGGCGCCGGTGGCGAAGCGTTTCACGATTTCGCTGGCAGGCTCCACATCTTTTAATTCAATTGCCGCATTTACATCGGTTTTAAATTTCATCAAGCCACGGAAGGTAGCGCGGCGGGTGCTGTCTTCATTGGCGGATTCAGCAAAGGCAGCATAGGCGTCGGCACTATTAGTTCTGGCGGCTAGCTGCAACTTCGAAATCGTACTCGGATTCCACATATGGGTCTCACCACCGCTGCGCCACTGGAAATCGCCGGGATTTGTCAGCGCCGGTAGCCTGTCGCTCTCCCTGGCCGGAAAACCGATGCTGTGGCGCCTGCGTGATTCCTCTATCAATACGTCGAAGCCCACGCCCTGAACCCGGCTTGCTGTGCCGACAAAACATCGATCGATGATTTCACTGGCGAGACCGACGGCTTCAAATATTTGTGCCCCTTTATAAGATTGCAAAGTCGAGATGCCCATCTTGGCCATCACTTTCAGCATGCCCTTGGCAATACCTTTCTTGTAGGCAGTCACCAGATTTTCTTCATCCGTATACTTGTCGCCTAATAATCCTTCTTTGTTCACTTGCCACAGGGCTTCGAAGGCGAGGTAAGGATTAATGGCGTCAGCGCCATAGCCCGTCAGTAAGCAATGATGATGAACTTCCCGCGCTTCACCGGTTTCGAGCACAATGCCAATTTGAGTCCTCTTAAGAGCGTCGATCAGGTGATGATGGACTGCGCCACAGGCAACCATGGCGCTCAGTGGAATTCGCGACTGAGAAATTTTGCGATCGCTAAGAATAATAAAGGAGAATCCATCCTCGATAGCCTGGGCGGCTTCGATACAGATTCGATCGAGGGCTGTTTGAAGTCCCTGGTTTTCTGCCACCTCATAAGTGATGTCAATAAGCTGGGAGCGCATGCCCTGATAGTTCATCTGCTTAATATCGGTAAGTTGCCGATTGGAGAGTATTGGATGCTCGAGACTCAAACGATGAACTTGCTCGGCAGTCGACTCGAGCAAATTGCCCTCCGGACCGATAAAGCATTCCAGGGACATCACCACTTCTTCTCGAATGGAGTCGATAGCCGGATTAGTGACTTGGGCAAACAACTGTTTAAAATAGTCATAGATCATTCTTGGCTTGTCAGACAGACAAGCCAGCGAGGAATCACAGCCCATCGAACCCAACGGATCCCGTGCTTCGGTCACCAGAGGGATTAGCATGAAATGCAGGGTTTCTGTTGTGTAACCGAAAGCCTGCATGCGCTGCAAAAGGTTTTCGTTCTCGAGCGAACAGGCAGGGCTAACACTGGCGATATCGGCAAGCGTTACTTTTTGCGCGGCTAGCCATTCACCATAAGGCCGTTTGGCGCTAATAATTTGTTTTACTTCCTCGTCTGGAATCAGACGGCCGGCTTCAAAATCGAGTAAAAACATCTTGCCCGGTTGCAAGCGTCCCTTGAGTTTCACATTGGCCGGATCTACCTGCAGCACACCCACCTCGGAGGCCATAATCACCTTGTCGTCGTGAGTAAGATAATAACGGCTCGGGCGTAGCCCGTTTCTGTCCAACACCGCGCCGATGTACTGGCCGTCAGAGAAAACGATGGAGGCCGGCCCATCCCAGGGTTCCATCAGTGCTGAGTGAAACTCGTAGAAGGCCTTCTTGCCTGGCGCCATGTGTTCATCGGACTGCCAGGCCTCGGGAATCATCATCATGACGGCTTCCGCCAAGGAGCGCCCGGAAAGCAGCAAAAATTCGAGTACGGCGTCAAAACTTCCGGAATCGGTGCAGTCACTCTCGATAACCGGAAAGATAGCTGCGAGCTTGTCGCCGAAGACATCGGTTTGAATCTTGCCTTCCCGGGCGACCATGGCATTCATGTTGCCGCGCAGCGTATTAATCTCACCATTGTGGCTCATTAAACGATTCGGCTGCGCCCGATCCCAGGACGGGAACGTATTGGTGCTGAAGCGCGAATGTACCATCGCCAGGTGAGTCTCGAAATCGGGATTAGTCAAATCCCGGTAAAAAGGAAACAACTGTCCGGGTGTAAGCATGCCCTTGTAGACGATAACCTTGCTGGACAGGCTACAGGCGTATAGTTGCTTCGCCTCGGTCAACGCCTCATCGTTGCGCAACTGGTGAGTAAAACGCTTGCGGATGATGTACAGAGCACGTTCGAAACTTTCCCGAGACAGGCCGTCTGCAGCGGCAATAAAGAGCTGCTCGATTCGTGGTTGCGCCGTTCTCGCCGCTGGTCCGACATCGGCGGCATCGGCGTCGAGTGGCACTTCACGCCATCCCACCAATACTTGATTCTCTTCGGCGACGATGGCGTCGATGACGGCACGGCACTTGGCTCGCTCTGCCTCCAATTGGGGGAGAAATATATTGCCGACGGCGTATCCCCCGGCGGCGGGGAGTTCGGCATCGAGGTCTGATTTTGCAATCTTTTGGAAGAAACTGTGGGGCAGGGCCACCAGGATGCCGGCGCCGTCACCGGTGTTGGCTTCGAATCCACAGCCGCCACGGTGGCCCATGCGGGAATTAATATGATGGGCATCCAGCATGATCTGGTGACTGGGCTGCCCCTTAATGTTGGCGACAAAACCGACACCACAGGAATCCTTTTCCAGGGCTGGATCGTACAGCCCGGTTTTCTCAGGGTAGCCAAATTTCAAGGGTAGGTGTCTGCCGTCACTCATAGAGGATTAGTCTCTCATCGTTCTTTTTAATTCGCCCTGCGCTTTTCTACTACCGTTACTCCACCACCCGATGATGGCTCTGCTGCTCGGGATGAAAGCGGACTCTGGTATTGTGTCCTGAGAGGGCTTGACGATTCAATCAGTCCCCCCACATTAATCAGGGACCACGGAGAGGGCCGCAAACAATAACATTGCGTCAGAAAAAGTCAAGGAAGACGCGGCTCTCCGGGATTTTGCAGCTTGGCTAACTGGCTGATTTCGCAGCAGTTATAAGCGATGAGCCTGCGCCACAAAATGGCAATATATTGTCATAGCCGCCTGGGCACTTGAACCAGCCAACAGACCTAAGGATGGCCTTAATTGTCTGCCGGCTATGGCTGGAGCGCAAAAGACAGCGGCTGAAAACCCAGCTTTGTGGGTTGGCAACTCGATAGGGGGTGTCAGTGCCCTGTTCCATATGCGATGTTATCGGCTGCCACAGGGGCCGAATTTTACAGCCCGGCAAGGCGACCAGCAACAGTGTAAATCGGCATCAAATTCATGGCATTTTTGGCGCCGTTCGGAGCGCACTACAGCCCTGCCCCAAATCACCAGACGCCACGCCCCGCCTGCGCTGGAGTAGCTTGCTAAAAACCAGTAGGTGATTTACTCTACTCGATCTTGCTTGACCATAATAAAAATGCTTCACCCGCAGTCTATTCTCAATACTAGAAGAACAAGAATAATTGATCCCATTCCCAACAACGGAGGCGAATGTATCCCGTGAACCCTAAACTAACCCGTAGACGCTTCATCAAAGGAGTGATCGCCTCAGGTGCTGCAGCCACATCGACCTCGATCTGGTATGCCGCCAATGGTGCTGAACGCCCCCCTGGCTCGGTGGAGCGTCTGATCAGAATCAATGTAAACGGCCAGGTCCGCACCGTAGATGTTGCTCCCCAGGAGACACTGGCATCTACCCTGCGTTACAAGCTGGGCTTGACCGGAACCAAACTGGGATGCAACCGCGGCGAATGTGGTGCCTGTACCGTGTTGGTCGATGACATCCCCTCCTACGCCTGTTCCATACTGACCCATTCGGTCAAGGCCATGCGTATCGAGACAGTCGAAGGACTGGAATCGGCGAATGGGGATTTACATCCGGTGCAGCAGGCATTTGTGGAAGAACTTTCCCCACAGTGTGGTTACTGCACACCAGGGCAGGTGATGGCTGCAGTAGGACTGCTGCGAGCCAACCCTAACCCCACCCGGGAAGAAGCACGTCAGGGTATGGCAGGTAATATATGCCGCTGTGGTTCTTATGACTCTTACCTCAATGGCGTCATGCGCGCAGCGGAAATAGGATAAACATCATGGCATATATGCATATTGGTAAAGATTTCGTTCCACCAGATGTGCCGGGTAAGGTCACTGGCAGAATCAAGTACGCAGAGGACTACACGCGCGAAGGCATGGTTTACGCCAGGTTGCTCACCAGTCCCGTTCCCCACGGCCGCATAGTCAATATCGACGCCACCGCGGCGCTGGCGATGGACGGTGTCGTTGGCATCTTAACCGCCGACGACGTCTATCCGGACGGCGAGCCGCAAAGCACCGGCCTCAAGATACTGACCAACGAGCCCACCCTGGTGGGTGAGCCAATCCTCGCCATTGCCGCGGTGGATGAGAAAACCGCCGAATCGGCGATGGCCCTGATTTCCCTCACCATCGAAAGACTGCCCTTCGTACTGGATCCCCTGGATAGCTTGAGAGAAGGCGGCCCCGATGCCTATACCGGCGGTAATACCTTCGTATTTCGACAGGGTTTTGCCCAGGAGAAATGGACATCGGATCAGGTAACCAGCTTTCAGAACGGCAGAGAGCCTTCGGCGGAACCACAGCAAAGTTGGGAATACGGCGATCTTGAGGCCGGCTTCGCCAGTTCAGATTTTATCTACGAGACTGCATTCTCAACCGCCGGCTACCCCCATATGTCCATGGAGCCCAGAAGTGCCATGGCCTACTGGGAAAATGGCAAATGTTACCTGCACGGTACCTCCCAGAGCCTGACAGCTCTCGCCGAGCCCATGGCCAATATCATCGGTGTACCACTGGAAGACTTCGTCTTCATCAACGAAGCGACTGGCGGTGGTTTCGGCCAACGCTCTCGAGCCGGCAGTATTCCGAGCATGGCAATCCCGGCCAGATTCTCCCAGAAGATTAATCGTCCGGTGATGATGCGGGTGACCCGCGAAGAAGAATTCACCATAGGCGGCGCCAGACAAGGCCTGCAAGGCTGGATCAAGATCGGCTTCAGAAGCGATGGCAGCATGGCGGCCATGGATATGTATTGTGTCTCCGACAGTGGTGGCAAGGGCGGCGGCGGCGATGCGAATTCCGCAGCAGCCGGTGTCAGTGCGCTCTATCAAGTCGAAGCGATGCGCTTCCGAAATACCTCCATCGGTACCAACACCGGCCATCGAGGCGCCCAGCGGGGTCCCGGTGAAAACCAGATCATGGCCATCGTTGCCCCAATCATGGACAAGGCCGCAGAGGCCTTGGGCCTGGATAGACTGGCAATCCGCAAGCTGAATGCGGCCCAGAACGGTGATGTCAGCGGCAGCAGGAGCACACCTTTCACCAGTGCCTATATGCCGGAGTGCCTGGAGCAGGCCGCCGAGCAATTTGACTGGGATGGGAGAAAGTCCCGAGCCCGACAGACCAATGGCAGCAAGGTGACAGGTCTTGGCATCGGCCAGGGTTATCACAATGCCGGCCGTAGTGGCATGGACGGCATCGTCAGGATGTTGCCAAACGGTCGTCTACAGATGCATACCGGCGTCGGCAACCTGGGCACCTATTCCTACGCCTCTACCTCTCGCGCCGCCGCCGAAGTATTGAAGATGCCCTGGGAAGACTGCGATATCGTCACCGGCCGCACCGACAGACACCTGGCGATCTCCTCTCCCCAGGATGGCAGTAATTCGATCTTCACCAATACTCGCACCGCCTATGGCGCGGCGCAGGATATGTTGGCGAAGATGAAAGAAATTGTGGCCATGGATCTAGGTGGCGCCGCCGCGGACTACGACATCGACGGGTCCCGGGTCTATCAGATCACCGATAACACGGTGGGCATGACCTACGCCGCAGTCGCTCAACGCGCCCTGGAACTGGGTGGAAAATTCACCGGTGAGGCCGACGTGCCTGAAGACCTGAATTCACTCACCGCATTATCGGTATCCAGGCTGGCAGGATCGGCCTTGATGGGCATCTATCACGACCCCCGACACGCTGGTAACCCACCGGGTTTCGCGGTCGCTATGATCGAGATAGAGCTGGATACGGAAACCGGCAAGTTCGATATTATCGAGCTGGTGAACATCGCCGAATGTGGCACCGTAGTGCATCCACAGGGATTGAAGAACCAACTAGTCGGCGGAGCCGTATGGGGCATCGGTCTGTCTGCATTGGAAAGACACCTCTACGATCCCCAGAATGGAATCCCTGCCAGTACCGGTTTCTGGCAGAGCAAGATACCTACCTACCTGGATACGCCTGCAAACATAGGCACCGGTTGGGTCGATCTGCCGGACCCGGAAAACCCCGTAGGCGCTCGCGGTATTGGTGAGCCATCGATGGGTTCAGTTTCTGCTGCACTTAACTCTGCAATTTCAGACGCGCTGGATGGTCACTTGTTTAACGCCGCGCCTGTGACTACAGACATGATCATTAACCACGTAGCCGGTATATCGGAAGACGCGATACCACTGGCTCAAAACAATTTCCGAGGTTGATATGGTAGCCACATCACATGACGTAATGCCCGATATCGAACTTTATCAGCCGACTGATGAAGCCACCGCCCTGGCATTGGCGGACACACTGGGTGCCGATGGCTGGCTACTCGGTGGCGGTCAGGACACTTATGGCTGGTTGAAGGACCGCAATAAGACCCCTGCTGCGATGATCGAACTTACCCAGGTCGATGCCTGGAAAGGGATCAAGGAAACCGCAGACGGTATCGAGATAGGCGCGGTAACCACGATTACCGAGATCGCCACCAATCCCCTGATTCAATCCAAATATGCACTGCTGTCGACTGCCGCTGGTCGGGTTGCCAGCCCCCAGATTCGCAACGTTGGTACTCTGGGCGGCAACCTGGTCCAGGATACTCGCTGCTGGTACTACCGGCGCGGCCTGGATTGCTATCGCGCCGGCGGCAACATCTGCTATGCAGATTCCCCGGAAGGTCTGAATCGTGAGCATGCCCTGTTTGGTGCCAGTCGCTGTGTCGCGGTGAGTCCGTCTGACACTGCGCCTGCTTTGGTCGCCCTGGATGCCACCATGGTGGTTTCCCGGGTCGGCGGCCAACGCCTGATTACGGCACAGGACTTCTTTGTTGGACCGGCGCGAGATATCCTCCACATGACGGTGCTGAACGAAGGTGAAATTCTGACGGCTGTCAGGATTCCCAATACCTGGGCCAACGCCGAGTTCTATTTTGAGAAGGTGGCCGACCGCAATGTCTGGGATTTTGCCCTGGTCAATGTCGCGGCGGCCTTCAAGGTCTCCGGCGGCACCATCGAAGATTCTCGCATCGTCTGTGGCGCAGTCGAATGCACGCCAAGGCGTCTGAATGCGGTTGAAGATGCAATACGTGGACAACAGCGCTCAGAACAACTGGCTGAAGATGTTGCATCGATCGCCAGCGCTGGCGCAAGGCCTTTGAATTACAATCATTTCAAGGTGCCACTGATGGAAAATCTTGTGAAGAGAGCGATCCGGGGCTAAGTCCCGGGTCCACCCCGTTTAGCTGAGTGAAAACATAATAAGAGGGCAGTACAGTGGGAGAAGGAATAGTTCGCTATAAATACGATGTGTGGGGTGAGGAGGTTATTCTCGGCGTTTCCTGGGATTTACTCTGGGTTGTCGCTGTTGCGGTGCTGATTCTGCTTGCGGCCCATGCAATTATCATGGCCGTGCTCGCCAATAAGAAAATGGACAAGCCTTCCAGCGAGGGCCGGCGCGTACTCAGACATGAAACTATCGACAGATTATTTCACTGGATCATGGCCGGCAGCATTCTGCTGCTGATCCTTACCGGCGTAGCGCCCATCATCGGCCTGCGTATCGCCTGGCTTAACTGGCATTGGATCGCAGGCCTGGTGCTTACCTTCGTGGTGATTTTTCATATCGTCCGCTCACTGTTCTGGCAGGATTTCAAGTCGATGATTCTGGGTCCAAGGGATTTTGGCGAGCCCTTCGATTCCGCCAAGAAACCCGGTAAATACTCGTTCGAACAGAAGGGGATGCACTGGGCAGTCACTGTCGTCGTGCTGGCGGTTATTGTGACTGGTCTGTTGATGTTCATACAGATCGATACACCATTTTGGAATCGCACCAATAGCATGCCTGAGAGTCAACTCGGTCTGGTGTTCCTGCTACACGGCTTGTCTACCCTGGCCCTGGTTGCCCTGGCGGCGACGCACATTTATTTCGCCCTGCGTCCGGAAAAACTGTTCTATACACGGTCAATGATTTCCGGCTGGATTTCAGAAGATGAGATGACAGCCAACCACGACACCAGCCGCTGGTCACCGAAAGAAGCTGACTAAGCAGCACCGACACGAGACCCCTAGTGATTGCAAATGACATCGAGGCCATCGAGGCCGGTTACGAATTCCTGTTGGCCTATGCTGCCCAGGGTCGACCGGCCGGCGTTGACACCGGCCCCGGCCCCCACGCCCGACCCACCATCGAAGACGTAGCCCAGGCAATGCAAAACATCGCCGCTGCCTTTGCCGACAGTACCGACGACTTCGAGCAGGTAATCGCCAGCGATTGCCGCAATGCCGGTGCCGCGCTGCGCTTTATCCTGTCACAGGACAAGATTGGCTCTGAGATTGTGGATAATCTGAATGCTTCGATTCATCTGCGGGCGGTGCTGACGGACTTGTTCCTTTACAGCGAGGCACTCGAACCCCTGGCGCCTGAAGAGGAAGCGCAAGAGACGACGGGCGGAGTCGAGACTTACGATGCAAGCCAGGCAAAGAGTTGAATTGTCCGCAATAAGCTAGCCCGGATATGAAAACGGAACGGAAAGGCAGTAAGCCTCCCTTTCCGTTTTTCGTTCTGCACAGTATGCAGTTCGCGGATAGTGCCTGAGATATTCACATATAATATTTATATAATTCAACGGGTTAAACTAATATTCACTGGTTTCTTTGTTTTTGTTGCAGCAATAACGGGACTAGCAGCTGAAATTAACACTGAATTTGACAGGGGATTGGGAAGGGGTATTGTTTTGTAGTGACTAGCGCCCAGGGATGGCCCACCGGAACGGAAAAACAAATGCCCCTTGCCAAGCC